>PABS01000089.1 GCA_002699325.1 Ponticaulis sp. | reverse complement strand
GCGTAGGGTGGGCCTTGGCCCACCAAAAAAGCACGGCGGGCCAAGGCCCGCCCTACCATTTAATCCCACCCCTTCTCACCTCCTCCATAATGCCCGCATGCCTGAAGCGAGCGCATATACCCCTCCATCGAGAGAGCCGGCCGAGATTGCTGAGCGGCTTTCAGCCTATATCGCCCGCAACAAAGCCCATGCGCATCGCTATGTTGAAGGCGAGGCCGACACGCCAATGATCCAGTTCGGATACATGGCCGGGCTCTACATGCATATCCGTCGGCTGGAGCATCAGATTCGGTGCTTCATCCTGTTTCTGGCCGCCCAGCTGATCGAGCGTGGGCTGGTCAAACCCGCCCCGCTCAAACGCTGGCAGCGCGGCACATCAGACCATACTGGACCCTCGCCTATGATCCGTCGTCAGGACCGTGAGCTTCGCGCCCTGCTGGCTGACACGCCGAGGCTTTGTACATTCTCCATCACCACACCGGTGATTGAAGGCGGCAAGCGACGGTCTAAACGCCGCGTGAAATCACAATACAAGCTCCTGCCAGACAGCCTGAAACCCGTTGATGCCCGCCACCTTCTGGCGCGCTATGGGCGGCTCTCTCGCGTGCTGCTCCGCGCCGATGTGCTCGCCACCCGCCTTGCAGGCCGCGCGCTTACGGTGCGGCTTGAGAGTACGGGCAACTCACGCCCGAGTAGCGCGACCCCCTCGCCCCTTTGGGGAGAGGGGATTGGGGTGAGGGGATATGAGACTTCCGCTAGCTCGACGGTTCCAGATGCAGCTCCCCAACCTCATCCCAAACCCTTCTCCTTCCCGGGAAGGAGAAGGGCCTTACCCTCTCATCATCGTGAAAGCGGCAACAGCCTTGAGCCCGTTCTATGCGGACAGAACGTCCGCGAGAACAACTCAAAGAGGCGCGACGCAGCTGGTCAGACTAACCCCCTCTATCTCCAGTCCCTCCATTCCTGGCTGGCGCCGGAACCTCTATGGGAATCCGCGAAGGATCTGGACGATGAGCGCGAGGATCTGACTGCGCTTCATATGATGGCGACGGAGAGTCTGACCGCCGCAGGCTTTCCGCCCGGCCCGGACCCAAAACTCCAGCTTCCGCGGTTCGAAGCCTGGAAACCGCCAGACCCGCCGAATATCCATTTATTGTAATTGCTCGCCTTTATGGTTCGCGTGCCGCTCACCCCGGCTGCGCCTGCACATGCGTTTGTGTGGTGCTCATCACGAGCACCGCGAAGGCGCAGGTGCGTTGAGCCGGAGGCGAAACATCAGCGCCGAGCAAAACAACCAAACAGGCACAGTGCGCCTCCTCCCCTTGAAAAGGGGAGGACCGAGGTGGGGATCACGCCGGAGCAGTGATCAAGAACTTCTCAGTGAACCGCAAATCTCCCACCACCGCAGACACTCGCGCAGGCGGGTGTCCACGCCTCTAACGGCTCAACACCTGAGCGGTCAGAGGTGTGGATACCCGTTTCCACGGGTATCGGCGGAGAGAAGAAAGCTCGAATCTCCGTTCAGCGCGGCAGCCCTGAGCGCGACCCATCGCGAAGCCCTGGATTTGATCCGGGCTGAAGCGGGCGGTCAAAAGATAAGTGTTCAGAGCCGACCGGGCGATTGGCGGTCAGCCCGCAACAGCCTTGAGCCCGTTCCATGTGAGCCCACAGGCTCACGGGAACAATTCAGGATGGCCGGAGCCCCCACGCGGCGTGAGATCAAATAAGACAGCCTTGAGCGCGACCCATCGCGAAAGCGGCGCAAGCCGCGAAGCGGGCGGTCAAAGAAAGAAAGGCGCAGGTGCGTCGAGCCTGCGAGACATCAGCACCGAGCCCGCTATACAGTATACAGCAGTTAAGACTCCTAAAATCGGCGTTATCTTCACCCGGTTTTTCTTGCAAAACGATATCCTCGCAATCATATTTCAGGAAATCCGCAATCGTGCGGGCTGACCTATCAAAGGTGAAAGATGAACAACTTCAATTTCGCTCGTACAGGCCAGGCACCCGCCGGCGCCATGGACACGTCGGTCGATGCTGGCCTTCGCAAGTTCATGCTCGGCGTCTACAACAAAATGGGCCTTGGTCTGCTTCTCACAGCGGCGCTGGCCTGGATTGTCGCGTCGACGCCCCTGATCAACATGTTCTTTTCGGTGAATGCCGCAGGTGAGATCACTGGCCTGAGCATTCTCTACTATATCGTGGCCTTCGGGCCGATCGCCATTCTGTTCGGCTCGGCCTTCATGATGAAGAACCCGTCGCCGGTCGGCGCNAACATTGTCTACTGGTCGGTGGTTTCGCTCATCGGTACCAGCATGGGCCTTCTCGTGTTTGTGTATGCCGGAATGCAGGACGGTATGATCACCGTNGCNAAAGCNTTTCTGACGACGGCCATCACNTTTGGTGGTCTGTCGCTCTGGGGCTACACNACGAAGAAAGACCTCACAGGCTGGGGNTCATTCCTCATCATGGCCGTGATCGGCCTTGTGGTGGCGTCTGTCGTCAACATGTTCCTCGCCAGCAGCATGATGAGCATGCTGATCTCACTGGCTGGTGTGGTGATCTTCGCAGGTCTCGTGGCCTATGACACCCANCGCCTGAAGTTNCAGTATTATGAGCTGGGCGGCAGTGAGCGGGCCATGTCAGTTGCCACGACTTACGGCGCGCTGAGCCTNTACATCAACTTCATCAACCTGTTCCAGTTCATCCTCATGCTGATGAGCAGCCGCGAATAGCGNTTGAGAAAACTCCAATTCACGAAAACCCCGNCTTCGGTCGGGGTTTTCTATTTNAGGCCNTCTCCTCCCCNGATCAGAGGTTGTTGCNTGCCNCNGAAAGGCGTTTACTNNNCCNGNCATATCCGGGGGAGACAGACGTGGAATATGTGTTGATCGGGCTTGCCGCCCTGCTGGTGACCACCGGCGTCATTTTTTACAATATGCTGGTCGCCAAACGGCAAATGGTCGAAAATGGCTGGGCCGATATTGATGTCCAGCTAAAGCGCCGGGCAGACCTCATTCCTAATCTGGTCGACGTCGTCAAAGGCTATGCCAGCCATGAGAGAAATGTTCTGAACGAGGTGATTGAACGCCGCAATCAGGCGCTCTCCGCAGATCAGGGCGCAGGTCGTGAGGCCGCCGAAAGCGCGGTCAGTCAGGGATTGTCTCGCCTGTTTGCGCTGGCCGAAGCCTATCCGGACCTGAAAGCCAATGAGCAGTTTCTGGAGCTGCAATCCGAGCTCAGCAAAACCGAGGATGAGATTTCCTTTGCGCGGCGGTTCTATAATGGCGCGGTGCGGGACTATAACACGCTGATCCAGTCCTTTCCGGCCCTGCTTCTGGCTGGCCCGTTCGGCTTTCGTGAGCGCGACTTCTTCGAGATTGAGGAGGTGGATCGTCTCCTGCCGAAGGTCAATCTGGGGAGCTGAGACCATGATCAGATATCTCGCAGCCCTGATCGCGCTGTTCAGCATCTTCGCCTCACCGTCTCTGGCAGCTGAACGCATTCATAGTTTCGATGTCGGGATCGAGGTTCAGACAGACGGGGATATTCTCGTCACTGAAACCATTGAGCTCACAGCTGAAGGCAATCAGATCCGCCGTGGCATCTTCCGCGACCTGCCGCGCTATTATGAAGGCCCGAAGGGCTACAAATATAGCTATGGCTATGACGTGGAGTCCGTCCGCCGGAATGGCGAAAAAGAGCCATACGACAAAACAACTGAAGGCAATGCCTGGCGTCTGATCATCGGCGATGAAGATGTCATTCTTCCGCTCGGCAAGCGTCAGACTTATGAAATCGTCTATCGGGTTAAGAACGAAATCCGGTATTTCGATGACCACGACGAGCTCTACTGGAACGTCACCGGGAATTACTGGGCCTTTCCGATTGACGCAGCCAGTGCGCTGATCCGTCTGCCAGAGGGTGCCCGGGTTCAGGATATCTCGGTCTATACTGGCCGTTACGGAGAGGCAGGCAGCAACGCACGCGCCAGTCAGAACGGCAATGAGATCCGCGTTGAAGCAACTGAGCCGCTTGGCCAGGGCGGCGGGCTCTCGGTTTCTGTCAGTCTGGCAAAAGGCGTGATCGAGCCGCCGACGCTTTCAGATAAACTTGGCCTCTTCTGGCAGCGCAATCTCGGCATGGCGGCGCTAATCGTCTCGCTGCTCGGCGTTTTCCTTTTCCTCTACAGAAGCTGGAAAAAGGTTGGCGTGGATGCGCCACGGCTGCCGGTTCACCCGATTTATCATCCACCAAAAGCCTACTCTCCGGCAGCGGCTCATCATGTTTATTACCGCAAATTCGAGAAAGATGACGCGTTTTCAGCGACCCTGATTGACCTCTCCATCAAAGGCTACCTTGAACTCGAAACCGAGAAAAAGGCGGTCACACTGACCCGCAAGACGCCTGAAAATCCGCCGCCGATTACTCAGCATCAGCGTAAGCTTCTGGACTCACTGTTCGCATCGAATTCGGTTCGCAAACTCGGCGGGAAGTACGACTCCAGCTTTGCTTCGACCTACAAGACATTCAAGTCAGACGTCGCGAAGCAGTACGGCAAAGACTATTTCCGCTGGAATGCAGGTTATGTGTTGTTTGCCGTGGCTGTCAGTATTCTGGCTTTCGTCATCGCGGCGGCCACGACACTCAACTGGAGCATCTGGCATGGCGTGATGATTGTCGGGCTGATCGTGATGAATGTCGCTTTCATGTATTTCATGCCCGCCCAGACCAAAAAGGGTGAGAAAGCCCGCGCCGAAATTGCCGGCCTGCGCCTCTATATGGAAACGGCCGAAAAGCATCAGATGAATGATGTCGATGTGCATGGCGAGCGTCTGCCGCCCATGTCAAAAGACCGGTACGAAGAACTTCTGCCCTATGCCATGGCACTGAATGTCGAAAAGCCCTGGAGCAAATATTTCGAAAAGGTCCTGCCAGACGAAGCCAAGAGCTATGAACCCGGCTGGGCGCATGGCTATTGGGCCGCAAGCTCGCTTCACGGCATGTCGGAATCCATTGGCAGCTCGATCAGCTCCGGCGTGTCCACCGCTTCGGTGAACCCATCCTCCAGCTCAGGCAGTGGCGGTGGCGGCTTCTCCGGAGGCGGAGGCGGAGGCGGCGGAGGTGGCGGCTGGNAGCCGCTCACCTCAACTCAGGTCATCAGGTATAACGGGCCTTTACCACTTCAAACATGGCGCGGAGGCCGCAAGCGGCTGCCCCAGCAGGGTTGCCATACATTGCGTTGCGCCANCCCCAGACGTCCCAGTGAACCCAGTTCGGAATATCGACGAACTTCTTCAAAAAGAGACCCGCCGTGATGGAACCGGCCATGGGCCCACTCGCCGAGTTCTGGCAATCGGCAATATCGCTCTTCAGCATGCTCTCGTAAGGCATCCAGAGCGGCATGCGCCAGGCTGGATCATGAACGGCTTTGGATGCCTGTGAGATGGCATCGGCCAGGCTGTCATCATCTGTGTAGAAAGGCGCAACTTCCGGCCCCATCGCTACACGAGCCGCACCGGTGAGGGTGGCAAAGTCGATGAGGAGGTCTGGCGTGCCGTCTTCCTGTGCGCGGGTCAGGGCGTCCGCCAGAACGAGGCGTCCTTCAGCGTCTGTATTGTCGATCTCAACGGTCAGCCCTTTACGGCTTGTCAGCACATCACCCGGCCGGAAAGCACCTGCGCCAATGGCGTTTTCAGCTGCTGGCACGACAAGGTTGAGATGAACCGGGAGATTNTNCGCCATNANNAGGCGNGCCAGCGCGATNGCATGTGCNGANCCGCCCATATCCTTCTTCATCAGGCGCATATTACCGCCTGTCTTGAGGTCGAGCCCGCCGGTATCATAGGTGATGCCTTTACCAACCAGTGCCAGCTTGGGCATATCAGGCTTACCCCAGCTGAGCTGAAGGAGGCGAGGTTCATCATCTGCCGCCCGTCCGACCGCGTGGATCATCGGATAGTTTTCATCCAGCAGCTCATCGCCCACGACAGGTGTCAGGCTGGCACCAAACTCATCGGCCATTGCCTGAACTTCAGCCTGCAGAATGCTCGGCGACATGTCCTGGGCTGGCGTGTTGATGAGATCACGCAACAGATCGATACTGGCCGCCATGCGTTCGGCATTCCCACGTGCCACATCATCAGTGATGACGAGTTTTGGCGCGTCATGGTCGCGGGCTTTGTATCGAGCGAATCGATACGCTCCATCTGCCCAGGCCACATAAAGCGTGTCTTCCGATACGCCCTCTGGCACAAAATCAAAACGATAGGTGCCGCCTTTCAGCCCCGCGCTCAGCCTGGCTATGGCAAGTCCATCATCCAGTTTGCCCATGCCGAAGACCACACGAGACAAATGACCGGTCATGTCCGGCAGGCGGATCGTTTCACCCGCGCCTGCCTTGAAGCCNTCAGACTCCAGNATGGCGCGTGAGTATTCTGATTGTGCCGAGAGATAATCATCCAGGCCGGCTTGCGTCACCAGATCGACCGGTGTCGGGGCATCGTGCGCTGCTAGAAAATAGGTCTCGGNCATAAAACTCTCCGTTCGGGGTTCGGATNAATAAGGGCGTCTAGGCAATATGGAGCCGACGCGCGCGCTTTGAAGCACAATCCTTCAGGTCTTAACCAATCCTTGAGGCAATAGGGAGAGTCTGCGGCTAAGTATTTAAGGAGTTCGCATGAACCGGCAGATTTCATATCGAGCAGCAATTGGCGTCCTGTCTGCCTGCGCGCTGGCAGCCTGCTCCACAACTGCGCCGACTGAAGAAGAACTGGCTTATGAGCAGGGTGTGAAGGAAACAAACCTCATGCCTGCAACAGAGGCCCAGCGTTCCGAAATTCAGAACCAGGATCCGGTAACCCAGGCGACGTTCTGGAGCCTTGAACATGAAAAAAGCCCGGGCGATCCAGATGTTGCCGCGAAGTTCGCCAAAGCCCTCCGCGCGATCGGCAGCGAAAAGCGCGCCGCCGAAGTTGCGTCTCAGGCCCTTTCACTCGCGCCAGAGAATACAGAACTCATGACTATTCTCGGCAAGTCACTCCTCTCCAGCGGTGACCCGAGCACAGCTGTCGGCATTCTTCGCCGGGCCAGCAACCTTGAGCCGGAAGATCTCACGATTCTCGGGGCGCTTGGCGTGGCTTATGACCAGACCGGGCGTCACCGCGAAGCGCAGAATACCTATCGCCGCGTATTGGCTCAGGACCCGGAATCGGCATCGGCCCTGTCCAATCTTGGTCTGTCATTAGTTCTCACAGGTGAAGCCGAAGAAGCCGAACTTCTGCTTCGCCGCGCCATAAGTCAGCCCGAAGCTGGCGCAAGAGAACGCCAGAACCTGGCGCTTGTACTGAGTGTTCAGGGAAAGTTTGAAGAAGCCCGAGCGCTCGGTGCATCCGATCTGCCCGATACACTAGTGGATCAGAATATCGCGTATTTTAAAGCCATGCTCACGCCGAAGTCGCGAAGCTATACAACGCTTCGCGGGACGCTTGAATAGCCTCAGGCGCCGGTTTCAGACCAGACCTTGTCCTCGTCGGAGGATTTGTCTTCGCTTTTGATAAACCGGCGCACCACGGGTGGGAACAGAATAGCGGCGACGACAAGCGGCAGAACGACATACAGTATGACGTCATTGCGCAGGCTGGTGTCTGCAAAATTGACCTGAATATCGTGTATCATTCGCCGGGTAAGCCAGGTCATGCTGGTAAATACAGCAATGAGGCCGAAACTCAGACACATGGCAATCATGCTGGGGAAGGCCAGCCCCTCCCATTTTGCGCCATACCCGATGGCTGAAACCGTCAGTGCGATGGCCCCGACCACATAAAAACTGTCGCCGAGCGAAAGCGAGTGTCCGTAGGCTGCGGCCTGGACAAAAANCAGACTGATCAGCAGCGCCATGACGCCATAAATCGCCAAAATGTGAGGATGAAGGGTTTTCACGCCATTCTCTCCGGCCTGGAGGGGTTATCCGATGGGGCAAAGTTATCAGCTAGCTGGCAGGAATATCTTTCAGAANTTGATGAAATTTCATCAAACGCATGATTTCGGCTGAAACAGGTTCAGTTCTGCATCTCGGTAAATTTGATGTAGGCCGGGCCGAGGATGACGAGGAACAGAACCGGAAGAAAGAACACAATCATCGGCACTGTGAGCTTGGCCGGCAGAGCGGCGGCTTTCTTCTCGGCCTCCGCAATCCGCATATCGCGATTTTCCTTTGCCATGACCCGGAGTGAGGCGCCGAGAGGTGTTCCGTATCGTTCAGCCTGGTTCAATGCCATACACACGGCTTTCACACCGGGATGGTTCGTCCGTTTTGCGAGGTTGTCATATGCCTGACGGCGATCGGCGAGATAGGATAGCTCAGCATTGGTGAGCTTCAGTTCTTCTGCCAGCTCGGTCGAAGCCGGACCGATCTCACCGCCCACTTTGTCGAATGCCATCTCAATCGACATGCCCGCTTCGACGCAGATCAGCATCATGTCGAGCGCATCAGGAAAGGCGCGCATGATGGATTTCTGGCGCTTGGTCACGAGGTTCGAAATATAGAGGTTCGGGGCATAAAACCCGCCAGCGGCTGCAAACAGGATGATGGCGATTTTCATCTGCGGCGCGACCTGAACCATGTTCAGGACAAAAACATAGAAAAAGGCCACAGCGCCAAAAACGAAAGGCAGGGCAAAGCGGAAAAAGTAAAACGCGGCAAGCGGGCCACCGCCGCGCAAACCGGCTTGCGTCATCTTGTTTTTGACGTTCGGGTCTTCAAGAAGCTTCTGAAGGTCCAGCTTATCCACTGTGTCCTTCATGAAGCCTTCGCCCTCGGACTGTTTCAGCCCCTTCTGATTGAGCGAGGCGCGGCTTTGACGGCGAAGCTGTTCGCGCCGGTTGGTCACCGCTTTTAGACGCGTTTCGAGCTTGTCGCCCTGAAAGGCGGGCAAGGCAAACGTCATGACCGTTGCAAAGCAGGCCACGGCGGCAAATACAGCCGCCAGGAATCCCGGATCGGTAATCGTGCTTGCGATGTTGCTCAGATCCATCTTTGCCTCATCAGAAGTCGAAATTGATCATGCGCCGCATGACATAAATGCCCAGACCCATCAGCCCGACCCCAATAAGCAGGATCAGATTTCCCATGGGCTTGTAGAAAAGCTCCATGATGTAGGCAGGGGTCGTAATATAGACCAGCACCATCACGGCGATCGGCAGACAGCCGATAATCATCGCAGAGGCTTTTGCCTCAGATGACAGAGCCTTGATTTTTTCGCGCAGCATTTTGCGGGACCGGATAACCTGAGACAGGTTGTTCAGAGCCTCGGAAAGGTTACCACCTGTCTGAGCCTGAATACCCAGAACGATGTTGAAGAAGTTCACTTCCTGAAGCGGAACACGGCGATAGAATTTTTCCAGCGCCTGTGGAATGGACTGGCCCATGGAAATGCCATCGGTGATGATTTTGAACTCTGTCCGGAGTGGATCCGGACTCTCGACCGAAATAATGCGCAGACACTCATTGAGCGGCAGACCAGACTTCACACCACGCACAATGATATCAAGCGCATCGGCAAATTGGTTGGTCACCTTTTTGTGGCGCCCTTTGATCATGAAACCCAGGACCCAGCGCGGTATACCAAGAAAACCTGCAATTCCCGCAAAAATCGCAATGATGACGCGCGCGCCTTCGCCGAGGAAGGTATTGGACACACTTGGCGGCGCTGTCAGGAAGGCGACCGCGGCGAGCGACACACCCAGAATGGCCGACATCATCCAGAAAATGGAAGGTGATATTGTCAGACCCGCCTGTTTCAACCGCGTTCCGATATCTTTTGGGACCAGAGACTTCTTTTTTTTCTGCTCGCCTTCGCGCAGGTTTTTCAGCATGTCCTGCGTCTGACGGCGGCGAATGACATTCGGATCGGCGGTCTTGCCATCGACACGGCCCGTCTCGGCCAGCTGTTTGGCGCGCTTGCTGGCGCTGGCCTTATCTCCACCGCCTGAGAACGCAAAACCGAGCCCGGCAATGGCGAAAAACGCAAGGCCTGCGACGAGAAGGGTCTGCATATCCATCAGCGCTCACCCTCCAGCGCGTCCAGGGCATCAGCGAGCTGGCGTTCCATATTGTAATACCGTGCGCGTTCCCAGAAACGTGGGCGACCGACACCAAGCCCACGGTGTTCGCCCTTGATCCGACCGTGCTCATCTTCACCGTCGACTTCGAACTTCATGATGTCCTGCGTGACGATGACTTCGCCTTCAAGGCCCATGACCTCGGTGATGGAGATGATCTTCCGCGAACCATCCCGCATACGCGTGGCCTGAACTACAACGTCGATTGAACCGACAATCATTTCGCGAATGGTTTTGGCTGGCAGGGAGAAGCCGCCCATGGTGATCATGGATTCAACACGACTGAGCGCTTCTCGTGGTGTGTTCGCGTGGAGCGTACCCATGGATCCATCGTGACCCGTGTTCATAGCCTGCAGAAGGTCGAAGGCCTCAGGGCCACGCACCTCGCCCACAATGATCCGATCCGGACGCATACGCAGACAGTTCTTCACAAGGTCACGCATGCTGATGGCGCCCGACCCTTCAATATTCGGCGGACGCGTCTCCAGTCGNACAACGTGAGGCTGTTGCAGCTGAAGCTCGGCGGCGTCCTCACAGGTGATGACGCGTTCGCCAGGGTCAATAAAAGCGGTCAGTGAGTTGAGCAGGGTTGTTTTACCAGACCCCGTGCCGCCCGAGATGAGCACNTTACANCGACATGCGCCGATAATGCGNAGNATNTCNGCNCCNGCTTCAGANATNGACCCGAACTGTTTCAGGTCATCAAGCTTGAGCTTGTCCTTCTTGAACTTACGAATGGTGAGGGTCGGACCATCCAGTGCCAGGGGCGGCGCGATGACGTTCACACGCGACCCGTCGAGCAGACGCGCGTCACAAATCGGGGAAGATTCGTCTACGCGTCGGCCAACCTGAGACACGATGCGCTGACAGATATTCATGAGCTGGGCNTTGTCNCGGAAGCGAACATTGGTCCGCTCAATCCGGCCATTGACCTCGATATAGGTCGTGCCCGCACCATTCACCATGATATCGGCAATGTCGTCGCGTGCCAGCAAAGGCTCGAGCGGACCATAGCCCAGTACGTCGTTACAGATGTCTTCAAGCAGACTTTCCTGCTCGGAAATCGACATGACAACGTTTTTGATCGAGATGATCTCGACCACGATGTCGCGGATTTCCTCACGCGCGCTATCGGCATCAAGCTGAGCAAGTTGCGCCAGATCGATCGTATCGATCAGCGCGTTGAAGACCATGGTTTTAACGCGATAATACTCGTCCGACCGGTCATCGATCTTGGTGACGGTTTCGGGCGCTTTCTTCTTCGGCGGCGCGGCTTTCGGCTTAGCTGCAGTACGTGCCTCCGGGTTGGCCTCCGGCGTCTTTGGCGCAGAAGGCTTTGTCACAGGCTGCGGTTTAGCCGGCGGCCGTGCTTTTTGTTCCGTAGGTGGCGCNTCAGTNCGTTTGCCGAACATTCAGGCGTCCCTTATTTGCCGAGCTTCAGAATTTTCTGAAGCATGCTGACCTGGCGATCAACGACACTGCGCCCGGTCAGCTGTGCCGCAAGATGATCGATCCCCACAGAAGATTTTGAGTCGGGCGACGTCTCGGAAATCATCTGACCGTTGTTTGAAGCCTGACCGAAAAGNCCTGGCTCAAACGGCAGTACCAGACTTGGCTCAACGCCAATGGCTGCCGCGAAATCCTTCACCGGAATTTCCGGACGCTTCGGCACGCCGACCATATTCAGCACCACTTTGGGCGGGGCATCATTGGAACGGGCGTTCTTAAGGAAATCGACGAGGTTCTTACCATTCCTCAGAGATGCAAGGTCGGGCTGGCAGACAATGACCACATCATCGGCGTTGACAAGCGCGTTGCGCGCCCAGTCTGACCAGACATGCGGCATGTCGAGCACGACATAGGGGACGTTGCGGCGAACGCGATCAATGATCTCATCGTAGGATTCTTCAGGAAACTGATAGTCCGCGCCAAGGCTTGCTGGTGCCGTGAACAGTGTCAGCCGGTCTGTCGCTTTGGACAGAAGCCGGTCGAGCACATTGTCATCCACCCGGTCCGGATCACTCAGGGCATCCGCAATCGTCTGGCTGCTTTCCTGATTGAAATCGAGCGCCGTGGTTCCCCAGCTGAGGTCGAGATCGACGAGCGTTGAATTAATCTCGATAT
The DNA here is from genome assembly GCA_002699325.1 of Ponticaulis sp. Lineage (GTDB taxonomy): Bacteria > Pseudomonadota > Alphaproteobacteria > Caulobacterales > Hyphomonadaceae > Ponticaulis. The sequence continues at coordinate 17,588 of PABS01000089.1, read as the reverse complement.
TCTCAGAGATGCTCCAGGCCAGATTATGGGCNATCGTNGATGCACCCACACCGCCCTTCGCGCCGACCACGGCCAGCGAACGGCCCATGAACGGGCGATCCGGGTCCACATAGAGTGCGCTGATGGACTGTATCAGCTGAACCGGCTGGAATGGCGGGACGAGATATTCACTCACGCCGCGCGCGACGAGCTGGCGGTAGAGCTGCACATCGTTCATCGCGCCAATAACCAGGACGCGAATATTCGGGTCGCACAATTCGGCAAGAGCGTCGATCTGTGCCAGCATNTGCTTGCCGGGCAGACTGGATTCGATAATCAGAAGGTCAGGCGTGGTCTGATCCTGATAAACCTGGATCGCGCGCGCGAGCCCGCCTTCCTGAATTTCAATGTTTGCCTTGGCCAGGCGACGATCTTTGGACGCCAGTTCGATAATCTGAGCAGTCGCGGCACGTTCGCAATAGGCGTGAACCGTAATCCGCGGAACAGTCATATCGCCAGTCAGGCCATCATCTGCGACGGACATGGCGGAGGCATCAATCGCTGAACTGCTTTCCCCGCCTTCTTCTCCCGGAGGCGGCGCNGTCGGCTCGAAGCCATCGTCGAAATCCATATCGCCCGATGAAAAGTTATCCTCGCCGAAATCACTGTCGAAATCGTCGTCAAATCCGAAATCATCGTCGAGCAAGGCGTCACGTTTAGGCATTTTGCAGTCCTTACTATCGGTCTATTCAACAGCCGTGCTGATCGCGCCGGTTTCCTGCTCACCGCGCTCGGTCGCGGTGCTTTCACCTGCACGATATTTTGTGAGAACTTCCGCGCGTCGCAGCGTATCGACAGGGTCGGCGCGGCGCGTTCCGAGAAGGTCAGCCGGGTCAGCCACCATCATTGCCAAATTGGCCTGAGTGGCGCAGCCGAATGCTGGTTGGGGATCGTTGGTGGATGAAGCCGCCATGTTGATTGTTGCCAGAGACGGGCAATTTGGCGGAATCGCCCGGAAGGTCGCAAATGCGAGGATCATCGGCGCTTCAGGCGCGCCATTGCTGTCATAGTCTGAACGNGACACATCCAGAACGCCGTAATCGTAAGCGATATTCAGAGTTTCCTGTACGCTTTGCTCATATTGCGGCGCAAACGGGCTTCCTGTCGGTACAGAAACGATGAGTGGCCCGTGGCGTTTGCCGCGGGATTTATAATCCGCCATGAAGTTCTGAACCTTGCGGATCTGATGATAGGGCAGACCGGGCTCNGCCTGACTGGCGTTCAGTTCCAGAACCATNGTGTCTTCAACCACTTCAATGTCGAAGCTCTTGCGGTCAGATGACCCGGCTTTCAGGACGGGATCATAGCTCGAACAACCCGCAAGCAGAGCCAGAGCGCCAAGAGAGATCAGAGGTGTGAAATGTCGCATCAGGTCTCTCCGTTACTCGATAATGAAGCCGACAGGCGCGTCAAAAGACTGCCCTTCAGTTGTTGCACCCGGCACGGCGTAAACGTCGTTCAATCGGCCAAGGAAGATCGTTGCCAGGTCACTTGCCGTCGAATAGCCCTCATCCGGTGTGCGAAGTTTGTTCGGGTCGGTCGGATCGACCAGATAAGGCGTGACAATGATGACCAGCTCGGTCTCGTCGTTCTGGAAGTCACGAGAACGGAACAGCGCGCCAAGAATTGGAAGGTTCTTAACACCCGGAACGGCATCCAGAGATTGTTTGGTTTTTTCCTGAATGAGGCCAGCAATCACCGTCGATCCACCTGATGGCAATTCAACGGTCGTTTCTGCGCGGCGGACGCTGAGGGCTGGAATATTGATGGTCTGGACCGTCGTCACATTGCCGTTTGAGTCCGTGCCGGCCACTGACTGCGGCGCGAAGGCGCCTTCCTGGGTCAGCTCTGACACTTCTGTCGAAATACGAAGGGAAATCCGTCCCTCAGATAGAACCACTGGCGTAAATCCGAGCCCCACACCAAAGGGTTTGAATTCGAGCTGAACCCTGCCCGTCTCATCCTGACCAACCGGCACTGGATATTCACCACCTGCGAGAAATTTCGCCGATTCCCCAGAAATCGCAGTCAGATTCGGTTCTGCCAGCGTGCGAACAAGGCCGATGCGCTCAAGGGCCTGTAGATTAAAGCCCAGGGCGCTTTGCAGGACTTCTGCGCCACGCGGACCCACAAAGTTCTGTAGTGTGCCCCCAAGTGCGAGCCCACCAAGAGCGCGACCCGCGACGCTGAATGCGTTGCTTGTGGAATTGGTTGATGTGCCCGGAAAGTAACCCGGATTGGTGTACTCCACCACCTGCTCACCATTGACACCGCGGATCGGAATGCCAGCTGGATTGTCCGCTGAAGGCGGCTCATAGTATTGTGGGATCGCCGTAGGCTCAACGAAATCGCCGAAGGTCTGCGTATTTGAAAGATTCACACCGAGTTGTTTTGTGAGCGTGCGCTGCATTTCAACAATACGCACTTTCAAAAGAACCTGATCCTTACCTTCAATCGTCAGAAGATTAACGATCTTAGAGCTCGAATCGGCCTGTCCCCCGCCCGCAGCGGCGCCGCTGGCGGCCGCCAATCCACCTGCAGCAGCAGGATCGCTCGCNACGAAATTCTCTGCCAGTTCAACCGCCTGCGACGCTTCAGAAAGGCTGGCGACCCGGCCGGTGAGAATAATCGCCCCGTTCGAAGCTTCGGCCTTGATGCGCGCCGTTGGCAGAAGGCGAGCATAAAGATCTTCAAGACCCGCCAAATCCTGTTCGACCCGGATTTGAAGATCAAGAAGCTGATTGCCATGGACATCAAAGAAGAACGCGTTGGTTTCGCCTGTCTTTACCCCACGGAAAATCACGCGCTGCGGCGTGCGCACGACGGCATCAGCGATCGCCGGATTGGTTATGATAACGTCTGCAGCCGGAACACTAAGCTCAACAACAGACGACTTGTTGACCGGAAGCAGAAGATTTTTCGTCGCCGGGTTATTTCCCGATGGCGAGATATTCACCTGCACAATATTCTGGGCCTGAGCTGGCGCCAGAATACTGAGCGAAACCGCAAAAAGACCGGCGATCACACGCCGGCAGAACGTGGCGATCATGGCGTGCCCCCGATATTTGTCTGTTCGGTGTTTCCGTTTCGGTAAATCCTCACGGTCCCCGAGACATCCCTTGCCGATTTAATTTCATTGCTCGCCAGGACGTTGGTTCCTGACATCTGTGCGTCCGCGACGCCCCTCAGCGTGAGCGAAATGTCGCCCATGCGCGTCGCCAGCATGAGAATTTCAGAATGGCGTGGCGTAAGTTCCAGCGTCGCCGTTGTGCCGAGAACAACGCTTTCGCCTTCAACTTCACTAATGGTCTGATCAATGGCCAGAACGCGAACGTTCTGGAGCACGGTTTGCGTCGCCGGGCGTTCCACCACCGTGCCGTTTTCAGTAACTTCCACCTCATAGGTCAGGATGACGTCTACGCGGTCGTTTGGCAGAATAAAGCCGCCAGCCGCCGTTTCGACCGAGATTTCAACAGCAACACCGCGCATGCCTTCATTGATGACAGCCGCCAGAATGCCATTTTCGCCGCGATTGACGATTTTCTGAGCAAGTACCGGTTCACCGGAATAGATAGGGGTGCGAACAATGGAACCGGCGAGCTCAGACTTCGCGTCTGGAGAGGTTTCAGCCTGGAAAAAATTGTCGGTCAGGAGTTCTTCTGGCCAGTCTTGCCAGACGAGGTCGTCAGGAGAGATGCGATATCCGATTGGCATATCGGAGCTGGAAACCAGCACCTGGCTCAGAGGCACAGCTGGGGCGACTTCAGCTTCTGTGACGTCAACAACCTGCGGCTCTGGTTGACTTCCCATTCCGCGGACCAGCATGGCTGCCATCAGCGCAGCACCGCCTGCAACCACCAGAATCAGAATTCTCATCATCGACACGATTCGACACTCCCTGCCGGAATATTTCCGGAAACTTCACAGAAATAATCACACGCTCTCTAAGGCATCGTTAATGAGCTCAAACTTGTGGAATTTAGGATCTGTGTGAGGAAAGGGCTGGCCGGCATCGCCCANATTGCCCCAAAGGCAATAGCCACCGCATAGGGGATACCGGGCCCTTCAACCATGGACCGCTGAAGAAAGCCCGGAACGGCACGTGCCGGAATCAATCGACGCGACAGGATCACCAGGAGCGCAAGCAGGCCGCCTGCCAAAGCGATCCCGAATATATAGGGGGTCACAGCAGCGGGGCCGATCCAGATCATGACGGCGGGAATAAGCTTAGCATCGCCCCCACCGAAAACGCCGATCGAGAACAGGCCAAAGCAAACCGCAAGCGCAACAACGCCAGCAAGCATGTGCCAGCCAATATCAGCGAGTGGATAGCCCATGAATAGGGCAATGAAAGGAAATGCACCGACATAAGCCAGCGACAACCAGTTCGGTATCGTCATCGTCAGGACGTCATTCACGGCAGCAAAAATGAGCCCGGCCAGAAAAAAGCCTAAGATGATCAAGAAAAGCATGAACCCGACCCTCATGAATTCGAGCTCAGTTTCTGCCCAATCTCTGAACGAAACCTTGATGGGCTGCTATTATTTACTGAGCTGAGTATGGGTCAGGCAATAAAAAGCCGCCGGACTTTGGTCCGACGGCCTTTATAGTCTTCACGCAAAAGCGCTTGAACCAATCGAATTGAGCTTAGCTCGTTTTGATTGAATCAGAAACTTTCGTGAAAGTGCTGTTGGCGTTCGTACCGAGTGCGGTAACACCTGAGATAACAGCAACTGCGATCAGAGCTGCAATCAGGCCGTACTCGATAGCCGTAGCACCAGATTTGTCCTTCAGAAAACGAATTACGTTTTTCATGTCACTTCTCCCACTTTGGCAAGGCAACCCCCAGAAGCGTGTGTGATTACGTCCCGGGTTGAGGAGAACCTACAGAAACTGGATGAAAACCAAGTTCATCCGAAAGAAAAGTTTCCGGGTATGCGTTAAGGGTTTGATTCACCATAGTTGAGCGCGATTTAGCGACTTGAAATCCACCTTCCGTTAGCAAACGGTCAATGCTCTGGGTCTATTCTGGTTCTTATATATATAGGAGAGGTGCGGAATGAAGCGCGTCTGGACAGCTATTATGATCGCGCTCAGCGCGCCCTATGCCATGGCGGGCGAGACGGGTCAGAAGGTACCGCAGGTGATCGCCGAGCCTGCCGCCCCCATGATTGGGCCGATCACGGTACAATTCCAGGAATCTGTTCCGATCACCTTGCGCGAGTCTGTCGCCGGTGTTTCGGTGGGCAGTTCATACGTCGCAAACGTCGCCGTACATGATTCCCACACCATACTGATCACGGGCCGCTCTTACGGCACCACCAGTCTTCATGTGATTGACGGTGACGGAAATGTCGTCGTTGATACTGTGATTCAGGTGGTGGATATGTCGCCATCACGCGTGACCGTGAACCGCGGTGGATCTGACTACTCCATGCATTGCGCACCAAACTGCCGCCCGGCNCCGAATGTGGGCGATGAAAAGGAATATTTTTCCGACACAGTTCAGCAGGCGCAGTCGATTTCTCGCTGACACGTCAAATTTAACCGATATCTGAAACGCGAAAACAAAGACCTTCCGCTAGCCTTCGGGCACGGTTTCAGGAGGGTCCCACGTGACTCAGATCACGCCAGCCAAATCTTTCCAGAAGAAGAGCCGCCCAGGCAGCGGGCTGTTCCGCCGTTTCAGACGTGACCANTCTGGCGCAAACGCGATCGAGTTCGCTCTGGTTGCAGCTCCCTTTCTTGTCATGCTGATCGGCCTGTTCGAAGTTTGCATGATTTTCATCGCGACAACCACGCTGGAGCACGGCATTGCTGAGGCGTCGCGGCGCGTGCGCACAGGCGAGCTTCAATCAACCGGAGCCAGCGCNGAAACGTTCAAAAACCTGATCTGCGATAACACATTCGGCATGCTCGACTGCGATGACAAACTGAAGGTGGATGTCCGCGTCTTCGACAATTTCGGTAGCGCACAGGGCGACGACCCGCTGAAAANTGGCAAGATCGATGACTCCAAGCTGGAATTCGATGCCGGCGAAGGCAGCGACATCGTGCTCGCCCGTGTGTTTTANGAATGGCAAATCCTGACACCCGTCATCGGCAAACCGCTTTCAAATATGGGGGACGGCAAACGCCTTTTGATGGCCAGCGTCGCCTTCCGCAATGAACCGTTCGGGAACTGAAGATGAGCCAGACTGGATTTCTCACCAAGCTTCGCCGTTTTGCCCGTCGCAGGGACGGAGTGTCGGCCGTTGAGTTCGCGCTGATTCTCCCTGTCTTTGCCCTACTTTACTTCGCAAGTATTGAAGTGTCGCTCCTCATGCTCGTTGACCGAAAGGTGACACACACAGCNAGCGCGCTCGGTGATCTGGTCGCGCGTGGTACGACCCTCACAAAAAGTGAGGTGTCGGACATCTTCGCGGCCTCCTCAGCGATTTTCCAACCCTATGATGGCTCCGCGGCGCAGATGCGCGTGACTTCAATCAAGAAGGAAAAGGGAAAGGTCGAAGTCGTCTGGTCAGAGGGGCAGAATATGAGCGCCTATGCAAANGGCGCCAGTGTAAACGTGCCGAACGGCCTGCTTGAGAACGGCGAAAGTGTCGTCATGTCAGAGGTGCGGTTTGGCTATGACTCTACGCTCGGCTACTTCCTGCCTGCGACCAAGACGCTGGGCGAAACCTTCTATCTTCGCCCGCGCCGGGTGGACGTCGTCGAAATCATGCCCTGATTTGACGGGCTAGTCGACGGCATCGCCTTTTCGGTATTTTACAAAGGTGATGAAGATCAGACCAAGGAAGAAAAGACTGCTGAGCGTTGCCATGCCAATACGCTGGCTGTTGAAGGCCAGGGTGAAATGCTCAATCAGCATNGGGCCCAGCCAGACGGTCACAGTCCCCGCAATGGCGTAGAGCCCGAAAAACTCACCAATCATCTTCTTGGGCGCAATAGCTACGAGCATGGATCGCGACGATGACAGCAAAGCTGTAACGAAAGTACCCGCCCCAGCCCCGATCAGGAGATAAAACCAGTCGTGAAGGTGTGAATATATCGTGCCGTCCANCACNTGGANNGAGGGCACCAGCCCGTAGAATAATGATTCCTGNGTAATCGAAAGCAGTAGAAACAGAATGATGATCAGCATTGTCAGCTCGATCATGATGGCACGCTTGATGCCGAAGGTACGGTCCAGAAGGCCGCCCAAGAGACCGCCAAGGCCGGCAAAAATCGACAGCCAGATCGCATAGCCGACCCGTTCGACAATATTCCAGCCAAGCACACCTGTGACATAAACGGCGCCCAGCGCCATCAGCGCGCTCGTGCCATCAGCATAGATCATGCGCGCAAACAGGAATTTGAGGACCTCCTTATAGTCCCGGGCCCGTTTGAGTGTGTTGAGAAGCCCGGCGACACCGTCCCGAAAGGCGCGTACCCAGCTTGCGCCCTTGCGTCCGGTATCCGGACACCAGAGGAAAAAGGGCCATATGAATATTGCCAGCCAGATCGCTGCGAGCGGTCCTGCCAGGCGTTCATGCTCATGCTGCTCGATATTGATCCCGAACAAAGGAGCTGAGAACGGCCATCCAATCATGCCCGGCAAAGCAAAGCAGAGAATGATGACGATCATCAGAAAAGTGGCGGCGAAGTTTCCCATGGCAAGGCCATTGCCCGAAACCTGAGGCAACACGTTTGGCCGGGCGACATCAGACAGCATCGCGTTGTGGATGACCTCTGAATAGGTAAAGCAGATATAGGCCACCACCATAACTGCACCGATCATCACAATGGGCAGGCCCTCTCCATCGGGTTTCGCCCACCATAGAGCCGCCGAAAACAGGCCCAGAAGGCCGAGAACAATTGCAACAACAGGTTTTCTCGGGCCGCCGCGATCAAGCGATGCGCCAAGGATAGGTGCTGTCAGAGCGGCAAAATAACCCGAATATTTGGTGACGGCCGCAACGAAGGCCTGACCATGTGCACTGGCGGCTGCAGCAGCTTCTGCTTCGCCCATACCGTCAAAAAGACCCTCTGCCACAGCGTTCGCCGCGACAACTTCCTGCGCCAGATAGGGCGCAAAAATATANATNATGACCAGGAGATAATATGGATTTCTGGCGAACTCGAACATGGCCCAGCCAATGGCTGGCTTGTTCCAGGCGCCGCCACGTTTATGGGGTNGAATGTGGGGCTCGTCGCCATCCACAGCGTCTGCCATGGCCGGNCGCCCGGCACTGGTGCTCTCCGACATGAACTTTCCTCCCNGTCGGCCTGTCGCCGATCTCTATCTCCTACCCTGCGTCAGTGTTTTTGGTTTNACCAGAANAATCTGGTTNAGCTTTCNATGAGCCTGCGCCGGATNGTGTCTGCCCGCTCATCCGTCATNCCCAGCACTTCGCGCATATATCCTTCGGGGGAGCCGTGGGCGTCACTCATGACTTCGATTGCATTTTCGAGATAGGGAATCCGGACGCCCATAAAGGGACGGAAGACGTCGGCTTCATGATTGGTGCCCAGATATTTGTTAAACCGATCCCGCGCCGCCGGAAGATGCGCGTCAATATCGACCGCGGTGTTGGTCAGATCATAATCTTCAAACATGTCACGTTCATTCACCCCAAGCAGCCTGTGCGTCAGCATGCAGACAATGCCCGTGCGATCCTTTCCGGCAGCGCAATGNACAACTGCTGCGCCATCATGAGTTTCCAGACCATCAAACCAGGCACGGAAGAGCTCAATATGATGCGTCTTGAACGGCGCAGTCCGATAGTATTCGGTCATATAGGCTTCGATGGAGTCGGACGTGACATCGTCCTGCTGGAGGGCAGCAATGTGCGCAGGTGTTTCTTGCCGCCCACCTTCTGATGCGACCATCACAACTGGCTCACCTGGCCAGCGATTGGGCTGGCGATCCCGTTCATCAGGACGGCGCAAATCGACATGAAAGTCCACGCCCAGAGAATTCAGAAAAGAGAGGTCTTCGTCTGTCGCTTCATGATAATGGCCGGAGCGAAAGAGCTTGCCGGAGCGCACGCGCCCGGTGGGTGTGTCATACCCGCCAAAGTCACGGAAGTTTCGAACGCCTTTCAGCGGTTTGACGCGGTCCTGCATGAACAACTCCTTCTGGGTTCACGCAATGCCTAGATCAGAACGCGGTCTGCGGTAACCCCCGAGCAGTCCTTCAAACGCTTCGGCAATATCCAGAAGCTTCGCGTCTTCGCCCTGAGCACCCACAATCTGAAGGCCCACCGGCAGCCCCTGGCGGGTCTGCGCAATCGGCAAGGTCACAGCCGGCAGATGGCAGGCCGAGGCCAGCGAAATCCAGTTCAGATGACTGGCATAGGGCTGGTTCTTTCCATTCACCTTGAAGGTCCGCTGGAGCACACCCTTTTTTGTATTGTGAAAAATCGCCGGCGTTGGAGAAACCGGCATGAGAAGTGCGTCATAAGATTTGAAGAATTCTCGCATCGTCCGCTTTACTGCGGTTCGGCGCCCATCAACCTGCATCCATTCCCAATGTGTCAGCCCGGCTTTGACGGCCCAGTTTCCATCGGTGAAGGGTGTTTTTTCAAACCTCTGCAGCCATCGCAAAAGCGGCCGCAGGATTGTGAGCCCTGCGCGCTGCAGGCTGGGAATATCCATGGCCACAATGGGAATCAGAAGGGAGAGATAGATATCGAGCACCTCATCGGGATCGATATCTGGCTTGACCATGGAGACGGCNCCACCGGCGGAACTGATTTCGCGCGCCGCCTCTTCGATCAGCTTCTGCATTTCATTGTCCAGCGGCCAGCCCGTCTGATCCACCCAGAGCGCGAACTTCATGCCATTCACCGAGAGTGAATAGTTGGAGCTCGACCCGGTCGCGCCAACCTGCAGCACGGACCGCAAAAGCTTCAGATCGCGCACAGTTCGCGCCATCGGTCCGACGACATTCAGATCCACCTCACCCGGATAGTCTGGAGAGGGCGGGACGTGGCCAATCTGGGAAATCAGGCCGTANGTCGGCTTGAGACTGGTCACTCCCGTAAAATGAGCCGGAATACGGAGCGACCCGCCAATGTCCGATCCAATTTCCAGGGGTGTAAGCCCGCTTGCCAGTGCTGCAGCAGCCCCACCTGACGACCCACCTGGCGTTCGCGAGGTATCGTAGGGATTGCTCGTTTTCCCAAAGAGCGAGTTGTAGCTCTGCCATTCACTGGCCAGATAGGGCACATTGGTCTTGCCCCAGATAACGGCCCCGGCCGCACGCGCGCGCGCCACGACAACTGCGTCAGGGACNGGCTTTNCACGCTTCGCAAATTGCGGCGCGCCTGCAGACGCCGGCATGGACTCGACGTCAAACGTCTCTTTCACCGTCATCGGCAAGCCGTGAAGCGGACCCAGAATCTTGCCTTCTGAACGCATCAGATCGAGCGCATTTGCACGCTCGCGCGCTCTTTCAATATCGGTCTTGATGATGGCGTTGATGGACCGATTGATCCGTTGAAACCGGTATATGTGGAGATTCAAAAGTTGGACACTGGTCAGGCGACCTGAATTCAGCGCCTCCAGCTGACGCCAGGCAGGCTGAAAGCAGATCTCACTCACAGACCAAGTACGTCCGTCATCGAATAGAAACCTGGTGGCTGAGAGACGACCCATTTCGCCGCGCGAAGTGCCCCACGGGCGAAGACTTTCCGGTCCAGCGCCGAGTGGGAAAGGCTGAGGACCTCCTCCATCGAGCTAAAGCTGACTTCGTGCTCGCCGATAACGCCACCTGAGCGACGCACTGAAAAGCCAATCCGGCCTGGTGGCCGTTCGCCCGTTACCCCATCGTAAGGCGGAAGTTTCATGTCTTTTAACTCGCCGCCCCGCCCTCTGGCTGCAGCTTCGCCGAGCAGGAGCGCAGTACCTGAGGGCGCATCAACCTTGTGACGATGATGGGTTTCGAGGACCTCAATGTCCCAGTCTTCGCCCAGTGACTTCGCCGCACGTTCAACGAGCGCGCTTAACATGTTCACACCGAGCGAAAAATTCCCCGAATACACGATTGCAAAGTCCCTGGTATTCTCCTTCAGGGCGACCATCTCATCATCACTGAATCCGGTCGTTCCAATGACGAGGGCGCGGACCCCGGTTTTCCGTAGAGAAGAGATGGCATTCAGCGTGACTTTGGGACGCGTAAAGTCGACATAGCACTGTGCATCATCGGCAGCAGCGGCGACATCAGAGCGCAGGACAATCCCGGTTTTACCGAGGCCGATCAGCTCACCAACATCTTTTCCGATATTGTGATAGCTCGGCGCTTCACTGGCTCCGACAAGCTTTAAGGTCTCGCCTCCGAGACACAGCGTGGAGAGCGCCTGGCCCATTCGGCCGGCGGCACCGGCGATTGCGATTCTGGTAAGCGAAGTATCTGACATAAGGATATAGAGGCAGAGCGGACGGTAACGTCAATCCTTTCCGAATGCGGCTTTGAGACGACCGATAATCGAATACTGACTTGCCCATGCTTTCATTTCCTCGCGCTCGTGGTCACGGGCTGCCTTTTGCGCGTCCGTCAGGAGTGCGAGTTCACTGGCAATACTGTCTGCGTTCACAGAGGCAAGGTGGCGGGCCGTGAAACGATGAATCACAGCGCGCTCTTCGGCTGAATATTCGCCGTCCTGCTGGAAGATAATGTTTGCCATATCGATCAGACGCGCACGATCCTGGGCTTCAGTGATTTGCGGCCAGACATCTTCCAGCTGGATAGAACGTTCGACCTCAGTGTGCAGGACAGCTCGGTTTTCGGCTGTTAATCCGAGATGTGCGTCCAGAATATCGTGAAGGGCGGCTCTTTCATCTTCATGAAGCTCATGATCGGCCCAGGCCAGAGCGATAAGCCCACGATAAAGCGCAACCCGGCTCGCATGTCGGCCTGCATCCCAGGGTTCGTTCATAAGTCCCGCTCCTGCATCCCTGGCAAAAGGGTTAAGAGCAGAAACTTAATGCCGGGCGAATCCAAAGGTTTGAAATCGCCCGATCTAAGGATAGCGGGTCTACGAGTCCTGACTCTGTTCGAACCGAAGGTTCAGACAGAGTCAGATGCGCTTAATCTTCGATATAAACGAAGCTGTCGCCTGCGGTTTCGATGTGACCAACACCGGGGAACGGGAAGTGATAGGCGTAAATGCTTTCCCCGCTCTCAGCCAACTCGGCGAGAAGGGCCTGACGTTTGGCACGTGCTGCCGGTTCATCGGTATCGAATGCGATTTTCCAGCCCGGATGTTCTACGGAAATCACGAAATGATGCATGGTGTCGCCGATATAGAGGAGAGACTCCTCGCCTGACGTGACGCGGTAGGACGAGTGACCAGGCGTGTGACCCTGCGTTTCAACTGCCGTGAGCAGCCCCGGGATAAGCTCGGCCCCCGGCTCGAAGGTCTCGACCCTGTCAGAAATCGCGCTGACAATCGCGGCCTGCTGTTCGTTGGCCTGCATGAATTCCCATTCAGGTGCTGACATATGAATGGTCGCATTTGGGAAAACCAGCGCACCGTCTTTCGCGAGCCCACCAACATGGTCGAAGTGGGAGTGAGAGATAAAGATGTGTGTGACATCTTCGGGGGCAACGTCAGCAGCCTCAAGCGATGTCATGAGTGAGCCTGCTGGCGGACCGCCCGTACCTGTATCGAACAGAAGTGTTCCATCCGGCGTTTTCATAAGCATTGGGTGAAGCGACAGGCTCATCGTGTCGCCCGGAAGATCGGCCTCTTCGAGTGCTGCGCTGATCTCTTCGACGGGTTGAGCCGCAGCAAAAGGCGAGTCAGCGACCGGCATGGTAAAGCCGCCATCAATCAGTGCATGGCCTTCCATGTCACCAATCTGGAATGTGATGACGTCCTCAGAAGCTGCTTTGGTCGTCTCAGTTGGTTCTGGTGTCGGTGTTGGCTCTGCAGTCGCTTCAGCTGGGGGAGCCTCTGCCTCAGGCATTGGTGCGGGCTCCTCCGAACAGGCGGCAAGCGCGAGCGTGAGCAGGCTGGCGGAAAGAAGGCTGAACGTTTTCATATGAGCGCACCTGAGCGTTGTGAATGACCCCGCCTGTTTAGCAGACGGGGCAGAACTCACAAAGCATACTTGTCTTAAGTTAAGACGATGCGCGGACGGCTTGCCTAGCGAGCGTCTTCAACGTCAGTGAGATCTTCCCAGAATTTCTTCACCTTGCCGAGGAAGCTGTGATGATCCGGGTTACAGTCTTCAGACGAGTTATCGCAGAACTCCTGAAGCAGCTCTTTCTGGCGTGCAGACAGATTGCGCGGCGTTTCGACGAACAGCTCCACGAAAAGGTCGCCACGCTGGCCACCACGAAGACTTGGCATGCCTTTGCCGCGCAGCCGCATGCGTCGTCCGGTCTGGGCACCTTCGGGAATAGTGATCTTTGAGCGACCACCTTCCAAAGTCGGAATTTCAATCTCGCCACCCATGGCGGCCTTCACCATCGGAACAGGTGTGCGGCAGTAAAGGTTTGGCCCGTCACGTTCGAAGATCTCATGATCCTTGACCGTAATGAAGATGTAGAGGTCGCCCGGCACAGCGCCCGCACGGCCCGGATCACCCTGACCGGCCAGTCGAATTTGCTGACCATCTTCGATACCCGCCGGGATTGTCACATTGAGCGTGCGCTCTGTCTGAACGACGCCCTGACCGGCACATTTGCGGCATGGATCCTTGATGATCTGGCCTCGGCCAGAACACTTCGGACAGCCCCGCTCCATGGTGAAAAAGCCTTGCTGGACGCGGACACGCCCGCGGCCCTGACAGGTGGGGCAGGTATCCGGCGATGTGCCTGGCTCCGCGCCATTGCCGTCGCATCGGTCACAAGCTTCCTTTCCGGGGAGCTTGATATCCATTGTTTTGCCGGCATAGGCTTCTTCAAGGTTGATGTGCAGGTCATAGCGCAGGTCGGACCCGCGCGCGTGACCCTGACCAGCGCCACCTCGGCCACCAAAGAATTCAGAGAAAATATCACCAAAGATGTCGGCTGGATCGACGCCTGCGCCGAATGGGCTACCGCCACCACCGCCGCCGCCCTCAAAGGCCGCTTTGCCGTAACGATCATAAGCCGCACGTTTTTCGGGGTCGGACAGCACAGAATAGGCTTCGCCGACTTCCTTGAATTTGGATTCGGCGGTTGGATCGCCGGGGTTTGCGTCAGGGTGATAGGTGCGAGCCGCCTTACGATACGCGCTTTTCAGCTGCGCAGCGTCGGCGTCTTTCGACACACCCAAAACATCGTAGTAACTACGGTCGGACATCAGTTCGTTCCGTTTTCTGAAAGGCCGCAGGGCGGGCTATTCGCCACTGCTGGTCTCGTAATAGGTCCGGCAACCATCCACAGCCTTGGTGAATTTTGGATTGCCATTGGCCTGCGCGTCGAGGAGCGCCTCTCGATGATCGGTTTCCGCTTCCCTGAAGATGGAAGCGCCGACGTCTGACCCGACCCGCGTGAAATAATCGGCTGCCTTGGAGAAGATAAGGGCGTCCCGAACGCCGGGCGGAAGTTCATCCCGCTTGATCTTCATGGCAGCAGAACACAGCGCGGCCTGCCCGACATCAAGGCCGGGCGCGGCCATAGCTGCTGGAGAGAGAGGCACGCCAAGAGCAAATCCTGCAATCAGGAACCGGGTCCAAAGCGGGTTTGCCATATCGTGCCTCCCTTGTTCAGGTGTTACGCTGAACGTTTGTCGTCGCCGACGTCTTCGAAGTCTGCATCGATGACATCGTCATCATCCGATGATGCGTCTTTCTGAGCGTCAGACGCGGCTGCAGCCTCACCCTCAGCCTGAGCCGAAGCGTAGATCGCTTCGCCAAGCTTCATGCTGGCCTGCATGAGCGCCTGTGTTTTTGCCTGGATCTCATCGAGATTGTCGCCTTCAGCCGCTGTTTTCAGCTCGCCGAGTGCGTTCTCAATGTCGCTCTTCACAGAGGCGTCGACCTTATCACCATGCTCTTCAAGCTGTTTCTCGGTCGAATGGACCATGGCTTCAGCATTGTTCTTGGCTTCGACGAGTTCACGACGAGTCTTGTCAGCTTCAGCGTTGGCTTCGGCGTCCTTCATCATCTGGTTGATCTCGTCCTCAGAGAGGCCGCCATTCGCCTGAATGGTGATCTTCTGCTCTTTGTTCGTCGCCTTATCCTTCGCAGAGACGTTCACGATACCGTTCGCGTCAATGTCGAAGGTGACTTCAATCTGCGGCATGCCGCGTGGTGCTGGCGGAATACCCTCCAGATTGAACTGGCCAAGCATCTTGTTGTCAGCCGCCATTTCACGCTCACCCTGGAAGACGCGGATCGTCACGGCAGGCTGATTGTCGTCAGCTGTCGAGAAGACCTGAGACTTCTTGGTCGGGATGGTCGTGTTGCGGTCGATGAGACGTGTGAACACACCACCAAGCGTTTCAATACCGAGCGAGAGCGGGGTCACGTCGAGCAGAACAACGTCTTTCACGTCGCCCTGAAGGACACCGGCCTGAATGGCAGCACCCAGTGCAACCACTTCGTCCGGGTTCACGCCCTTATGTGGCTCACGGCCGAAGAATTTCTTCACCGCTTCCTGTACAGCTGGCATACGCGTCATACCACCGACGAGAACAACGTCGTCGATCTCGCTGGAAGACTTGCCGGCGTCAGCCAGAGCTTTTTTACATGGCTCGATCGTACGCTTGACGAGGTCTTCGACCAGCGTCTCGAACTTGGCGCGCGACAGCTTGATGTTCAGGTGCTTCGGACCAGACGCATCAGCCGTGATGAACGGCAGGTTCACTTCGTACTGAGACGCAGACGACAGTTCTTTCTTCGCTTTCTCAGCTTCCTCTTTGAGGCGCTGAAGCGCGAGCTTGTCGGCTTTCAGGTCGATGCCCTGATCTTTCTTAAACTCGTCAGCGAGGTAATCGACGATACGCATGTCGAAGTCTTCACCGCCGAGGAAGGTGTCGCCGTTCGTAGACAGAACTTCAAAGACACCGTCGCCGATT
This sequence comes from Ponticaulis sp., assembly GCA_002699325.1. Lineage (GTDB taxonomy): Bacteria > Pseudomonadota > Alphaproteobacteria > Caulobacterales > Hyphomonadaceae > Ponticaulis. The sequence continues at coordinate 1,554 of PABS01000089.1, read as the reverse complement.
TCGAGGATCGAGACGTCGAATGTACCGCCGCCAAGGTCATAAACCGCGATGGTTTTACCTTCGGCCTTTTCCAGACCGTAAGCGAGCGCCGCTGCTGTCGGCTCGTTGATAATGCGCAGGACTTCAAGGCCAGCAATCTTGCCGGCGTCTTTGGTGGCCTGACGCTGAGCGTCGTTAAAGTAGGCCGGAACCGTGATCACCGCCTGGGTGACTTTCTCGCCGAGATAGTTCTCAGCGGTCTCTTTCATTTTTGTCAGAATGAAAGACGAGATTTCCTGCGGGGAATAGTTCTTGTCACGGCCTTTCACCCACGCATCGCCATTGTCGCCTTTGACGATCTCGTAAGGCACGAGCTTTTTGTCTTTTTCAACAGTCGGATCACCCGCTGTGCGACCAATCAGACGTTTGATTGCGAAAAATGTCTGTTCCGGGTTGGTGACAGCCTGGCGCCGCGCTGGCATGCCGATCAGCCGTTCACCACTTTCAGAGAACGCGACAACAGATGGTGTTGTGCGTGCGCCTTCAGCGTTTTCGATAACCTTGGCATCCTTGCCGTCCATAACAGCGACACAGGAGTTTGTTGTACCAAGGTCGATACCGATAATCTTACCCATTTTACTTCCTCTTTTTAGCCGCCACCCGACCGATTATCAGGCCCGACCAGCGGCACCTCAGCCCGATGACTCTTTGGATTAGCGAGATTTGCATCTCAAGGTTCGGAGGCAGATATGGGTAAGGAATCGTGAGGCTCAAGAGATCAGTGCACATTGCCCTCCTGAATCTGTGATTTTGTTTGTTTATCGGCAATTAGCGCATCATCTTCATGCCCATCAGCCCCAGCAAGGCAGGATTTTCATGCAAATTCGTCCAGACGGAACTGAACTTTACACGGGCTATCTCTCGACAGAAGAGCAGACCGAAATCCTCGAAGCGATCCGCTCGCGCACTGAAAAGGCGCCACTTTATACGCCCACCATGCCGCGCACTGGCAAATCCATGTCGGTCCGCATGACCAATTTCGGACGCGTTGGGTGGATGAGCGATTCAAAGGGGTATCGCTATGAACCCACGCACCCCGTTTCCGCTGAACCATGGCCTGACATTCCCGAATGCATAATGAATGTGTGGCGCGTTCTTCTCCCAAATCAGCCAGACCCCGACGCCTGTCTTGTGAACTATTATGCTCACGACGCAAAAATGGGCCTGCATCAGGATCGTGATGAACAGGATTTTTCCGTGCCCGTGCTGTCCATCTCTCTGGGTGATACCGCGCTGTTCCGGCTCGGCCAGACAAAACGCGGCGGCAAAACACAGTCATTCCGTCTGTCATCAGGGGATGTGATGGTTTTGAAAGGCGCAGACCGGCTCGCTTATCACGGAATAGACCGGCTCTATCCCGGCACGTCGTCGTTGTTGAAACAGGGTGGCCGGATCAACATCACGCTGCGCAAGGCACTCTAGGATTTTCTGACATTCACGCTAGCTTCTTGAGAAACAAAACCGGGAGAGAGCTGATGTTTCGCGCTTTATTGGCATGTACAATTATGGCGGGGC
>PABS01000088.1 GCA_002699325.1 Ponticaulis sp. | reverse complement strand
CCGTCTCCGGCTTTCACACCTTCGGAGACAGCATGAGCCTGACGCATGAGCGCCGTATTGCATGGCGCTGCCTCGTTCCAGCATGACGCGACACCAACGAAGGGTTTCGAAATCTCGCGCGTGCCCAGGCCCATTGCNTAGTAATAGGATCTGTGCGGCGCCCTGGATGGNCCTTCTGTGACATGCCGGGANGGAAGCTTACCTTTATCCCATTTGNGATCAGTCATGACTATCTCCCTCCAACTCGATTTCTGGGGTAGCGNCNAGCGCCACCCAACCATTCCAACCCGACTTTAATTCCCGCACTCTTCTGAACCCAAGTGGCAGCATCTTTTCGACTGCTTGCGCAGACCGGTTTCCCGATCGACAGTACACAAGGATCGGTTGATNGCGATCCAGCTCAGCCACGTTCATCTCGAAGTCTTCACTGAGCACATTTATGTTGATTGCGCCCGGAAGATGGCCCGCGTTGAACTCCACAGGGGTTCTCACATCCAACACCACCAGTTCAGCGTCACCCTTTGCAATCAGGTCTCGCGCCTCAATGGGCGCAATCTGAGTGACCACCGCTTCCTGCGACGTATAGCAAGCCGACAGGCCGATCAGGATCAGCGTGAGCGGAAGGGCGATGCGCATAAGGGCTCCGGGCGCTCTAACGTAGGAAACGACGGCTTTATTCCCCATAGTTGGAAAAATCCAGAATAACCGTGCCGATATACTCGAAAAAATATCGNCAGACAGAAACTCTTGCCTCCTACATACCCTCGAAGCTCGACAACGCGCCCGAAAGCTTCTCTCTCTTTTCCTGATAATCCGCCAGACGGGACTTCTGCTCTTCGATCACGTCCTCTGGCGCACGTGAGATAAATTTCTCGTTTCCGAGTTTTTTCTCGATCGTCGCAATCTCCTTGTCGAGTTTGCCAAGCTCCTTGTTCAGGCGCTGAATCTCAGCATCAATATCGAGGGCGTCGCTTACAACCAGCGCTGCGCGTGTTCCCTTGTGGACCAGAGATACCGAACCTTCAGGTGAAGCCGGTTCGTANGTCACATTTTCAAGACGCGCCAATCGTTCAATGAGAGGGGCATAGGTTCGTGCCCGTGCGATAATCGCNTCGTTCGCATCAACCAGCGCCAATTTGAGCTTAGCAGCAGCTGGAACGTTGAGGTCACCGCGCAAACCGCGAATTTCAGTGATCAGGCCAATCACCCAGTCAACCTCCTCAGCGGCTGCAGGTTTGACCAGATCCTCAGCGTACTCCGGCCATTCAGATAGCATCAACAAGCTCTCGCGGCCGGGGCCAAACTCAGCNAGCTGATCCCAGAGCTCCTCAGTGATGAAGGGCATAAACGGGTGGAGAACTTTGAGAATCTCATCAAGAACCCAGGCAGCTGTCTGACGCGTCTCGGCCTTGGCCTCTTCGTCCTCGCCGTTCAGAAGCGGCTTGATGAGTTCCAGATACCAATCGCAGAACGTATTCCAGATAAATCGGTAGCAGGCAGTGGCCGCGTCGTTAAAGCGATAGCCCTCGAGCGCTGACGTCACCTTGCCAGCCGTCTGAACAAACTCGCCAACGATCCACTGATTAATCGACTGATTGAGAGATGCCGGATCAAATTTTTCAGGATCCCATAGCGTGCACTCATTCATCTGGCAGAATCGGGCCGCATTCCAGAGCTTCGTGCCGAAGTTGCGGTACCCGACAATCCGATCAATTGAGAGCCGGATATCCCTGCCCTGCGCAGCCTGGCTGGCTAGCGTAAAGCGAAGTGCATCAGCGCCGCAGGCCGGAATTCCGTCTGGAAACTGGTTCTTGGTTTTCTGCTCAATCTGATTGAGACGATTTTTGTCCGTCGTGCGAGAGTCTCGCAGACGCTTGTCGATAAGAGTCTGCAAGTCGCAGCCATCAATAATGTCGAGCGGGTCGAGAACATTGCCTTCAGACTTCGACATCTTCTTGCCGTTCTCATCGAGAACCAAAGCATGAATATAGACATCCTTGAACGGCACTTCGTCGAGGAATTTGATCCCCATCATCATCATCCGGGCGACCCAGAAAAAGATGATATCAAACGCCGTGATCAGAACCGCGCCTGGATAGAATGCGCTCAGCTCGGGCGTCTTATCAGGCCAGCCAAGCGTGGAGTAAGGCCAGAGCGCAGACGAAAACCAGGTATCAAGCACGTCTTCGTCCTGATGCAGCTGAACACGCTTTCCAAAGTGCTTCTGCGCGAGTTTCAAAGCTTCAGCTTCATTCTCTGCGACGAATATCTCACCGTCGGGTGCGTACCAGGCCGGAATGCGATGCCCCCACCACAGCTGGCGGGAAATGCACCACGGTTCAATGTTTTCAAGCCATTGAAAGTAGGTCTTCGCCCAGTTCTCTGGCACGAAATCGGTCTCGCCTTTACGAACAGCTTCAATGGCCGGCTGGGCTAAAGTTTTCGCGTCAACATACCACTGGTCCGTCAGCATCGGCTCGATGACAACGCCGGAGCGATCGCCGAAAGGCTGCATGATCTTTTTGCTTTCGACGTAAGGTGCAGCATTGCCATCATCATCAGTGACCATGACAGCTAGGCCTTCAGTCGTGATCGCCTCGACGACGCGCTTGCGACACTCATATCGATCCAGCCCGCGATATTCATCCGGCACCAGGTTGATATGGGTCACGTCCTCTTGACCGAAGTCAGACGCGGGCGATTGAAAACGACTATCCCCCTCTTCGAACGCCTTGATCCAGAGATCTGCTCGTTTTTGAGCTTCGACGGCCGATTCCTTATACGGCAATCCGTCATCGCGCATCTGAGCGCGCTCATCCAGCAGCGCGTAAAGCGGTATGCCGTTACGCTTGGCCACGCCATAATCATTGAAGTCATGCGCGCCGGTAATCTTCACTGCGCCTGAACCAAAGTCCTTGTCAGGATATTCATCGGTGATGATTGGGATCACCCGACGGCTTTCTTTCGGGCCGACCGGAATTTCGCAGAGTTTTCCGACGATCGGCGCGTAACGTTCATCTGTTGGATGGACGGCGACCGCGCCATCACCCAGCATGGTTTCAGGCCGCGTCGTCGCGATCGAAATATAGTCGCGCTCCTCTTCGAAGACGACGTTCCCGTCGTCATCCTTCTCGACATAAGTGTATGTTTCACCGCCCGCGAGAGGATATTTGAAGTGCCACATATGGCCGTCGACTTCGGTGTTCTCGACTTCCAGATCCGAGATCGCTGTCTGGAAATGCGGATCCCAGTTCACCAGGCGCTTATCGCGATAAATGAGACCTTCATTGTAGAGTTCGATAAAGGTCTTCAGAACGGCCTGTGACAGTCCTTCATCCATGGTAAAGCGTTCACGTGACCAGTCACAGGACGAACCGAGACGCTTGTCCTGAGTGAGGATCTTGCCGCCCGATTCGTGCTTCCACTCCCAGACTTTCTCGACGAAGGCCTCACGCCCCATAGAGCGCCGGTCCTGATTGCCCTCTGCGGCGAGTTTACGCTCCACGACCATTTGCGTCGCAATGCCCGCATGGTCGGTACCAGGCTGCCAGAGCACATTCTTGCCACGCATACGTTCGAAACGGATCAACACATCTTGAAGTGTGTGATTCAGTGCGTGCCCCATATGCAAAACGCCAGTGACGTTCGGCGGCGGTATGACAATGCAATAGGCTTCAGCACTCGTGTCCATGCTTGGCTGGAAGGCTTTCGCCTCCTCCCAGCGTTCATAGATTTTCTGTTCAGCTTCGGCGGGGTTGAAATGTTGATCGATCATCGGGTCCACATAAACGAAAAGCGCGCCAGTCCTTAGCGCGCTCATTCAAAGAAATCGAGAGAAGACCGGAAGGTTTAACGCGCCATTCGGCTGATACGCTTCACTTCTTCTTCTACCTTAGCTTCTACAATACCTTGCAGATTCTCATTAAGCCAGTCCTTCAGCATCGGACGAAGCATTTCGCGAACCATTGATTCCAAGGTGGTCCCGCTGCTGACAGCCATACTGCCCATGAGCTTGCCGAGCGCACCAGCCGCCTGGCCAGCGACCTCGTCTTCAATCAGCCGATCATCATCGATTGATGCGCGCGCCGGCTGTGGCTTTGCCTCGAAGGACGGTTGAGGCTCAGGTTCTGGTGTCGTGTCAAAAGCTTCTGGCTCTTCATCAACCGCGACAAGGTCGCCATCTTCGAAGTCGGGCTCCTTGAATGAGGCGGGCTCTTCAAAGTGTGGATCTGGCTCTGGCTCGGCTGGTGGGGTGACATCAAATTCAGTGTCATCATCCATCGGCTCGAGATCGAGGACATCATCATCGTCTTCGACAGAGGCCTGCTGGACAGGCTCGGAATCATCATCTTCTGAGATAATCTTCCGGATTGACGCCAGAATTTCTTCCATCGTCGGTTCTTGCTGGGCTTCGTCAGCTGCCATCTTCCTAAGTCCCTGTCACAGGCGTTTTACGAGAACATCAAGTGAGTCGATAAAAAAGTGACCCCCGAACTCTGCGCCATATTTTTCTGTTTTGGATAACGTTCGGTTAATAGGCGTGAATAGAGAAAATATGACTACAGTATTTGCATAGCTTTTCGCTATTGCAAATCATCAGTCGCCTCCGGTTCCATCCAAACCGTGCCTGAACACAATTGATCAGACCGCAGAAACAATGCTCTTCACCACGCGACGAACGCCAAGAGGTCGTTCTGCTCAGAAAACGAACCCAGCTTCGGCTCGAAATCCGTTCAGCGTTGGCGGCACGCAATCAAAATATGCTTTATAAGAGGTCGATGTTTCAGAACGGGTGTAGACACGCGCTTCGCCATTGCGGTTATCGCCAACCACCACACCAAGACGACCGCCGGGCGCGAGCTGCTCCAGCCAGGCCTCGGGGACATATTCAACCATGCCGTTGACGAAGACCACGTCATAAGGTCCCTCATCGGGATAGCCTTTAGCCAGATCTCCCGATACGAAGGCAACGCGGTCCATATTCAAAGACAGCATTAGATCGGCACCAGCATCGACAACATCCTGATCGTTCTCAAGAGCGATCACTGTGTCACCAAGTTCATTCAGCAATGAGGCTGCATAGCCTTCACCAGCACCAATAACGAGAACGAGATCACTGTCGTCGACCTCCAGCGCCTGTAGCAGTTTTGCGAGATCGCGCGCGAGCCAAAGTTTGCGCCCGGAAGAGGTTTCAAGCTCCACCTCAGAGTACGCAATGCCTGCCATTGCCTTCGGCAGAAAGGTTTCACGCGGCACTTTATGAAAGGCGGAAATCAGTCGTTCATCCGTCACATCGTTCGGACGGATTTGACAATCGATCATTTTCTTGCGGGCGACGGTAAGATCCACGGGCAAAATCCTCTAGCAATGCGTTTGCTCTTATCACAGGCGTCAGAGTCGGCAAGTCGCAGGCCAATGCAATTGTGACGACAAGAAATCGCACGTGTTTGTAGGGCACGTCCATATTTGGCATTGACCTGAGAGCACTTCTTGATCATGAAGGCTGCCTTGGAAACTGGCCCTGTGGCGGAGTGGTGACGCAGCGGATTGCAAATCCGTGTACCCCGGTTCGATTCCGGGCGGGGCCTCCACCAACCAGAAATTTTCTGGTCTCGTGTTTCCCATCTGCACGCTGCGGCGTTGGTAAACGAATTCTTTACCGCTCATTAACAGAATCGTGGGAATTAACACATGTCTTCTCCTTGAAGACACCCCACCATCACCCAACGCCTCGGCGGGAGTTCGCTCCCGCCTTTTTTTTGGGATTTGATGAATTTCGGGTTTGACGAGCGAAAACAGTCTCGTTATATCCGGCGCTCATCTTTGTTCCGCGATAGCTCAGTTGGTAGAGCAGGCGACTGTTAATCGCCCGGTCGTAGGTTCGAGTCCTACTCGCGGAGCCACTCTTTCCCAGATTGAAACTCAGAATTTATTGGGAATGTCATCAGTGCCGATAAAAAAAGCCGACGTCCGGTTGAACGCCAGCTTTCAATGTTCTCACCACACACCCGCTTATTTTAGAGGCTGATTCAGACTCGCAATTTCTGTCGCTGTTTCAGCATCAGGTTCGAATACGAATCAGATCGCACCGAATACTGAATCAGTTATCCGACGCGCCCTCTTTGAGAAGCTGATCAAAATAAGCGATCGTGGGAAGAAGCCCCTCACGGAGCGGAATCTTCGGCGCCCAGCCCAGCTTCTCCTGTGCCAGACTTATATCAGGCTGACGCTGTTTTGGATCGTCTTGTGGCAATGGTCGTTCCACGATCTTCGAACGCGATCCGGTAAGTTCAATAACGATCTCAGCCAGTTCTCGGATCGTGAACTCGCCTGGATTGCCGATATTGACTGGTCCAATGAAGTCTTCAGCGTCCATCAGGCGCAAAAACCCATCGACAAGATCATCCCGGTAGCAAAAAGAGCGAGTCTGATCGCCTTTACCAAAGACGGTAATATCTTGGCCCTGCAAAGCCTGAACAATGAAATTTGAGACGACGCGCCCATCATTTGGATGCATGCGCGGGCCGTAGGTATTGAAGATTCGCGCGATACGCACATCAACACCATGCTGGCGATGATAGTCCATAAAAAGCGTTTCAGCGGCGCGCTTACCCTCATCATAGCAAGCTCTTGGGCCGAGCGGGTTCACATTGCCCCAATAACCCTCTGGCTGGGGGTGAACGGTCGGATCGCCGTAAACCTCAGATGTGGATGCTTGAAAAATTTTGGCTTTACAGCGCTTCGCCAGACCCAACACGTTGATCGCGCCATGTACGGACGTCTTCAGCGTCTGAACCGGATCAAACTGATAGTGAATCGGTGAAGCCGGACAGGCCAGATTGTAAATCTCATCGACCTCAACAACCAAAGGCTGGGTCACATCGTGACGCATGGCTTCGAAGCGCGGGTTTCCGATGAGGTGATCAATATTTGCACGGCGCCCGGTAAAATAATTGTCGACGCATAGCACCTCATCCCCGCGGGCAAGGAGAAGTTCGCACAAGTGGGAGCCCAGAAAACCAGCGCCGCCGGTCACCATTACGCGTTTCGCATGTATCGACATTATCTTTTCCCACTCAACTCGGATCGAACTTCAAACTCCAGGCAGGTCCTGTAGTATATCGCTTCCTCTTTCTAGTTCGCTGATAAAAAATGCAAACCTTTAGAGCCAATGAATGCCGCCATGACTGCATTTCATGACACAGACGAAATAAGGTCGCAGGACGTTATCAGTGATATTCAGGGCTCGACGCTGAAATGCCGAGCTGCTTAAGTCACGATATGACTTCCCCTCTGAGAACAGCCTGCATTCAGCTCGTCACGAGCAAAGATCGCGACAAGAACCTTACGTCCGCATGCGGCCTCATTGAGAAAGCTGCAAAGGAAGGCGCACAGTTCATCGCGACACCGGAAATGACGGGTGTCATGGATATTAAAGCTGAGAAAAGTCAGCGTCTGGCGTATTCAGAACAGGATGACCCTCAGCTGAAAGAGTTTCAGCGAATCGCTGCTGATAAGCAAATCTGGCTTTTGATCGGATCTCTGGCCATTCGTATTGAGGGTGAAGACAGGTTGGCCAACCGCTCCTTCCTTATCGGCCCGGATGGAAAGACAGCGGCAACCTACGACAAGATCCACATGTTTGATGTGGAGGTCGGAGATGGCCAGACCTATCGGGAATCATCAGCATATCGCCCCGGCACCGATACGACGCTCTCAAATGTGCGGGATGCAAAAGTCGGTCTGTCGATTTGCTATGATCTGCGCTTTCCACAGCTCTATCGCTCACTGGCACAGCAAGGTGCGGACATTCTCACATGTCCGGCGGCATTCACCAAAGTCACTGGAGAGGCTCATTGGCACACGCTTATTCGCGCACGCGCCATAGAGAACGGTGCCTTTATGGTTGCGCCTGCTCAGGCCGGCAAACATGAGGACGGACGAGAAACTTTTGGCCATTCGCTAATCGTTGGCCCCTGGGGCGAAGTGCTCGCCGAAGGCATGCCAGAAGGCGAAGACATGGTTATCGCGGATCTCGACTTGTCCGAGGTCAAGAAGGCACGGAGTCGGATTCCAGCCTTGAACAACGACCGTCCGCTCAAATAAAAAAAAACGCCGCAGTTTATGACTGCGGCGCCTTCGTTTGGATTGTTCGCCAGGAGGCTAGTGTGTCATCGGCGTATCGCCGGAGGGCTGCCCACCCTGCCCGATCAAGCTGGCCTGAAGCGCCGCCTGTTCTTCTTCGCCCCATTCAATTTCCTGGATAGAGCGTTTCAGGGCATGCGCCAGAACTTCATTGATGTCGCCCACTGGAACGATCTCGAGCTTCTCCTTCACGTTCTCAGGGATATCTGCGAGATCTTTCTCGTTTTCCTCGGGGATCAGCACTTTGGTAATGCCGCCGCGAAGAGCTGCAAGGAGCTTCTCTTTCAATCCACCAATTGGCAGCACGCGGCCACGTAGCGTCACCTCACCTGTCATCGCGACGTCCTTGGACACCGGATTACCTGTGAGAAGCGAAACGATCGCTGTGGTCATGGCAATGCCAGCTGATGGCCCATCTTTCGGGGTCGCCCCCTCTGGCACGTGAACGTGGATGTCAGTGGTGTTGAACACATCCGGTCGGATACCAAAAGAAATGGCCCGCGCACGAACAAGACTGCTCGCTGCAGAGATCGACTCTTTCATGACATCTTTCAGATTGCCCGTGACTGTCATTTTGCCGCGACCCGGCATTTTGACAGCCTCAATCGTGAGAAGGTCGCCACCCGACTCTGTCCAGGCAAGGCCCGTGACAGCGCCAATCTGATCTTCACGATCAGCAAGGCCATACCGGAACTGTCTGACGCCAGCATAATCTTTGAGGTTATCCTCATTGATAGTGATCGCTTTGACATCTGACTGCGCAATTTCCCGAACTGACTTTCTTGCCAGTTTTGACAATTCGCGTTCGAGATTACGAACACCCGCTTCACGTGTGTAATAGCGGATCTCATCGCGCATAGCTGGTTCAGTCACAGACCACTCACCTTCATTCAGGCCGTGATTTTCTGCAATCTTTGGCAGCAAGTGACGCTTTGCGATCTCGACTTTCTCGTCCTCTGTATAGCCGGCGATACGGATGATCTCCATCCGGTCGAGCAGCGGTTGAGGCATGTTGAGCGAGTTCGCCGTGGTGACAAACATCACATTCGAGAGGTCGTAATCGACTTCCAGATAGTGATCATTGAAGGTCGAGTTCTGCTCCGGGTCGAGAACTTCGAGAAGTGCCGAGGCCGGATCTCCGCGATAGTCCATACCGAGCTTGTCGATCTCATCAAGGAGGAAGAGCGGATTGTTCGTTTTCGCTTTTTTCAGCGACTGAATAATCCGGCCCGGCATGGACCCGATATAGGTCCGCCGGTGACCGCGAATTTCGGCTTCATCACGCACACCGCCCAATGAAACACGAACAAACTCACGCCCGGTGGCCTCTGCGATGGAGCGGCCAAGCGAGGTCTTACCCACGCCAGGAGGGCCGACAAGACAAAGGATAGGACCCTTCACCTTGTTCGTGCGCGTCTGTACCGCGAGGTATTCCAGAATCCGCTCTTTGACCTTTTCGAGCCCGTAATGGTCTGTATCCAGAACAGTTTCGGCCTTTGACAGGTCGGTATCGGTTTCTTTCACTTCGCCCCATGGCAGAGCCAGGAGCCAGTCGAGATAGTTCCGCACGACCGTGGACTCAGCCGACATCGGGCTCATCTGTTTGAGCTTTTTGAACTCTTGCTCAGCCTTTGCCCGCGCTTCTTCACTCAGCGGCTTTTCAGCAATCTTCTGCTCAAGCTCTGCAAGTTCGTCACGGCCTTCTTCAGGATCACCCAACTCTTTCTGAATGGCTTTCATCTGCTCATTCAGATAGTATTCGCGCTGGGTCTTCTCCATCTGCCGTTTGACGCGGTTTTTGATCTTCCGCTCCATCTGGAGCATGCCGATCTCACCTTCCATCATGGCGAACACGCGCTCAAGTCGCTCCGTGACGTCCTGAAGCTCAAGCAAAGCCTGCTTTTCGCTGACCTTCACTGAGAGCTGAGCCGCAATTGAATCTGCTAGATGGCCTGGCTCCGTGATTTCAGAAATGCTGGAAACAGACTCCGGCGGGATCTTACGATTAAGCTTCACATAGCCTTCAAACTGCTCTGTGACCGCACGCGAAAGTGACTCGGCATCTTTGGAAACATCCGTCGCTTCCGGAATTGTTTCGACTTCGGCTTCGAAAAAATCACCACGATCTTCGAGCGAGACCATTTTCCCGCGGGCCTTACCCTCGACAAGCACTTTCACAGTGCCGTCAGGGAGTTTCAGCAATTGCAGAATCGTCGCGACGGTGCCGATTGAATAAAGGTCCGAGTCGGCAGGCTCATCCACTGTGGCATCACGCTGTGCGATGAGCATGATTTCATTCTGGCCATCCTCCACCACGTCAAGCGCACGGACGGATTTTTCGCGGCCAACAAAAAGCGGTGCGACCATATTCGGAAACACCACAATGTCTCTAAGCGGCAATACCGGCAGCTTTTTTGTATCAGACATAATTTTCTCCGGTTGGTCCAAGACAGAGCATCCCCGCATTAGTATGCGAGGATTCTGTCTGGTTCTTGAGTATAAATGTGGCCGCAAAACGCCTGTATTCAAGCGCTGCTAACGAGCAAATGGTCAGAAACTACAGTAGGTAACTGACCTTCAGGAAATCAGGACGCCTCGCCCTGATCCTGCTCGCGCTCAGAGTGGACGTACAAAGGCGATCCGCCAATTTCCACTGCTTCGCTGTTCACAACAACTTCTGCCACACCGTGCAGGTTCGGAAGCTCAAACATGGAATCAAGCAGAATGCCCTCCATGATTGACCGGAGACCACGCGCACCTGTCTTTCGTTCAATCGCGCGTTTCGCAATGGCGCGGAGCGCATCTTCGCGGAATGTCAGCTCAACATCTTCCATCTCAAAGAGGCGTTGATATTGCTTCACCAGCGCATTTTTCGGCTCGGTCAAAATCGTAATCAGCGCATCTTCATCAAGATCTTCGAGCGTCGCGATAACCGGCAGACGACCGATGAACTCCGGAATCAGACCAAAGCGTTGCAGATCTTCCGGCTCAACTTCCTTGAGGATTGCACCCGTCTTACGCTCTTCAGCGCCTTTGACATTGGCACCGAAGCCGATCGAGGTCTTATCACCGCGGTCGGTAATGATCTTGTCCAGACCCGCAAATGCACCACCGCAAATGAACAGGATATTGGTGGTATCGACCTGCAGGAATTCCTGTTGCGGATGCTTGCGTCCACCTTGTGGCGGCACCGATGCAACCGTGCCTTCCATGATTTTCAGAAGCGCCTGCTGGACGCCTTCACCTGATACGTCACGCGTGATGGAAGGGTTGTCGGATTTCCGGCTGATTTTGTCGATCTCATCGATATAGACAATACCGCGCTGAGCGCGTTCGACATTGTAATCAGCCGACTGAAGAAGCTTCAGAACAATATTCTCAACGTCTTCACCGACATAACCTGCCTCGGTCAGCGTCGTCGCATCGGCCATTGTAAATGGCACATCCAGAATGCGAGCCAGAGTCTGAGCGAGGAGCGTTTTACCGCAACCTGTCGGGCCAACCAGCAGAATGTTCGATTTTGCCAGTTCGATATCCTGGCTTTTCGCGCTATGTGAAAGGCGCTTGTAGTGATTGTGAACCGCGACTGAGAGTACGCGCTTGGCCTGTTCCTGGCCGATCACATAATCATCCAGGACATCACAGATTTCCTGTGGAGTCGGCACGCCCTCTCGTGAGCGAACCATGGCTGATTTATTCTCTTCACGGATGATATCCATGCAGAGCTCAACGCATTCGTCACAAATGAAAACGGTCGGTCCCGCAATCAGCTTTTTCACTTCATGCTGGCTCTTTCCGCAGAAAGAACAGTAGAGCGTGTTTTTGCTGTCTGTCGATTGGGGTGGTTTATTCATCTGACCTCAGTGGAGACTAGCCCCATCCTCATTCGGTATTTTTGCGCGCGTTACATCTGTTTCTAGCGCAAGAGGGTTTACGAGACGTTCTCTAATTTCGCTCAGTCGAGCATATGGAAAGAACGGCTGCAAGTCCAATTGCGCAGCACCTGATGCAACATTGGGGCATCAATAAATTGACGCGGACTTAAGCTTCGGCTTCAGAATCGACGTCGCGGCGTTCAAACACCTTATCAACAATACCGAATTCACGGGCCTCTTCGGCGGTCATGAAAGAATCTCGATCCAGCTTCCGCTCAATGGTCTCATAGTCCTGACCGGTATGTTTCACATAAATCTCATTCAGACGCTGTTTCAGCTCGATAATCTCTTCCGCATGACGCTCGATATCCGACGCAACGCCGCGGAAACCGCCGGATGGCTGGTGAACCATGACCCGAGAGTTTGGCAGAGCAATCCGCGCATCTTTGTCGCCGGCGGCGAGCAGAAGCGATCCCATGGAGGCCGCCTGGCCGATACACACTGTGGTGATCGGGCAGCGGATGTATTGCATGGTGTCGTAGATTGCGAGTCCTGAAGACACGATCCCACCCGGAGAATTGATATAGATCGAAATATCTTTTTTCGGGTTTTCAGATTCCAGGAACAGAAGCTGAGCAATCACAGTGGTCGCTAGGGAGTCATCAATTGGTCCCGCGATAAAGACAATTCGCTCTTTCAGGAGACGGGAGAAAATATCATATCCCAGCGTACCCCGGCTGCTCTGATCGTAGATCGTTGGATTGATAATCAAACCTGTTTCAGCCGAATGTGCCATCTTCATAACTTTCTTTATCCGTCCCGAACCCGCTCAGCTATTATCTGAGCAGCATTAGCGCTCGTACAAGAGTCCAACACAGCTTTTCTGTTCAAACAATAAAATTAGGTTGAACAGCGCCCCGAAAATACAGAAAGCCGCTCGAAAGCGGCTTTCTTGAATCTGCTATCGCGCAATTCCCCGCCTGAATGGCAGAGGAGACGCAAGAGGACCGACCTACTCGTCGTCTTCCTCGAGTTCTTTGCGTGACACCGACTTATCCGTTACGGTCGCGCGCTCGAGGATATAGTCCACGACTTTTTCCTCATAGATAGGCGCACGGATCTGAGCGAGTGCACCTGGTGTCTTCTGGTAGAACTCAATGATCTGGCGTTCCTGACCCGGATAGCGCGAAGCTTCCTGGTTCAGTGCGCGCGCAACTTCTTCTTCCGCGACGGTGACATTTGCCTGCTGACCAATTTCGGCAAGCACAAGACCAAGGCGAACACGACGCTCAGCGATAGAGCGATATTCTGCCTTCAATTCGTCGTCAGACTTGTCTTTATCTTCGTCATCGAGACGACCGGCTTCGCGCTCACGCTCGAATTGGGCCCAGATCTGGTTGAATTCGGCATCGACCATACCTGGTGGCAGATCGAAGCTGTACTGTTCGTCGAGTTTATCGAGCAGGACGCGCTTCACTTTGTTGCGTGACAGAGACTTGTGCTCGGCTTCCAGCTGCTCGCGAATAACATTCTGTAGAGCCGCAAGGTCTTCGAGACCGAAGTTCTTCGCGAAATCGTCGTCCACCTCAGGTGTTTTCGGCGCTTTGACTGCATGAACCTTAACTTCGAACACAGCTTCTTTGCCGGCGAGGTTCTCAGATGGATAATCCTCTGGGAAAGTCACATTGATCTCTGTGTCGGAGTCTTTGGTGACGCCGATCAGCTGATCTTCAAAGCCTGGAATGAAGCGGTCATCACCAAGAACGATAGTCTGGTCTTCAGCGGCGCCGCCATCAAAGGCCTCGCCGTCAATCTTGCCCACGAAATCTACGACAACAGCGTCGCCCTTTTTCGCTTTGGCATTGGCCTTCCGGTCCTCGTACTTCTTGTTGTTTTCAGCGAGACGGTTCAGCGCTTCTGTTACCTGCTCATCTGAAACTTCTGCGACCGGACGTTCAAGCTCAAGCTTCGAAACGTCTTCAGTTTCGAACTTCGGCATGATTTCCACGTCCATGGAATAGACGAGGTCTTCTTCGCCGGCAGCGACTTTTTCCATGTCGCCTTCTGGCTTGATTTCCGGCTGTTGCGCAGGACGCAGCTCGCGCTCATCAAGTGCTTCCTGGCTCGAAGACGTCACGATCTCCTGGATGATATCACCCATGATCGACTTTCCGTACATGCGGCGCACGTGAGAGGCTGGCACCTTACCGGGACGGAAACCCTTCAGCCGCATTTGCGGGCGGATTTCCTCGATTTTTGCGTCGAGCTTCTCAGAAAGGACAGTTGCCGGAATGCGTACGTTGAAGGCGCGGCTCAGACCTTCTGACTTCGTCTCTGTGACTTCCATTGTTTTCCTCAGGGTCAGCCAAATTTTGGCAAGCAATTAAACCGGAGAGCGCTGCAGACGATAAAACAGATGCAACGCGAAGATCAGCGGCGGTGTATGTCACAAGCGTTAAGCGGTGTCCACGCCTAGAATGACAGAAGTCTTCGACAGGCCCTGGCCGATCAAACTGGACAATTCTGCGTAGATCGTGAACAGCCTATCACATGATACAAGGACCGACCTCACACACGTTTTATTCTCAGCGACTGAAACTGCATTATGTCGACTGGGGAAATCCAACCGCTCCACCGCTTCTGCTTGTCCATGGCGGCCTCGATCATTGTCGTAGCTGGGACTGGATCGCCGAAGAATTTCGCCGCGACTGGCACGTCATTGCGCCCGACCTGCGCGGCCATGGCGATAGCGAATGGTCGTCTGACGGTGAGTATTCACTCCGTGCCTGCGTCTATGACCTTGCACAGCTGATTCATCAGAAGAATTTCGGGCCCGTCACCATCATAAGCCATTCTTATGGCGGCAATATCTCGCTGCGCTATACAGGGCTCTATCCTGACAATGTGAAGAAACTCGTCGCGATTGAAGGGCTTGGCCCCTCGCCAAAAATCGTCAGGGAACGTCAGGACACACCGATTGAAGAGAAGATGCGAAACTGGATCGACCAGAAACGCTCGATCTCAGCACGCCTGCCACGGCGCTATGAGTCCGTAGAAGCTGCCATTGAACGCATGCGCGACGCGAACAAGCATCTGACAGAAGCTCAGGCGCGCCACCTGACCGTTCACGGCGTTAGCCAGAATGAAGACGGCACCTGGTCGTGGAAGTATGACAACTATTTCCGCATTCGCACACCATACGATATGCAGCAGAGCGACCTGGAGCGCCTATGGGGCCGCATCAATTGCCCAACCCTGCTGTGCTACGGCGCAGACAGCTGGGCTTCCAATCCGGAAAAAGACGGAAGGCTCAGCCACTTCAACACGGCCAGAGTGATTGAATACGAGAATGCTGGCCACTGGCTTCACCACGATCAGTTCGACAAGTTTGTCGCTGACACGAAAGCGTTTCTGAAAGACTGAAATTGAAAACCCGAGAGCCGCCCGTGGGCGGCTCTTATGCATTTCGGGATTTCAGAGAAACGATCCAAGTGGCGCGAGTGACGGGGCTCGAACCCGCGACCCCCGGCGTGACAGGCCGGTACTCTAACCAACTGAGCTACACCCGCTCACCACTTGGAG
>PABS01000087.1 GCA_002699325.1 Ponticaulis sp. | reverse complement strand
ATAGAAACAGATCCCGGTTTTCAGTCTGCGAAGACGCTGTCCGAAGCGCTGCCTTTCATTCAGCGCTATCACCGCAAGACTGTGGTCATCAAATATGGCGGCCATGCCATGGTGGATCCGGAACTCTCCAGAAGCTTTGCACGTGATGTCGTGTTGCTGAAACAGCTCGGCATGAACCCTGTGGTGGTTCATGGTGGCGGCCCGCAAATCGGCGGCATGCTGAAAAAGCTTGGTATTGAGTCCGCCTTCGAGGATGGCCAGCGTGTGACAGACGACAAGACTCTGTCTGTTGTTGAAATGGTTCTGGCCGGCTCCATCAACACTGAAATCGTCCGGTCCATCAATCTGGCTGGCGGTAAGGGCGTGGGCCTGTCTGGCGCTGATGCCGGGCTCATACGCGCGCGAAAGCTTTCGCGCACCGTTCGCGACCCGTCGTCGGAAATCGAACGGGTTATCGATCTTGGCTTTGTCGGTGAACCCGAAAGCGTCAATCCGGATGTCATCACTGCACTCACCAATGCCAGCGAAGGCTTTATTCCGGTTATCGCGCCGCTGGGCGTCGGGCCGGATAGTCAGAGCTATAACATCAATGCCGATACGGCCGCAGGCGCTATTGCGCAGGCGCTGAACGCCAAGCGTCTGCTCCTGATGACGGATGTCGCAGGTGTGCTCGATCAGGCAGGTGAGCTGATCCGCAGCCTCAAAGCTGACAAGGTGCCTGAACTTGTTGCCAATGGTACAGCAAAAGGTGGTATGATTCCGAAACTCGAAACTGCAGCCGATGCTGTCAGGGGCGGGGTGGAAGCCACTGTCATTCTCGATGGGCGCAAGCCAAACGCACTTCTCGTGGAGCTGTTTACTGATCATGGCGCTGGAACGCTTATTTCAGACTAGACACGTCTTCGCGCTATTGGGTGCGCTTGGCACAGTGTTGCTGGCCTCAGCGCCAGCAGCAGCGCAATCTGGCGAGGGATGGTCGGTCTGCAACGAAACCAGCCGTATTGTTGAACTTGCGACGGGGCGTCCGCTCGCCAACACCCACGTGATTGAAGGCTGGACCCGCATCCGCCCAGGCGAGTGCCGCACTGTTGTCGAAGCGCCGCTGCGTTCGGGTGACATCTACTATCTTTATGGCCGGACATCGCGCGCCCATCGCGGCGGCATGCGATCCTGGGTGGGAGACTATCCCTTTTGTGTCGATTCTCAGGGCGCCTTCTCTCTGGAGAGCCTGCCAAACTGCACCGCCATGGGGCTCGAGACGCGCAAGTTTCAGCCAGTTCTGATCGAATCGAGCACCAGCTGGTCGACCACGCTCAAGGAAACTCAGAAATGGACGCGTGAACGGGCTCAGTCTGCCGGCATTCAGCGTTTGCTGGACGATGCGGGTGTCGAGTCCGGATCCATTGATGGGTATATTGGTCGCCGGACACGCGGCGCGATCCGAGATTTTCTGAGCGCGCAAAAGCTGTCATCCGAGACCACCGATGCTGAGCTGATTGACTATCTCGAGCAGGTCGCCATCGAGCGTTCACGTAATATCGGTCTCAGTATCTGCAATCGGACGGACGAGCGTCTCTGGGCGGCGATCGGGAGACGTCGCGGTGAGGGATGGGAAAGCCGCGGCTGGTGGCGTTTGGAGGCCGGGAGTTGTGAGCGCGTCATTGATCAGGCGCTGATTGCCGCAGAACATTATGTGTATGCTGAAATGGAAACTGACACCGGCACGCGCTATCTCAAGACGACAAAGGGTGACACTTTCTGTCATTCACCGTCCCAGTTCGCCATTCTCGGCAAAGACAAGTGCAAAGAAGCTTTCTACGATGAAGCCGTGTTCAAGCAGACAGCAATTCCTGAAGATGGACGGCTCGTGGTCGAGTTCTTTGAGCGCGATTTCCGACCAGAAGAAAAAAGCGACGGTTCATGAGCGCTGATCTCACCCACGTCGATCAATGGGTGTTCGACCTCGACAACACGCTCTACCCAGCCGAATGCAATCTGTTTGACCAGATAGACGTTCGGATGACGCGGTTTGTCTCGGATTTCCTCTCTTTGTCAGAAACTGACGCCCGGCGGATCCAGAAACAATATTATGCCGAGCATGGCACAACGCTGAATGGTCTCATGTCTGTGCACGACATGGATCCGGGTCGGTTTCTGGAATATGTGCACGACCTTGATCTGACGCCCATTCCCGTTCTTGAAAACCTGCACGCTGCCGTCTCCGAGCTGCCGGGGCGGAAATACGTGTTCACCAACGGCACCAAAGCCCATGCAGATCGCGTGGTGGGAAAGCTGGGCCTGACGGGCCTGTTTGATGGTTATTTCGGAATTGAAGATGCAGGCTATGAGCCGAAGCCGCGCCGCTCGGCCTTCGACAAGCTGCACGAAAAATTCGACATCGCGCCGAAAAAAGCGGTGATGTTCGAGGATCTGTCACGCAATCTCAAAACCGCACATGATCTCGGCTACACCACGGTTCTCGTCCATTCCGCCAAGGACTGGAGCCATGAACCCGAGGGCGCGCGTCCCGGTCAGCACCAAGAATCTGATGCTCATATCCATTTTTTGACCGATTGCCTGACGACATTTCTGTCTACAGCTCGTAAGTCAGGGCCCGAAACCAGATAAATAGCGTTCAGGAAGTACCTCTATGTCTTTTACCGATCTCGCCGCCACACTTGATGCCGCCTTCGAAGACCGTGCCTCGGTCACGCCGGAGACAAAGGGTGATGTCCGCGAAGCTGTAGAGCGCGCTATTGGTCTCCTGGATAGCGGTGAGGCCCGCGTGGCTGAGCCCGGTCCCGATGGCAATTGGATCGTCAATGAATGGCTGAAGAAGGCCGTACTGCTTGGCTTCCGCCTAAACCCGAATGAACTGCAGTCTGGCTCGGTCAATTCAGGCGCCTGGTGGGATAAAGTCCCCTCCAAATTTGAAGGCTGGCAAGCTGAGGACTTCACAAAGGCTGGCTTCCGCGCTGTGCCGCCATGTGCGGTTCGTCGCGGCTCTTACATTGCGCCTGGTACGGTTCTGATGCCGTCTTACGTGAATATCGGCGCCTATGTGGATTCCGGTACGATGGTCGACACATGGGCCACCGTTGGCTCATGTGCCCAGATTGGCAAGAATGTCCATATCTCCGGCGGCGCAGGTATTGGGGGCGTTCTGGAGCCGCTCCAGGCTGCTCCGGTCATCATTGAAGACAATTGCTTCATTGGCGCACGCTCTGAAGTCGCTGAGGGCGTCATCGTTCGCGAAGGCTCCGTTCTTTCCATGGGTGTCTTCCTCGGCCAGTCCACCAAGATCGTGAACCGCGCTACTGGCGAGATCTATTATGGTGAGGTGCCGGCCTATTCGGTTGTCGTACCTGGTACCCTGCCGGACCCGAAAGGTGGCCCGTCTCTGGCCTGTGCGGTCATCGTCAAAACGGTGGATGAGCGCACGCGGTCGAAAACTTCAATCAACGAGCTTCTGCGTGACTGATCTTGTCACCAGCCCGCTCCCGCTAGCGCAGGCGCTGATCCGCTGCCCGTCGGTGACGCCAGCGGATGAGGGCGCGCTCGGCGTCCTTCAGCATGCCCTGGAAGGGCTGGGCTTCCGTTGCAAACGCTATCCTTTCGAGGATGTGGATAATCTCTATGCCCGTCTGGGTTCTGAGGCGCCGAATTTTTGCTTTGCGGGTCATACGGACGTCGTTCCCGTGGGCGATGCTGCTGCTTGGAGCGTTGATCCGTTTGCGGCAGAAACCAAGGACGGCAAACTGATCGCGCGCGGTGCGGTCGATATGAAAAGTCAGATTGCGGCTTTCGTGACAGCAGTTGCGCGTTTGTTGGAAGAAAAAGATCAGCTCAGAGGCTCGATCTCCTTTCTCATCACGGGCGATGAAGAAGGCCCTGCCGTTAACGGCACCAAGAAGCTCCTCAAGGCGATTGAAGCCGATGGCGAGACGATCTCTCATTGTCTTGTCGGGGAGCCGACCTCTGAGACCAGCCTGGGAGACGTCATCAAAAATGGCCGGCGCGGGAGCCTGAATGGCAAGGTCGTCGTGACAGGCAAACAAGGCCATGTCGCTTATCCGGACAAGGCGAAGAATCCGGTTCCGATTCTGCTCTCCTTCCTGTCAAAACTCACAGATTGGCATCTGGATGATGGCGCACCGGGCTTTCAGCCTTCCAATCTGGAAGTCACGAGCCTCGATGTTGGCAATCATGCGCACAATGTCATTCCGGCACGTGCGGAGGCCAAATTCAATATCCGCTTCAACACCCATCATACGGGTGCTCAGCTAGAAAACGAGATCGCGAAGTTTGCGCTCGCGATTGATCCGGACTGCCAGCACATTGCGCTCGATCTGAAAACAACTGGTGAAGCCTTCTATACAGAGCCCGGCCCATTGACGGACATGCTTCAGGCATCCGTCAAAGAGGTGACGGGAACCAATGCTGCACTCACGACGGGCGGCGGCACGTCAGATGCCCGCTTCATCAAGGACTTCTGCCCGGTCGCGGAACTTGGCCTTAAAAATGACACCGCCCACAAGGTAGATGAATTCACGGAACTTGCCGAACTCGAAGATTTGGCAGATATTTATACAGGTGTATTGAGGCGCTATTTCGCTCAATCCTAGAAAAGCGCTTCAGTAATTCTCTTGGGAGTTGTCTGGCGCATGCGCTTTTCAGGTGAAATCGTGAAAACACTGAGTTTGTTTTCACTCTTCACAGTATTTGTAAGTGCGTCGTCCAGCGCCGCCGAAGAGCAGATTCCGATGACGGAATACTGCAATTCCGGATTCTGTGCCGAGTTTCCGGCCGACTGGGTAAAGGAGGCCTACTCCTTCAAGGATTTCCGCATCTACCAGTTCATGCAGCCCGAAGAGGGCGCATCTGGAGAGCGTGAAGCGCTTGGTGTCTATATTGGCGAAACCATCAAAATCCCAGAATTTGATCCGGAAACTGTCTTCACATGCAGCCGCGATGGACTGGCCGTGACCTTCGGCCGGTCTGCCGGCACCCAGATTTCTGGCCCTCTATCACATGTGCTCGTCGAAAAGCGCGGTGAGGATACGCCGCACATCATCCATGCGTTTTCTGCTGTGGTCGATTTGGCAGATGCGACATCTCTTTCGGATGAGCATATCGGCCTTCAGTTCGAGAATGTCCCGGTCAGTGAGCTCTGTTCGACCACGCCCTGAGAGGGGGATTAGTAGTCCACCCGCGTGAGGTGCAGGCCATCTGGCGGGGCAACGGGCCCGCAGGCTGAGCGGTCAGCAGCCTCCAGGATTTTACCAACCCACAATACATTCTCCTTGCCGCGTCCGACCTCGACCAGAGAGCCGACCATGCTGCGGACCTGACGATGCAGGAAGGAGAGGGCGCGGCACCTGATATGCACCTCTTCGCCCATCCGGTTCACAGAGATTGCGTTAAGCGTTTTCACCGGTGAATCGGCCTGACACTGGCTGTCACGAAACGTCGTGAAGTCATGAGTACCGACAAGCGCCTGTGCGGCTGCGTGCATGGCTTGGTGGTCCAGCGCCATACCGACACGCCAGGCAAAGCCTGCGTCCAATGTCAGCGGCGCCCTGCGATTTGAGATGCGATAGAGATAGTGGCGCTCTTTTGCGGAGAAGCGGGCGTGAAATTCCTCGTCAACATCCTCTGAAGCGATCACGGCCACTGGATTAGGTTTCAGATGATGGTTCAGCGCATCCATCACTTTCTCTGCCGGAATAGTCTTTTGCAGGTCCAGATGTGCAACTTGTCCGGTTGCATGGACACCAGAATCTGTTCGTCCGGCGCCCTGAACAATCACGGATGCGCCATCAAGCTTTGCAGCTGCCTCTTCCAGCGCGCCTTGCACGCTCGGCTGGTCGGCCTGTTTCTGCCAGCCTGAGAATGGGCGCCCGTCATATTCGATGGTCAGCTTATAGCGCGGCATTCTTCAGTCCTCGAAGAAGGCAGATGGGTAGATTAATTCAGCAAGCTCAGGGCCTCCGGGGTTGAGGCGTTTCGCAAGAAAATATGGTCCACCCCAGGGGGCGCTCATGCCCGCTGTTTCGTCTACCGAAAATCCGTCCTTCGAATAATAAGCGGGGTCCCCGAGGACAAATACTTTCTGATACCCCTGCCGCTTAAGTGTTCTCAGACCATAGCTGATCATATAATACCCCATCCCGATGTTCCGGTGGTCTTCCAGAACTGAAATTGGGCCCAGACCCGCAAATTTCGCAAACCCGGTGGATTGCGCTCCGGTCTCAATGTCGAAGAACTGACAGTGCCCGACAATCTTATGATCCAGCTGAGCCACAACAGACAGAAGGCTCTCATCATTCTCATGAAGTCGCCGGACGATGAGGCCTTCATCGGGTTGGCCAAAGTTCCGGTCGTGAAGCGCAATTATCGTCTCAAGGTCTTCCTCACGCGCCTTGAAGGCATATCGTTCTGTCTTTCTCAACGCACGTGATCTCCCGGTTTCAAAGGATTTCCCCGAAGGAAATCCTCAGCGCTGACCGGGCTTTTTCCGGCTTTCTGCACACGTATCAGCCTCACCGCGCCGTCCTGACAGGCAATGGTCAGGGCACCATCGAGAACAGCGCCGGGCTCGCCGCTCGCCTCGACATACTCAGACATTAAGGCCTTCACGCGAACAGGCGCGCCGTTCTGCTCGATCTCGAACCAGGCGCCGGGAAAGGGCGAAAGACCTCTGATCTGCCAGTCGACCACCTGACCAGGTTCAGACCAGTCAATGCGTGTGTCAGCCGAGCTCAGCTTACTGGCATAGGTCACGCCGTCTTCGCTCTGGGGCGTGGGCTGGAGGCCGCCACGTCCAATGGCTTCCATGGTGGTGACAATCAGCTCTGCACCCAGTTCGGCCAGCCGGTCATGAAGGCTGCCTGCGGTATCTTCTGCTGTGATCGGGGTGGTGCGGCTCATATAGACAGGACCGGTATCGAGGCCTGCTTCCATCTGCATGGTCTGTACGCCGGTCATCTGGTCGCCAGCCATAATCGCGCGCTGCATGGGCGCAGCGCCGCGCCAGCGTGGCAGAATGGAGCCGTGAATATTGATGCAGCCATGTTTTGGCGCGTCGAGCACGGCCCTGGGCAGGATCAGTCCGTAGGCCACGACGACCGCCGCATCGAGATCAAGCGCGGCAAAGGCTTGCTTCTCTTCATCTGGCTTCAGTGATTTTGGGTGACGAACCTCAATCCCCTCAGCGAGCGCTGCGTCGTGTACCGGCGTGTTGCGCAGCTTTTTGCCGCGTCCGGCAGGGCGGGGTGGCTGGGTATAGACACAGGCGATTTCATGACCCGCCTCAATCAGCGCCTTCAGTGAGGGGACGGCAAACTCTGGAGACCCCATAAAGGCGAGACGCATGGTGAAACTCTATTCCGGTAAGTCGCAGGTGCTCTGGCTATAGTCCCACTGGCCGCCGCGATCCAGACAGTGATCTTTGGAAATCTGAATGCCGAGCCATTCGGCAAACATGAAAATGCCGAGAATGGCTGTCAGTATGAGGGCTGATCCGATGACCGCGAACGTCCAGCGTTTGACGGCAGACAAAGGATCTAGGCCGCCTGGCTTTTCAGTCGCTTGGCTTTCTTCACTTTCTCAACAGCGCGCTGACGTTTGAGGCGCGACAGGTGATCAATGAACAGCGTGCCTTCCAGGTGATCCATTTCGTGCTGGATACACACCGCATACAGGCCTTCAGCCCACTCCTCGACTTCGTTTCCATCGTAATCGAGATAGCGCAGGCGGCATTTCACCGGACGATCCACTTCGTCGAACACGTCAGGGATGGACAGACAGCCTTCCTCATAAGGTGTTGTCTCCTCCACCGTCTCCAGGATCTCCGGATTGACGAAATATTTGGGCGCTTTTTCTTCTTCCGGGCCCGCAAGGTCCATAACGATGACACGCTTGGGAACGCCGATCTGGATCGCCGCCAGACCAATGCCGGGCGCGTCATACATGGTTTCAAGCATGTCATCCATCAGTGCGCGAAGCTCGTCTGTCACACCGCCTTCAACGGGTGTCGAGACCTGCTTCAGCGCAGGATTGGGAACGGTCAGAATTTCACGAATAGCCATGGGCTTTAAGTATGTAATCGCCCTTCAAAGGTCAATATTCAGGACTATTCCGCCGCAGTGGACTGAGAGGAGGTCTCGTCCTCATCATCTTCGAGGTTGAGGAGCCCGGTATTGGCGCTGGCCGGAAATTCTTCGATCAGCGACACATTCGGAATTTCCGAGCCGTTGTCATTGAGCTGCAGCGTTTCAAACCGGCGCGCCTGAGGCAGCACCATACGCTCATAAGAGCCGCTCATCTTATTGAAGGCAGAGACCGACCGGCCAAGATGGGTGCCGACTTTTTCCATATGTTCGGTAAAGGTCGATAACCGCTTGTGAAGGTCCCGCCCGAGTTTGGCCGCTTCCAGCGCATTCTTTGAAGCTTCTTCCTGACGCCAGCCATAAGCGACGGCCTTGGCCAGCGCGATGAGTGTGGATGGGGTAACGATCAGGACACGGTTGCGGGCGGCATAGTCGAACAGATCACGCTCCACCTGCAGCGCTGCGGCATAGAAGTTCTCGCCCGGGATATACATGGCGACGAAGTCCACGCGGCTTTCAAAGGCTTTCCAGTATTCCTTGCTCGCCAGACGCTTCACATGATCTTTCATCTTGCGCGCATGTGCAGCCAGATAGGCGTCCCGGCGACCTTCGTCAGCTTCTTCAGCTGCAAGCAGAAAATCCTGAATGCTGACTTTGGAATCGACGACGATCTCACGGCCGCCAGGCATGCGGATGATCACATCAGGGCGCAGGCCATCACCGCCACTTCCATCCTGTTCGGTGAAGTCGGCATGTTCTGAGAGACCGGCCATCTCCATCACATTGCGCAGGCTTTCCTCGCCCCAGCGCCCGCCGCCTTTCGGTGAAGACAGCGCAGAAACGAGTTTTGATGTCACATTCTGATTGCGCGCCAGAAGCTCACCAATCCCTTTGACCTGTTCGAAAATAGCCGATTTGTCCTCGGCGCGAACCTTCTCAAGGCCTTCAACCCGGGTCTCAAACTTGGTGATGGCTTCCCGGATCGGGCTCATCAGAGACTTGAGATTGCCTTCAGCGGCTTCCTTCTGCTTTCCGAAGGTCTCATTGGCGGTTTCAAGGAAGAAGCTCTGCTGCTGGCGGAGCGCGGTTTGCGCAATCTCTTTGAAGCGGATCTCTACCTCTTCCTTCATTTTGACGAGGTTTTCCTTCTCGTCTTCGAAGCGTTTCTGTCGCTCTTCTTCACGCACTTTGAGCGAGCTCAGCTCACGATCATTCTCCTCCAGGCGCGCCTGAAGCGTTTTGCGGGCCTGTTCCAACTCACCAAAGCGCTGTGCTGACTGCTCTCGCTCATGGCTCAGCGTGGCCTGAAGGCCTTCGGTGCGCGCTGTTTCACTGGCGAGTTGCCTGTCCAGCTCATAAAGACGCTCATTTGCTGCATCGCGTTCGCTTTTGGCTTCGGCGAGCCCGCGCTTATAGGGAAACAGCCAAAGCGAGACGCCAAGCGCGATCCCGGCGGCCAGAACGAGCAATCCCGTCAGGATGACGTGGATGAGGTCAATTTCGAAAACGCCAACAGTCGCAAGTGCAGTATCCATCGGATCAGGCTATCAGGATTCGCAGAAAGAACAAAACGGAAACACTGGATATTGCGTGGAAATATGCCTTGCCAGTGGTTCACTCAGCCTCATTTCTCCGTCATGAACCGTAAGTCAGAGCTACCAACCAAAATCTGCCCCGTCTGCGATCGCCCATTCACCTGGCGAAAGAAATAGGAACGAAACTGGGAAGATGTGCGATATTGTTCTGACCGATGTCGCCGGAGCCCGCGTACGAAACCGGCTGACCCATAGATTGCGGCCAGAACTTCTATTGCGCGAGAGATTTAAGGAACATCAGAAGCGTGACCTGTCCGGTCGTATGCCGTATCTCCGTTAGACTTTGTGCTATGACTGAATTCACACCCGACACTGTATTCTATGCGATTGGAGATGTTCACGGGATGGCGCGTGCGCTCTCGCATTTGCACGCCCGAATTCTCGATCACCATCAGAAGACCTTCAGCAACCGGCCAGCGGCGATTATCCACCTTGGTGATTATGTCGATCGGGGCCCTGAGTCCCGTCAGGTGATTGATGTCATCATGGCGCTTGAAGAGGCGGCGCAGTCCAATCCGCGGCTCACCATAGTATCGCTTCGCGGCAATCATGAAGAGATGATGATAGGCGGCCTTGGCGGAGATCCTGCCTTCCTTGATAACTGGGTGCGCAATGGTGGCGGCAATACGCTGGAGAGTTATGTGGAAGGAGATCAGGACCAGGATCAGGTCATGCTCAATTTCCCACGCCAGCATGCGGACTGGTTGAAAAAACTTCCAACCATGATTACCAGCCCACAGCACAAGTTTGTATTCGTTCATGCTGGCATTGATCCTCTGGACTTTCCCGACTGTCGGCCGCAGGTTCATCTCTGGACCCGGTCGCCACGTTTTTTCAGGGTAGAGCACTGGACGTCCAATCCGGCGTTGGCGGGAGTCTCTGTCGTGCATGGACATTCTCCCACCCTAGACCATCAGGTTGAAGTCGAGATCTACGGGACGCGCAGGCGTATCAATGTCGACACGGGTGCGGTATTTGGTGGTCCGCTGACGGCAGTCGTCCTGGATGGTGCCGCTGAACCTGTCTTTATTCAGGTAGACACCGAAACCGCTCGTGTCGCTTGACATGTCTTCACTGAATTGAAACAGAACCGGATGCTTTTTACGGTCTGAACGCTAGGACTGGTATGACCAAAATTTCACTGCATCAGGGCGATTTGCCCGCTGGCCTCAGCTGGGGCGATTCCATCGCAATCGATACAGAAACGCTTGGCTTGTCCCTGACGCGTGACAAACTGTGTGTCGTTCAGATTTCGACAGGTGACGGCACAGCTCACGTCGTTCAGATGAACCGCGATACCTATCATGCACCGAACCTCAAGGCGCTCCTGTCAGATTCAAAGGTCGAGAAAATCTTCCACTTCGCCCGGTTCGACCTCGGCATGATCCGTAAATGGCTTGGCGTTGACTGTGCCCCTGTCTTCTGCACGAAAATCGCATCCAAGCTCGCCCGAACCTATACAGATCGTCATGGCCTGAAGGACGTTTCACGCGAACTCGTCGGCGTTGATATGTCCAAGGCGCAGCAGAGCTCTGACTGGGGCGCGGAAAAACTCTCCGATGCACAGCTCGCTTACGCGGCCTCAGATGTGCTTCACCTGCATGAAATACGCGATCGTCTGAAGGGCATGCTAGAACGGGAAGGGCGCTATCACATCGCGCAAGCCTGTTTTGACTTCCTTCCCATGCGCGCCGAACTTGATCTCGAAGGCTGGCCGGACGTCGACATTTTTGCCCACAGCTGAACGTTCGCTCGTCGCGTGCGGGAAGGTTGCAACGCATCAGCGTGAAGCCGCGCACTTGCAGTCTTTGCAATTGCTTCGCCATCATCGCACAATTGCCCTAGTTTCGCCGCAGCAGTTTCGCTAGGTGATTATACGACTCACGGGGAAGACGAAACAAACAGATGACAAGTACCGGCGCCACACTCGACGAATTCTGGGCTCCCAAGCGGCGCTTGTCTTTGCGTCAGGCGCGGTCGCGGTCCGATCTGGTTCGTCTTCTGCGTATGCTTTTCACTTCTGGAGCGGCGATTTCGGCAGGCGTGCTGATCGGTAGTCTGGCCTATAGCGTGATCTCTGGCACTCATGGTCGCCAGGCATTTGACGATACTCAAATCGTCACCATGCAGAACCCTCGCTTCACAGGACGCGACGCCGCGGGCCAGCCTTATGTCATCACCGCTGATACGGCTCAGCGAAATGGCGCCAACCCGGCCTTGATTGAGCTGGTCATGCCTGCCCTTGATGATGGCCTTAACGGGACGGTTCGCGCGCCCCGCGGTGTTTTCGATCAGGATGCGCAGCACCTTGAACTCTTTGAGGAAGTAGTCCTCACTGACGCTGGAGGGAATCGCTTCGTCACCACGCATGCGCGTATGTTCGTACAGGAAAACCGCGTGCTTGGTCTGCAGCCGCTCGAAGGCGAAGGTCCGCTTGGAAAAATCCGGGCGGACACGTATGAAATTCAGGAAGGCGGCCAACGGCTGATCTTCCGTGGGAATGTCTGGACCGAAATACAGCCATCGCGTCCGGAGACAGGAGAATGAAGATGTGGAAGTCGGTAATCTTGGCGCCTGTCCTTGCGGCGGTATTTGCCTCTGGCGCTTCGGCGCAACTTAGCCGTCAATCCGGCCCGATTCAGATTGAGGCCGACCGCCTTGATTTCCTCGATAAGGAAGCCACGGCTGTCTATATGGGCAATGTGGACGCTGTTCAGGGCGATGCCCGTATTCGCGCTGAGAAGCTGACGATCTTTTTTGAAAAGAACCAGGGCGATGATGGCGGCGGCGGCCTTGGCAGCGGTGTCGGTGATGTTCAGCGTCTGGTGGCAGAGGGCGAAGTCTTCTACATGACGCCACAGGAAAAGGCCAAGGGTGACCGGGGCGTCTACAACTATCAGGACGACACCATCACCCTGACAGGCAATGTGACCCTGACTCGCGGCGAGAATGTGATCGTTGGTGACCGGCTTGTCGTGGACATTAGTGAGGGCCGTTCGCGCATGGAGTCAGACTCTCGCGCAAAAGGGGAGCGCGTCAGAACCGTCATCATCACCGAGGGCGAAGGCGAGGAACAGTAACCCTCGCACTGGAAGTTTTTACGCTGGCGCAATAAGCTCTTAATCATGATATGCAAGATTGAGGCCGCGGGCGAATAAGTTCACCTCGCATGTTAGGAGACATTCAGTGAGTAATGACCAATCAGGTCTCGTCGCAACGAACCTTGCCAAGACGTTCAAGAAACGTCGGGTGGTTCACGACGTCTCGCTGTCTCTTAGGCGCGGCGAAATTGTTGGCCTGCTCGGCCCGAATGGAGCAGGAAAAACAACCTGTTTCTATATGATGATGGGGCTTATCACAGCCGATGAAGGGCGTATTCAGATAGATGGCGAAGAGGTCACTGACCTGCCAATGTATCAGCGTGCGCGTCTTGGGGTGGGCTATCTTCCTCAGGAAACCAGCATTTTCCGCGGCATGACCGTGGAAGAAAATGTGATGAGCGTTGTTGAGCTCGTCGAGAAGAATAAAGCCGACCGTAAACAGGCGGTCGAAGGTCTTCTTGAAGAACTGCACATCACCCATATCCGATCGCAGTCGGCAATGTCTTTGTCTGGAGGTGAACGCCGCCGGGTTGAGATTGCGCGTGCGCTCGCATCCCGGCCGAGTTTCATGTTGTTGGACGAACCGTTCACCGGGATCGACCCTCTGGCCATATCGGATATTTCCGATCTGGTTCGCTATCTGAAGAACCGCGGGATCGGCGTGCTCATTACGGACCACCAGGTCCGGGAGACACTGCAGATCGTGGACCGTGCTTCCATTATTTATGATGGTCGGGTGCTCTTCGAAGGCGAACCAGACGAAATCCTCTCCAATGAGGATGTGCGCCGGGTCTATCTGGGTGACAGGTTCGCGGCCTAGGAGGCTCGCGGTGGCGTTTTCACAGCGGTTAGATCTTCGCCAGGGACAATCCCTGGTCATGACCCCCCAACTGCAGCAGGCCATTAAGCTGCTGCAACTTTCGAACATTGAACTCGCCGCATATGTTGAGCAGGAACTTGAGCGCAATCCGCTGCTTCAGCGCGATGATAGTGAGAACGAGCCTGAAACCTCTGACTATTCTGACGCAGGCGAGAATGACTACGACAAGCGCGACAATGAAGAGTTCGCGAATGCGCAGAACAATCTGGATGCGCCCAGCGAAGATGCTTATGAGTCTGACGGTCCTTCAGAGAGCGCCATAGCCGCTCATGGTTCTTCGTCCGCCGGGTCGGGTGCAGGAGCAACGGGTCAGGGATCAGGACGGGGTGGCGGAGAGGATGTGGATTTTGAATCCATTCTCTCGAGTGAAAAATCCCTTCGCGAGCACCTCAAGGACCAGCTGGCGATGGCCGGACTGAATGAAGTTGATCAGCTGATTGCTGCACAGCTCATCGATGAAACCGATGAAGGCGGGTATCTGCGCGCAGACCTCGATCAGACTGCAGAAATGCTTGGTGTTGATACGGAACATTTGATGGGCGTTCTCACGATTTGCCAGGGGTTTGAGCCAACAGGCGTCATGGCCCGGTCTATCGAAGAGTGTCTCGCCCTCCAGCTAGGTGAGCTCAACCGCCTTGATCCGGCTATGCAGACACTGCTCGAAAACCTGCATCTTGTGGCCAAGCATGATCTTCATGGGCTGGCGCATATCTGTGGTGTGGACCGCGCTGATGTGCTCGACATGATCACGGAAATCAAGGCGCTGACGCCACGTCCGGGTGCTGCTTTTGCCGGAGATGCCGCCCAGGCTGTGGTGCCTGATGTTTTCATCCGTGAGCTTCCCTACGGCGCGTTTGGTGTTGAATTGAACAGCGATACTCTGCCACGCGTTCTCATGGACCGCACCTATTATGGTGAAGTTTCCAAGGTCGCCAAGCGTGACCAGGAGAAAGAGTTCATTGAAGAATGCGCTGCCAACGCGAACTGGTTGATCAAAAGCCTCGACCAGCGCGCACGCACTATTCTGAAGGTGTCGCAGGAAGTGGTCCGCCAGCAGGATGCCTTTTTTGTTCACGGCGTCGCACATTTGCGTCCGCTGAATCTGAAGACTGTGGCCGATGCGATTGGTATGCACGAATCCACCGTATCTCGCGTGACCTCGAACAAATACATGTCCAGTCCGCGGGGCATGTTTGAATTGAAGTACTTTTTCTCGGCTGCCATTCCTTCGACTGGTGAGGGCGAGGCACATTCGGCCGAAGCGGTTCGCCATCGCATTAAATCGCTTATTGAGTCCGAGACGCTTGATACAGTACTGTCAGATGATCAGCTCGTAGATGAGCTGCGCGGATTTGGAATTGATATCGCACGCCGGACGGTCGCTAAGTATCGGGAATCTTTGAGAATTCCGTCTTCTGTTCAGCGTCGTCGTGCTATGAGACAGTCTGCCTGAGACACGGCAGCATCAGCTAACCCGAAACCTGTTTCCGGTTAAAGTCAGAGTTGTGCCCAGCGCAATCATCACATCGCCTTGACTCTTTGCCGCAGAAGGTTCATTTGCGCGGCCTTGTTCTTGTCAGACCCCCACAACATGCTGCAAAATCAAAGCGTCGGGGAGACACAAGATAAAAAGGACCCAACATGCAAATTCAGATTGCCGGACGGAATATCGATCTTGGAGATGCCCTCAGAACCCGTATTGAAGACGGCCTTGAGGACGCAGTTACAAAATATTTCGATCGAGCGACCGAAGGTAATGTGAGCATGGCGAAGGACGGACATCTTTATGATGTTGAATGTCAGGTCGCGCTCCCTTCAGGTATCTCTCTTCAGAGTAGCGGACAGGCTGACGATCCCTATGCTGCGTTCGAGGTTGCGCTCGAGAAGCTGGAGAAGCGCGTGCGCCGTTACAAGCGCCGTCTGCGTGATCATCATCAGCGAGAAAAGTCTCCTCTGCCAGCTGAGCAGGCGCTGTCATTCGTGGTGGCGGCCTCAGAGGAGGAGGAAGCTGAAAGTGATGTCGGATATGCGGCTGTTGAGGCGCCGGCTGTCATTGCCGAGACTGAAACGCACATCAAGACAATGACTGCTTCCATGGCAGTCATGCAGCTTGAACTGATGGAAATTCCCGCACTCATGTTCCGAAACGCCAAACATGGTGGTTTGAACATGGTGTATCGTCGCGCCGATGGTCACATTGGCTGGGTTGACCCCGGCAAGGCCAACTAGTCAGCCGACTTCAACACCGAAGGTCATCTATGGCAAAAGATCTCTCCGATCTCCTGCGGGACGGTCCTGTTCTACCAGCTCTGACATGCACAAGCCCGAAACAGGTTTTCTCCAAACTTGCAGCGGCAATGGCGGAGCAGACGGGTGTATCAGACCGGCTCATTCTGAAAGCGATCATGGAGCGTGAAAAACTCGGATCGACAGCCGTCGGTCATGGTGTGGTTCTGCCACATGCGCGCCTGCATGAGATTAAAGAGCCGATCGGTGGGTTTGCCCGCCTTGTGAATCCCATTGAGTTCGACGCCGTAGATGACCAGCCCTGCGATCTTATCTTCATGTTGTTAGCATCAGATGGGGACGGGGCGGAGCATTTGAGAGCGCTTGCGCGCGTGGCCCGGGTGATGCGCGACGGTGATCTGCGAAGCCGTTTGCGGGATGCGGAAACCGAAGATGCCATCCGTTCGGCGCTTGCGACACCTGAAACGTCTGCAGCCGCGTTATAATGATGCCCCGGGTCGGTGCTGCGACCACTCAGCTCAGTTTTTACCCGCAGAACGCGTAAATAAACTCTTTCTCAGATTGAGAGATTCAAACAGATCAGGCGAGACCGTCCTTAAAACCTTTATGTTTTAACTCAGGTTATTAGGAATCTGGGCGGGCGAATGGTCGAATCGTTTTTCAATCTGATTGAGGGCTCCAAGGACCCATTGAAGCTTGCTGTCTTCGCAATGGGCTGTTTCACCGTTGTCATCATGGCGATGTCGGCCCGGTCCGCCGGAGGCAGGGCAAACGGGGTTCGCCGTTTCCCGATCATTATGGCGATCCTGCTCAGTCAGGTTTTGTTTTGTCATAATATTCTCAGTCAGATCGTGTTCCGTCCGGAAGCCAATATTCGGCTGACTGAAATAGAGATCTTTGGTCTGGTTCTTTCTGCGCTCAGCGTCTCTGGACTGACCTATTTTCTATCTGTTCGGCCGCGGCAACAGCTTGGCTCTCGTCTGGCCGGCGGTGTTCTTGTGGGCTGCTATACTGCGATGGCGATTGCAACGTCATTCATGGCGCTGCCCCGTAGCAATGTGACCGTTGATTATGCCGTTCTCGTTCCGGCGGCTGCCTTTCTCATCGGTGTGTTGGGTTTCATTCACTGGACGATGGTTCTTCGCCGCGGGCTGAAGCGCGCTGTTTTTGGTATGGTACTGATCACGCTGGGTTTGACGGCCATACAAATGCTGCTGGCCTCGACGATTTCCATAGTTCCGCTATCGACGGCCGAATTGAACCACTCAGGTAAGAGTGTTTTATGGCTTGAGGTGTTCCTCGCCATGTATTCGGTTCTGGCCCTGGGCCTGTGTGTCGTGATGGGCGACAACCCCCGTCAACACTGGCGTCGGTATGTCGTATCCGCCGTACTCGTTTCGATCATGTCCGTATCGGTGTTCATGGCGAACCATTTCTCGCTGCGGTATGCCAGCGTGCACTTCGAGCTGTCGCGTCTGGTCGAGTCGCTCAATGCGCAACGGTCATCTCTCTATCTGAAGTCGCTTGAATACAGTCGGGAGACCGACCGGGAGTCCATGTCGCAAACCGTGCCCTCGGACGTCTTCAGGGTCATGCAGGCTTATTTCGACACGTCAATCCAGATCGACAAACTCATCGCAAATGAAGGCGTTGAGCAGCAGGTTCGCGATGCCTATCTGGCGGAGATCCCGGGCGCCGGTCGCAAGGCCAACCAATCCCTCAAGCAGGAAATTGCCGCTTTTTATGAGCATCTGAAATACACGTTCGGGCTCCAGTCCAAACCGGCGAGCTTCACAGAAGTCGAACAGCTGATTTTTGAGCGCCATCTCAGCAGTTTCTCAAACGTGATCATTTCGACGGCCCGGAAAGCCTCCGACATCCAGTCCATGATCCGCGATTTGGTGCTGCTGGGCGGATTGCTGATTGTTGGCTTTCTGACATTTGGTGTATTTTTGCCAGCACACCGTTCGACCATAAATGCTTTAGATGCCCTCGAAGCCGAAAAGGCGCGCATCTATAAGCTAGCCTTGTGCGCGGAACATACCACTAAGGGCATCGTTCTCACGAACGGTCGCGGTCAGATCACCTGGTGTAATGATGCGTTCTGCAACATGACCGGATTTAACCTCAGTGAACTTGAAGGGCGTACCCTTCTTCAGGCCACCCGGACACCGAAAGCAGATCAGGCTGAACTTGATCGTGTGTTTGGGCAGTTGAGGGCCCAGAAACCGACGGATATCGAAGTATTGGCCTGCCGGAAAGACGGTTCTGACTTCTGGCTCAGCGGTTCAATCACTCCAATCGTTCAGGACGGATCAATCCGCCAGGTGGTGCACGTTCTGAATGACGTATCTGAAGAACGCCTGATGCGGGATCAGCTGGCCGCTGCGCAGGCAGAGTCTGAGCGGTTAGCGCTGATTGCGCGCCACGCCTCCGATGGCATGGCGATCCTGAACAAGGACTTCACCATTGCCTGGATCAATCCCTCGTTTACGCGCATGTCAGGATATGACCTCGATGATCTGCGCAGCTCTCCAACGCTCAACATGCTGGGCGGGGAAGAAACAAACAAAGATGACCTGGCTGATATATCTGCAGCGTTGCAGGCGCGTGAGTTCTGTTCTGGCGAGTTCCTATGCTATCGCAAAGACGGCAGCCAGTACTGGATTGAGGCGACCCATACCCCGTTCTTTGACGAAGACGGCAGCTTTGCCGGGTATGTCATTATTCACCGCGATATTGAGGACAGGAAGGCCCTTCAGCTGGAACTGATTGCAAGCCGCGACGAACTGGCCGTGCGTGTCGAAGAGCGTACTCAGACCATCATGAATCAATCGCTTGAGCTGGAAAAGGCACTTGCTGCAGAGCGAGAGCTCAACCGGATGCAAACCGAATTTGTCTCCATGGCCAGCCACGAATTCCGAACCCCTCTGACCATTATCGACGGTGTCGCCCGTCGTCTGGAAAAGCGCGCGGACCGGTGGAGCCCGGACGATATCCGTGAAAAAGCGGGCAGTATCCGCTCGACAGTGAAGCGTATGACCATGCTTGTTGAGCGGACTTTGGATGCATCGCGGCTCTCTTCGGGCAAAATCAAGCTCACACCAGAAACCTTCAATGTCCGGGAACTCGTCAACGAAGTGTGTCAGAGACAGCGAGAAGTCGCGACAAATCATACAATTCAGTTAGAGATTGATAATTATCCAGAAACACTCTTCGGCGATGCTCGCCTCATGGACAACGTCTTCACGAATATCGTTTCAAATGCAGTGAAATATTCTGGCGAGTCGAAATTCGTCGATGTTCGTGGCGATGTTGAAGGCGACTATGCGGTCTTGCGGGTTCGGGACCATGGTGTGGGTATCCCGAAGGAAGAACTGCCAAAGATCTTCCAACGCTTTTTCCGCGCCAGCACGTCTACCGGAATTCCGGGAACTGGCATTGGCTTGAATCTCGTAAAAAGTCTGGTCGAGATGCACTATGGGCGCGTCGAGTTAGACAGTGTGGAAGGGGAGTGGACCGAATTCTCAGTCTTCCTACCGATAGAATCTCCGCTCGAAACCGGTGTTCTGGTGGCCAGTTCATCGACCGAAGCTGAATCTGAACAGCAGTCGTTTGCTTAGAGGAGGGAGGGACGACAAATGAGCGAAAGAAATCCCAACCTGCCTGAAGATCCCATGGATGCTGCGCGTCAGGCGAGCGAAGAATTGAAAGAACTCAAGGAGCGGCTCTCAACCGTAACCCGACATTCGCTGCGCACACCGCTTACCGTGATTGACGGAAATGCGCGACGACTTGGGCGGCATGCCAGTAAGTTCTCGCCAGATGAGGTGCGCGAGCGTGCGGACATTATTCGTCAGACCGTTGAGAAAATGGTTGAATTGGTCGAGCATTCCATCGAGCTCACTCAGATGGCCACGTGCGTTCGCGATTATCCTCCTGTGACGCGTGGATTGGATGAAGTCATCCGTAAGATTGTTGACGAATACGATTTCGAAAATCCGGAAACCAGTCTGGTTGCCTGGATGAACGAGTGTCCCGACCTTCTTGTCGCAGACCGGCGTCTTATTGAGCTGATCCTCGACAAACTGCTCACGCTTGGTTTGGAGCTGGTTGATCGCCGTGGCCGGCTCGATCTGATTTGTTGGGAAGAAGCGGACTGGGCCGTTTTCTCGCTCAAAGCTGTTTTCGAAGCACGTGCGCTGGTCGATATGAAAGGGCTCTCCGGTCGTCTGGAAGCCGATGCCGACAGCCGTTCGAACCTCCTTGATGCTGGTGTGACTCTAAATCTTATACGTCTGCTTATCGAACAGCATGGCGGAGAACTCGAAATAGAGAACGCCGAAGATCGTATTGAATTTGAAATCCGTCTGCCCATTGACAGCGCAGACAATTATCCGGGAGGGCCGCTTGTCCGCCTGACCCCGAACTCCAACCCCGTTAGTCAATCTGGAGCTAAGTCATGAGTGCGCGTATTGCAGTTGTAGAAGACGAAGCCGAGATCAGATCCTTGATCGTCGAAGAGCTGGAAGATGAGGGCTATGAGGTCGCTTGTGCCATCAACGGGCAGGACGGTCTGAGGGTCATACAAGAATTTAAACCGCAGCTGGTTCTGTCTGATATTACCATGCCAGTCCTGGACGGTTACGGCATGCTGGAGGGCCTTCGGGAGATCAAGGCGTTCCATTCCACACCAATTGTCTTCCTCAGCGCACTGGCTGATCGTCGCCACATTATTCAGGGCAAGAAGATGGGCGTGGATGACTATGTGACCAAGCCGATCGACTTTGAATTGCTCCTTGCCACGATTGAAGCGCGCCTGCGTGAGGTTGAGCGTATGACGGCCGAGAAAGAAGAGCAGATGGTCAAGCTGTACCATTCCTTCATGGCTAAGCCTCAACAGGGTAATCGGATCAAGCCTGCGCTGGTCGTCGCTCAGGAATGGCTCGATATCGATCAGATCGAGTGCGCGCTGAACAAACTGGGTGTCCCGTTCATCGTGCACCATCGCGGCTCTCAGCTCGATTCCTATCTCCGTGAGAAGGCGTATTCCAT
Organism: Ponticaulis sp.; assembly: GCA_002699325.1. Lineage (GTDB taxonomy): Bacteria > Pseudomonadota > Alphaproteobacteria > Caulobacterales > Hyphomonadaceae > Ponticaulis. The sequence continues at coordinate 652 of PABS01000087.1, read as the reverse complement.
GTTGATCATGTCACAGAATACGAACGATCGTGCCACACCGACAGCGATCAAGCACTCCGAATTATTCGCCGAGCTGAAAATTCCGCGTTTCCTGATTATTGAAGATTCAAAAGCCGCACAGGATATGAGCTTCTGGGATCGGTTTGATCGCGTCATTTCTCTCGACTGTGCGACAGAGAAAGACATTGAAGAGGTCTTTGCCGTCCATGTCTGACAAGGACGTTTTGGCGCTGTCACAACGCAAGAAACGCGTCCGGGTTCGGGCGCGTTTTTCTTATCGGGTTTTTGGGAGGGTTAGCGGTCTTCCGGATCCACACCGTCATTCAGGCGTGCGCGGAGCTCTTTGCCCGCCTTGAAGAAGGGAACGTATTTCTCATCGACCTCAACGGTCTCGCCTGTGCGGGGATTACGCCCAAGCCGGGAGTCGCGTTTACGAACTGAGAAAGCACCGAAGCCGCGAAGTTCAACACGAGCGCCGGATTCCAGCGCCTGACAGATTTCTTCCAAAATGACGTCGACAACCTTCTCCAGATCCTGTGGTCGGAGATGCGGGTTTTCGTCGGCAAGTTTCTGGACGAGTTCTGATCGCAGCATACTCTCTCTATAAACGTTTTCGCGGCGAAACCAAAGGTCTCGCCGCGAACAAGTTTCT
>PABS01000086.1 GCA_002699325.1 Ponticaulis sp. | reverse complement strand
GCAGTTCGAAATTCCAGAGCGAATTGACGATCTTATGAATGTTCATGGTGTAACCCGCTTTGACTTCGGCAGGTGTGCCGCCGAACGCGCCAGTGCGTTCCTTCATGGCTTTGAGGTCGCCGCCCGCTGAGAAAGCGCGGCCAGCGCCTGTCAGGATACAGCAGCGCAGGTCTTTGTCGGCCGCCAGTTCGGCTGTTACCTCTGCGAAGGCATCGCCATCGCCCGCTTTACCCAGTGGGTTGAGCTGGTCCGGACGGTTGATTGTCATAATGGCAATCTTGCCGCGTTTCTCGACTGTCAGCAGGTCCTGCATAGAGTTTACTCCCTAAAGTGTTGGGGCAGGTTCTGCCTGACTGGTGGCAAAAAGCAACACGGCAGACGTGGGTCTGGCGTCAGAGTTTGATGGATTTGCGCGAATAAATCCCGGTGAACCAGCCTTTCCATTCGTCTGCTTCGGGATCGTATTGCTGAAAATTCTGGGTCACCGTGCCATCATCCTTAGGCGTCCACTCGCCTTTGAACGGAAAGCGCATGCCGTTGCCGGTATAGGTGATGGTGCCTTCTAGTTTCATGGAGCCGGTGTCTGTCAGCCCTCCGCTTAAGTCGATGATTGACCCTGGGCTGACCCAGACCTGACGCCATTTTTCACTCACCGGGTCATAGAAGTTATAGCTCTCGCCTGTACTGCCGCCCGCGCTCTGCCATGTTTCCGTGAGCAGGCAGCCGCCCTGTTTTTTCTCGATCACATTCTCGCCGACCTTTTTGCCGGTGAGATCATGTACGTCCCAGGTGCCCAGCCAGAAATCAAACTGAGCGAAAGCTTCNCCCTGACAGGNNGGGGAGGCNGGCGTGGCAGGGGNGTTTGCAGATTGAGCGAGGACTGGCAGCNCAAAACCGNNNCNCATNANAANNGCCAGCGCGGCGTNTTTCAGNNNTNNCATGTGANGTCCTCCTCGATCCCTNTNNGAAGACTGAAGGATGNGACCNGACTTGCAAACTTAATTATGNTTCAGNTGNNTNAGNCNNAAANGAAAACACCCGCCAGGCNNTNCGCCTCGNCGGGTGTTNTGNTCANTNNNCTGAAGNTNTGANTTATTCAGCCGCCTTCAGAACATCGGCGCTTTCAGCAAGATTTGTGTAGCGACGCAGATGGTGGTCGACATTGCCGAACTGGGCATCGATCAGAGTTGCGCGCTTGAAATAGTGACCGAGACGAAGCTCGTCCGTCACGCCCATTCCGCCATGGATCTGGGTCGCAGCCTGACCGACAAANCGGCCAGCCTTACCGATNTGAACCTTGGCAGCAGAGGCCGCTTTCTTGCGGGTCACNGCGTCTTCTTCCAGACGGATCGTGACCTGATAGGTCATNGANACNCACTGCTGGTGTTCGATGAACATATCGACCATGCGGTGCTGCAGAACCTGGAAGGTCGAGATCGGCACGTTGAACTGTTTCCGGCTCTTGGCGTATTCGATCGTGTCCTTGTTCATGACTTCGATCGCNCCACANGCTTCGGCGCAGACNGCCGCAATACCTTCATCGGTGACTTTCTCGATCAGGGGCAGGGAGCCACCCTCTTCGCCGATCATGTTGTCACCAGAGACTTCGACATTCTCGAAGTAGATTTCAGACGCGCGGAATCCGTCCATGGTCGGATAATCGCGAGTCGTAACGCCTTTGGCATCTTTCGGCACGATGAAGACGGAGATACCTGACGTATCGAAGCGATCACCACCTGTGCGGGCCGTAACAATCAGGTGTGTTGCCCAGGGCGCCCCGTACACGACGGCTTTGTGGCCGTTGAGAACATAGTTCGAGCCGCTGGCTTTTGCCGTGGTTGAGACATCGTTCAGGTTGAACCGGCTTGTTGGTTCAGCATAGGCAAAAGCAAANATNGATTCGCCAGCCATCAGAGGGGCAAGATGCTCTTCCTTCTGTGCNGCGCTGCCGCCATGCTTCAGAAAGCCACCGCCAAGAACGACGGAGGGAAGGTAAGGTTCAACGACCAAACCTTTGCCGAATTCTTCCATGACAACCATGGCGTCGACAGCATTGCCGCCCAGACCGCCATCTTCTTCAGAGAATGGTGCCATGAGCAGGCCGAGTTCAGCAAATTGTGCCCACATTTCTGGCCNCCAGCCGCTTTCNCTGGTGATGACCTTATTGCGAGTTTCCCAATCGTATTGTTCGCGGATCAGTCGGGACAGGGAGTCCCGGATCATATTCTGTTCTTCGGTGAAGCTGAAATCCACTTGAGTTTCTCCCGATAGACGTTGTCGTCGTCAGAGGCGCCGCTCTTCGGGCGCCAGATATTGTTGTGAAGCGAAGTTCAGATCTAAAGNCCCAGAACAGCCTTGGCGATGATGTTGCGCTGAATCTCGTTCGAGCCGCCATAAATGGAGGTTTTGCGCATGTTCAGATAGGTCGGCATAGCCTGGTGGGCATAGTCCGGACCGATTGGGAACACGTTGTCACCGTCCGTCGGGAATCCGCGGAAGTATGGTGCGGCATAATTGCCGACCGCTTCCATGGTGAGCTCTGTCAGGCGCTGCTGAATCTCTGTGCCCTTAATTTTGAGCAGNGAGCTTTCAGGNCCCGGGCCCTTACCTTTTTGCATGCCCGCAATGGTACGCAGTTCAGTGAATTCNAGCGCCGTGAGATCGATTTCGAGCTGAGAGATTTTCTCTGCGAAATCCGGGTTCTCAATGAGCGGCTTGCCGTTATCCGTTTCCTTGGCCGCAATGATACGCAGCTTCTCAATGCCGCGCTTGGAGCGGGCAACGCCTGCAATGCCCGTCCGCTCGTGAGCCAGAAGGAATTTGGCGTAGGTCCAGCCTTTATTCTCTTCCCCAACCAGGTTCTCGGCAGGAACGCGAACATCAGTCAGCCAGACTTCGTTCACTTCATGGCCGCCGTCGGTCATGATGATCGGGCGAACTTCCATTCCCGGCATGTTCATGTCTGCCAGAATGAAAGAAATGCCTTCCTGCTTTTTCGCAGCATCAGGATTGGTGCGGCAGAGGAAAAAGCCCATATCGGCAAACTGGCCGAGGGTGGTCCAGGTTTTCTGGCCGTTCAGGACCCACTCATCGCCATCTTTGACGGCTGTGGTTTTCAGGCCGGCAAGGTCAGAACCCGCGCCTGGCTCTGAGAAGCCCTGACACCACCACGTCGTGCCGTTGCGGATACCGGGCAGATATTTGTCTTTCTGTTCCTGATTACCGAAGGTGTAGATCACCGGCCCAACCATGGAGACGGCAAATGGCAGCGGCATGATCGTATCTGCGCGCGCATTTTCCTCAGACCAGATATATTTCTGGGTTGGGGTCCAGCCTGTGCCACCATATTCGACCGGCCATGACGGAACGGACCAACCTTTTTTGCCAAGGATCTGGTGCCAGGCCAGAAACTCTTCCTTGCTGAACTCTTCGCGTTCTTTGTTCGCAAGTTCTTTTGGATAGTTCTCTTCGATGAAGGTGCGAACTTCTTCGCGGAACGCATTATCCTCTGGTGAAAATTCGAGGTTCATTCGTTTCTCCCGTGACGTCTCATCGGCAATATTATGTGGAACCGGATCGCTATCAAGTTGCCGTACGGGAAATCCGGACGACAGATCTTTACAGTCTAGTAGTCCTGCAAATCCCGGAAGTCTATTCCTGAGATGACGCCTCGTGATTTGCGATCACACAGGCGGCCTTGAGAAGGGGGAGTGCAAGGACACCGCCAACNCCTTCACCCAGCTGAAGCTGGAGGCTGAGAAGGGGCTCCAGATCGAGCCGTTCTAAGAGCGCCTTGTGTGCGGGCCGGTCTGTTTCCTGCCCGGCAATCACGTGGTCGATACCGCGCGGATCTATCGCATGTATAACACCAGCAGCCACTGCGGTCGCAAANCCATCCAGAATGACCGGAATNCCCTGATGGCGCGCAGCAATAATGGCNCCGACACACGCCGCAAGCTCTCGCCCGCCGAGCCTCTGAAGTGCTTCGAGCGGGTTGCTCATATGTCCGCGATGGAGCTCGACNGCTTTGTAAAGTACACCGGCACGCGCCTGATTGATCTCTTCGGAGACGCCCTGTCCGGCGCGAACCCAATATTGCGCGTCACCGCCATAAAGAGCGCAGGCCACAGCTGCTGCCGCTGTGCCGCCGCCGACGCCGAGTACGCCGAGGGAGATACAGTCTGGATTGTCGGTGACGGCTTCCATGCCAAAAGCGATGGTCGAGGCACATTCCTTGGCGCTCATGGCGGGTTCTTTGGAGATATCCTTGGTGGGTAGTTCGAGCGCCAGCTCAAACACCCTCAGCGTGGCGCCCGCTTCAGCGGCAAGGCCGTTGGTTGTGGCTTCGCCTTTCTGAAGCGCGTCGATCCGACGCTGAGTCGCGCCATCCTGGGAAAGTGACACGCCATGCTGGGCCAGACCATGTGATCCGGCAAACAGCGCCAGTGTAGATTTTTCAATTTTTGGCATGTCGCGTCGCTGGCATGCGGCAATCCATTCACCGAGCCGGTCGAGCCGACCAAATTTGGACATGCGCACGCTACCGTCGTCATTATAGTCGCGCGGCAGGTTTACGACAGGCTGATTGCGGATCAGGTCGTAGACATCTTCGAGAGGAGACGCTTCGTCGCCGGCCATCTGATCTTCCTGACTGGAACTGGTGGAGTTCACTGGTTAGCTGGATTACGGCAGGGAGCGCAATCGCCCAATGCGCGGAAATTTGCGCTTAATATGCCAGTGTGACAATCAGATAACGGCACTCGCTATATTCTTTCAGCTCCCAGCCGAACTGCCGAGGTTTTAGGCATGCGTGACAGACCCATCAAATCTCCGTGCATTCAAGTTTGTGCAATTGATGGTCCGACAGGTTGGTGCCTGGGATGTGGACGCAGCCTGAAAGAGATAGCTCAATGGACTTTGTATACCGATCGGCAACGCGATGAGGTTATAACTGCGCTGGAAACGCGACTAGATACCCTGAAAGCGCAGGGCAAGCTCGGCTGAAACCGGAGACCCGGCCATGATCAAAGTCATCGTACCTGTCTTTTTTGTCGTCTGCGCAAGCGTCGCCGTCGCAATGAAGGCTTCGGATCGCTGGTCTGAACCCGAGCCGGTTGTCGCCGAGAACACTGAGAAAGACTTTCGGCCTGAAGCGCCTGGACCACGGGCTACAGCTCTGCGCATGGAGAATGATGGGCACTATTGGGCGGATGCCCAGCTCGAAGGAAAACGCGTCAAGCTGATGGTCGACACGGGTGCCAGCATGATTGCGCTGTCGCGCCGCGACGCAGAACGCATGGGGCACAAAATCGAAGACCTCGACTTCAAGTATGAGGTTCGTACCGCTGGTGGTATGACTCAGGGCGCGTATATTCTCATTGATGAAGTCGTCATCGGCAATGTGAAAGTCAAAGACGTTGATGCGCTTGTCATTGCGACTGGTCTTGAAACCTCGCTCCTGGGAATGAGCTTTCTTAAGAAGCTCTCCAGTTTTGAGTTCCGGAAGAACTCACTCATCATCCGCCAGTAAGAAAGATCCTGGCGTTAAAAGCCGAGCGCAAGCCGAAGCATATTCAAAGCAACGAGAATCATCACTACGCCAAACACCCGGCGAAGCAGGGCAGCGTTCATACGGTGGGCCAATATCGCGCCAAAGGGCGCGAGGCTGGTTGTCATCAGAGCAATGATCAGAATGGCGGGAATATTCAGATAACCGAGCGAAATCGGTGGCCGATCTGGCATGCCCCAGCCCGTGGCGATATATCCGATGGCAGCTGGCAATCCGATCGCGGCGCCAAAAGTGGCCGCCGTACCAACGGCACGGTGGACTGTATGACCACAGACCGTCATCAGCGTGACGCCGAAAACGCCGCCACCAATACCCATGATACCGGACAGAGCGCCGAGCCCACCGGCAAGTCCGACGCGTGGCAAGCCAGTCGGCAGGCTGTCACGCAATTTCCAGTCGGGCCGGCCAAGGACAAACTGAAGGGACACGAGAAGCAGGACTGATGCGAAGAAGCCGCGCATGCCATCTTTGGGAAGAAAGCCCGCAATCGCTGCGCCGATGACGGCGCCAACCATAATCCATGGGACCCAGCCTTTCACAACATCGAAGTCGACTGCGCCACGCCTGGCGTGTGCCATGGCAGACCGGATGGAAGTCGCTACAATGGTGGCGAGGGAGCATCCCACCGCGGCATGCATGGATACGGATTCATAACCAAGTTGAGTGAACGCAAAATCAAGCGTTGGCACGATGATTACGCCGCCGCCAATGCCGAATAATCCGGCAATCAATCCGGCGAAAATGCCAGCGGTCAGCAGCGCCAGAATCAGCAGGCCGTAGGTCGCGAAAAATTCAGACACTTGCCAGGCTCTGCTCCTCGACGAATGCCAGCGCCTCATCGAATACCTGAAGATCAGCGCCGCGGCGCGGCGCGTTTTCTGACAAATGTCGACGCCAGAGGCGCGCACCGGGCATGCCATTAAAGGCGCCGAGCAGGTGGCGGGTCATGGCGTGCAGGGGCGTTCCTGCCTCGAGTTGATCTGAAATATAGGCCCGGTATGACCGCAGCGCTGAATGCATGGAGTCATGCTTTTGGGGCTGACCAAATATCTGGTGATCGACATCGAGCAGACAGGCCGGGTCCTGATAAGGGGCGCGACCAAGCATCACACCATCCAGCGTCTCAAGGTGGGGCAGGCAAGCCTCGATATTTGAAAGCCCGCCATTCAGAACGATGGTGAGGTGAGGGAATGCAGCCTTCAGTTCGTGAACCAGATCATAGTCCAAAGGTGGAATGTCCCGGTTTTCCCTGGGCGAGAGCCCCTTGAGCCATGCTTTCCGTGCATGGACTTCGAACACTGTGCAAGGAGAGGCCTCACTGACCGTCTTCACGAAGCCAAAGAGGCGCTCGCGTGGATCATCGTGGTCAACTCCGATCCGGTGTTTTACGGTTACCGGTATCCTCACAGCCTCTGACATTGTGCTCAAGCAGGCCGCGACGGTTTCAGGCTCTCGCATAAGGCAAGCACCGAACGCGCCTGACTGAACCCTGTCTGATGGGCAGCCGCAATTCAGATTGACTTCGTCATAGCCATATTCTTCTGCAATCCTTGCTGCTTCTGCCAGCTTGTCGGGCTCATTGCCCCCAAGCTGAAGGGCCACTGGATGCTCGGCGTCAGAAAAACCGATAAGACGCGCTCGGTCGCCGTGAATGACAGCATCAGCTGTGACCATTTCTGAATATAGAAGAGCGCATGCCGTTAATTCGCGGTGAAACGCGCGGCAATGCCTGTCTGTCCAATCCATCATAGGGGCGACAGAGAATCTGTGCGGGGAAAGTCGGGTCATCTCACATCCGGTTTTGGGTGCTGATATCTGTTTAAGTGTCCCTGTGGCAAGGCAGAGGGTAAACTGATAGGTCTCTGCCCGTGGCTGATGACATTGGCGGATTATTCGAATCCCGGTCAAAGCCTGAAAACTACCTGGTCATCGCGTATGGCAGATCAACATTTCCATCATTTCCCAGTGCGCGGAGATTTTTGTGTCAAAACTGTCATATATTTGGGATAGCGAAGCCCTACCCAACTATTCGGATATCAGGTGAATTTATGGCCATAGCTGGCATCGAGCTTTTCGCCATTATCGGCTTCCTTCTCGCAGCTTATGCTGTTGTCGGAAACGACGCTCTGCAAACACTTGGCACATTCATCAATTCGAACAAACGGCTGCACTGGACAATCCTGTTCGCTTTTGCTGCTGCGATCCTTGTCATCACATTCGTTTATGGATGGGTGATCAACAATGGTGACCCGTCTTACGGGCGCCTTTCAAATGAGACGAAATACCCGCCCATTCAGGTTCAGTGGTATCATACTCTGCCGCCGCTCGTACTACTGGTTATAACGCGCCTCGGTATTCCGGTCTCCACATCCTTCATGGTCCTGACGATTTTCGCCTCGATTGGCGGTCTGGGGTCCATGATCGAAAAGTCGCTCTTTGGGTATGGACTGGCCTTTCTGACGGGCGGCGTTGTCTACATGCTGATTAGCCGTTCGCTCGAAAAATGGTTTGAAGAAAACCCGGTCGACAAGGTTATTCCGTATGGTCTCGTTGCTGGCGTGGGAACGGCATTCTTCCTCTCACAATACTATGTGTTTGGGACGATCGACGACATGGGAACTGCGCTGACGGGCGTCGGGCTCTCAATTGTCGCTGAGGCGATCGCCATAGGTTTTTGCTTCGGACATTCCCGTTCGATGTATTGGGTCATCGTGCAATGGGTAACCACCGGCTATCTCTGGGCCGTCTGGCTGATCCAGGATTTCGCCAACATTTTCGTTTTCCTGCCCCGGGAGCTCACCGCTTTGCAGGGCTTCGGTGCGATGTTCGCTATCGTGATCCTGCTCGGCTTTACCTTCGCGAACCAAGGTGGGCCGGTTCAGCGGATCCTGCGCACGAAATCGAACGTGACCGACATTCGTTCGGCCACAATCATCGACTTCCTCTATGCGACGCTTCTGTTCTTCTTCAAGGAACTGAACGACCTGCCCATGAGTACGACCTGGGTTTTCCTCGGCCTGATCGCTGGTCGTGAGTATGCCTTTGCGCTGACCCACAAAGTGGTGACCTTTACCGCTGCGATGTTCGATACGTTTTCTGACCTCGGCAAAGCCTTTATCGGCCTTGTGATTTCAATCGACCTTGCGGTTGGCCTGCCACTGATGGCTCAGATCGCGGTCGGCGAGGATGTGTCGCTCAGCAGCGTATTTGCGACAACCTTCTTTACCTGGTTTGTCATTGTCTCAAACCTGATGCTGGCGGTCGTGATCTGGTTCCTGATGAAGAAAGACAAGCCCGCCGCTGCCGTGTTCTTCGGAGTGATGGCGATTGGTGCTGCGGTCTTCTTTGCGACCGTTGAGCAGCTGGAGCAGACCGATATTGTGCCGGTCTCTGAGGCGTCGCCGGAATAATTTCAGACGCGAGCGGCCTGACGCAGGCGCGCCAGGAAGCGATATCCAGACTTCAAATCTTCCCTGCCGATTTCAGATTCAATATGGCTTTGCGCCTGATCCCAGAGGGGAATGGCGTCTTTCAGCCGATCTTCTCCTTGTTCAGTCAGCTTATGAGTGACTGATCGCGTGCCACCAGAACGAACGCGCTCAAGGAGGCCGGCTTCAAGGAGCGGTTTGAGGTTCCGCGACAGCGTGGACTTCTCAATGCAAAGTGTTTCGCCAAGTTCTGAGATCGATTTGAAGTCACTCGATCCGATTGCCACGAGCAATGTGAATTGCGTTCCGGTCAATCCAACCGGCTTCATGGCCTGATCGTACATGCGGGCAATGGACCGGGCCGTCATCAGCGTGCGCACTGCGGCACACCGCGTTCCAATGCTTCTGAAATCTGGCTGCATCACGTTCATCGCCTCAATGTAATCAGCTGGTGTCTACGAACAAGACAATTTTTCGAATGAACGTTCGATTTTCTTGCAGTGGTAAGCCGGCCGCTTTTAAGCTATGAGCGCGACGGATCAGATGGCCGGGCGGCCGCTGTTCCGGCTTCGGCCGGAATGGAGGAAAGTCCGGGCTCCATGCAGACAGGGCGGCGGGTAACGCCCGCCCGGCGCGAGCCGAGGGAAAGTGCCACAGAAAGCAAACCGCCCCGAACCTTCGGGGTAAGGGTGAAAGGGTGCGGTAAGAGCGCACCGCGGATCTGGCAACAGATCTGGCAAGGTAAACCCCGCCTGGAGCAAGACCAAATAGGGAAGACATCCGGTGCGTCTTCACACCGTCTTCCGGGTCGGTCGCGCGAGGTGATGAGCAATCGTCATCCCAGAGGAATGGTCGCCAATCCACGCAAGTGGTGAACAGAACCCGGCTTACAGGCCATCTGATCCCAGTTTTGCCCATTGGGCGGTATTGGGCGGGTGTGGGCACCGCCCCTTAAGGCACGCTGAATTCGCCTGAATTTCGACAATTCTCTCACTGTCCGGCCAAGGCGCTCTTCGAAAGCTTGTTGATTATCTACATTCTTATTTAACCATCTGGGGAGAATGTGCGGGTCTCGGTCTGATTTGCTTATATAGATGCATTTTATTTCAAAGCATACTATATGTTGTGTATGTGGCGACTGATGTGCCCCTTCGAAGCTCTCAATAGGCTTCTTTTGATCGCTTAATGTTCGTGAAACGTTCAGAATTCGACGATGTGGAAACTGTGAACGAACAGTAAATCCCATTGTTGCCCAGATTTGCCCATGTTATCCCAATCTTCAGATATGATCCCCAGAATGGGTTGGTGTTGGCTGTGGGTTGCGCATGTTTCTGTCTACCTTTGAAGGGAGTATTGACGCGCGTGGACGAGTTCTCGTCCCGGCGAGCTTTCGTGCCCTTCTTGGTGGATCTCAGAAATTCTTTCTCTACCCGTCGTCTGACGGCGCTGGTTTCCTCGAAGGTGGGGGGCAGGAGCTGATGGATGAGCATGTCCGTATCTTCAACAACCTGCCTCCGTCGTCGAAAGACCGGTTTGCCTTCGTCAACGCGATCTTCTCCAAGACGAGTGAGATCGCCATGGACCAGGCAGGGCGTGCTGTTATTCCCCCTCACCTTCTGACGGCGGCAGGCATTGAAAAAGAGCTGCTCTTTGTTGGCGCCATGGACCGTTTCCAGATCTGGAGCCCTGAGCGCTATGCAAGCTATGACAGCGATCTGAGCGATTACGCCGCGCAGAATCAGGATGCCCTGGCTCAGCCATTCTATCAGGCCAAAGGCATGTTCAAACCGGGAGGCGAGTCATGAGCCATATCCCGGTTATGCTTGACCATGTGATTGAGCATTTGCAGCCTAAATCGGGTGACATCATTGTTGATGGCACTTTCGGTGGTGGCGGGTACTCCAGGCGGATTCTGGCTTCGGCGAGCTGTCAGGTTAAAGGTATCGATCGCGATCCGGATGCCATATCCCGCGCCAAGCCGCTGGTGGCCGAATTTCCTGAACGGTTCGAGCTGATGCAGGGCGCGTTTGGTGATCTCGAAGTGCTGCTGGAAGACCGGGGTATTAAAACGGTCGATGCGATTGTGCTCGATCTCGGCGTATCCTCCTTCCAATTAGACGAAGCGGATCGCGGCTTTTCTTTTATGCGCGACGGACCGCTGGATATGCGGATGAGTCAGTCAGGCCCGAGCGCGGCTGATGTGATCAACCATGCGGATGAAGCTGATCTGGCCGACATCATCTTCCAGCTCGGTGAAGAGCGCGATTCACGCCGAATTGCGCGCCAGATTGTGCGAGAGCGCAATGAAGCGGCTTTTGCGACGACGCTCCAGCTTGCCGATGCCGTGGAACGGTCTGTTGGCGGGCGCCGCGGCAAGCGTACGCATCCTGCCACGAAGACATTTCAGGCACTGCGTATGTTCGTAAATGACGAGCTGGGTGAACTTGCACGCGGTCTGGTTGCCGCAGAGCGTATGCTGGCTGAGGGCGGCCGGCTTGTTGTCGTGACCTTCCATTCGCTTGAAGACCGCATGGTCAAAAGCTTTCTGGCAGAGCGCTCCGGCAAGCAGGAGGGGGGCTCGCGTTTCATGCCACAAGTGCCGGATGCCGGACCTGCGCCAAGCTTTGAAAATCTGAAACGCGTCACGGCGCCTGATACTGCGGAAATTGCTGAGAATGTCCGGGCCCGGTCATCTCGACTGCGCTCTGCAGTGCGGACTGCTGCACCTGCCTGGGAAGCCGAAGTCGAATCTCCCAATAGTCTTCCTGAACTGTCTGAGGTGGTGTCATGAATCGCTACGTCATGCTGATTGGTTTTTTGATTGCGGCATTTCTCGCTGTCGGTCTGTTTCAGGCGAAATCCGGCGCCGGGGAGAGCCATAAGCGTATTCGCGAGCTCAAGCGCGACATTGTGGATATCCAGGGTGATATCGATCAGCTGGAGAAAAAGTTCGATGCACTGGCCAGTGAGGCCCGTATTGCAGAACTCGCCACTGAGCGTCTTGGCATGCAGCCAGCGCGGGCACGTCAGATGATCTCTCTCGAAACAGCTGAGGCCCACTTCGGTGAACTTCAGAACTGGGAGGGAGACGAGTGAGCCGCCGACTTCTGGAAAGTGATTTTGCCTCTCCGCTCCGCGCCCGGCTCGTGGCTGGTGCGTTGTGTCTAGGATTCGGCGCGGTTGGTGTGCAGAGCGCCTTGGTGGCGCTGGCGGGCGATGCTTCTGAGATTGACCGCAGTGCGCAAAACACGCGCGAAGCGCCACAGTTGTTGCGTGCCGATGTTGTGGACCGAAACGGCGAGCGCCTTGCAACCTCAATCACCGTCTACTCGCTTTATGCTGATCCAAGCGCGATCTGGGATGCGTCTGAAGTCGCTGCCGAGCTGGTGGGCGTGTTTCCAGAGCTTGACTATGAGGCTTTGACGGACCGCCTTTCGAACCCCGAACGCAAATTCGTCTGGGTGCGCCGCGGGCTGACCCCTGAGGAGCGTGCGACTGTTTTCAATCTTGGGCTTGAGGGCATTGGCTTTAAAGAAGAAGCGCGGCGCTATTACCCAAAAGGCAGCCTCGCATCCCACGTTGTTGGTTTTACTGATGTGGACGGCAAGGGCCTTGCAGGTGTCGAATATGCGTTGAACGGGAGGCTCTCCAGCAGCCTGGAGCCTGTTCAGCTCACCATTGATGCGAGCATCCAGTACAGTCTCGAAGCCGAGCTGAATTCAGCTGCCGTTGAGACCGGTGCCAAAGGCGGTGCAGGTATTGTGATGAATGCCAGAACCGGCGAAGTGCTGGGCATGGCGTCCTGGCCGAGCTTTGATCCCAACAATCCGCAAGACTCTGATGCGAACGCACGCTTTGATCGCGCGACGGCGGGGGTGTATGAGCTCGGATCCGTGTTCAAGCCGTTCACGATCGCTGCCGGCCTTGATCTGGGAGAGATCACACTCCGTGAGTCCTTTGATGTGCGCCGTCCGATCCAGAT
>PABS01000085.1:528-22316 GCA_002699325.1 Ponticaulis sp. | reverse complement strand
ATTGCCTCGGGGGGAACTGCGCTTCTCGCTCCTGTCATCGAGCAGGGCCTTGCCAGCGTGGCGCTCGCTGCGATCCTCGTGGAGGGGGCGGCGCTTGCCTGCCTTCTTCTGCCGCGCCTGCGAATGGATGAGGAACTTTCGGCGGCCTGACGGGCTGTTTCTGGTCAACCCAGAAAGGAGTCTCCCATGGCTGAAGCCGGACATGACCTCAAAGCTATTTACGTCAACTGTAGCCTGAAGCGCGATGCCGGGGAGTCTCATACAGCAACGCTGATGAAAGCCTCCTCCGGCATACTGGAACAACAGGGTGTGAGTGTGGATTGGCTTCACATGGCGAGCCATCAGATCGCTCCGGGCGTTTATCCCGATATGACCGAACAAGGCTGGCCGACCGATGAGTGGCCGGAGATATGGCCGCGCATACGGGATGCCGATATCCTGGTTATCGGCACACCGCTCTGGCTGGGTGAGGAAAGTTCGCTCTGCCGCGTTCTGATCGAGCGGCTTTATGCCATGTCCGGTGAGTTGAATGACAAGGGGCAGAGCCTTTTCTACGGCAAGACAGGCGGCGCGATCATCACGGGCAATGAAGACGGTATCAAGCATACCTCCATGACGCTGCTGTTTGCGCTCCAGCATCTTGGATACACGATCCCGCCACAGGCCGATTGTGGGTGGATTGGCGAAGTGGGGCCTGGGCTGTCATTCGGCGACGAACTGGATGACCAGAGCCGCGCAGGCTTTGACAATAACTTCACTAAGCAGAACTGCACCATTATGAGCTGGAATCTGATCCACCTTGCGCGGATGCTGAGAGCGAACTCAGGTTATCCAAACACGGGCAATGACCGGAACGCGCTGAATAATGGGGAATCGTTCGGATTTTCGCTGCCTGGATAGTCGAAATCCACCGGTCAGCGGCATGCAGTTATACTCGTTCAGAAATCGGGGGAGGCCATGCGCTACACTTATAGTGAGAATACAGGCCCGCTTTTCCCGTGGATCCGCGATGAAGTGGAATGCCCGGAACTCATCAAAAAGGGCAAGCGCGGCATGGCTGCGCGGCGCGTTCAGGAATGGCTCTGCCTGAACGGGTTATCTCTGGTGATTGATGAAGACTACGGCCCTGTCACCGAAACAACAGTCAGGGAATTTCAGCGCGCCAACAATCTGGTCGATGATGGCGAGGTCGGCCCCATCACCTGGGCGGTTCTTGTTGCAGACATGCTGGCGGTTCTGAAAGCGACCTCCAACAATTCAGAAAAGCTGAGCTTTGCAGTGCTCGAACGCGCCCGTGCTCATCTGGCCGTTCATCCGGTGGAGACCGGCGGCCAGAATCGGGGGCCATGGGTTCGACTGTATATGAAAGGCCATGAAGGCAATGCCTGGCCCTGGTGCGCAGGCTTTGTCACCTTTCTGATGGAACAGGCCTGCGAGCTGCTGGACCGCCGAATGCCAATATCCGGCTCGTTCTCCTGTGACTCCCTGGCGGCGCAGGCCAGGGCGGCCGGCATGTTTGTCGAGGAAGGTGTGCCGCCGGAAGGTCTTCCGCCGGGCACTATCTTTCTCAATCGCCGAACAAGCACAGACTGGACCCATACGGGCTTTGTGCACGAAGCTGAAGAGACCCTGTTCCACACGATTGAAGGCAATACCAATGATGAAGGCAGTCGCGAGGGCTATGAGGTTTGCGCCCGGCGTCGCGGTTATTCCGGCAAGGACTTCATCGTCTTCCCAACAGAATGACGTCCTGACGTGAAAACCGGTTGAGTTTTGCATGCGCCCGCTCCACAAGCGGGCGTTATGCTTACGATTACAGATCTCGATTTTGCCTTCGGCACGCGCACCCTGTTTGAGGGCGCTTCGGCCCAGCTCTCAAAGGGCTGGAAAGTCGGCCTTGTGGGCCGCAACGGTACGGGCAAGTCGACCCTTTTGGGCCTCATAAAAGAAGCGCATCAGAACCCGACTAAAGACCAGCCAATCCGCTTCAATGAAGGCGCAACGCTCGGCTGGGTGGCGCAGGAAGTTCAGCCCTCTGACGAGACGATTCTGGATGTGGTTCTTAAGGCCGACGCCGAACGCCATGCGCTGATGACAGAAAGCGAAACTGCGACGGATCCGGATCGCATTGCGCATATCCATGAACGCCTCCTGGATATCGACGCCTGGTCGGGTGAAGCGCGCGCCAGCGAGGTGCTGATGGGCCTTGGGTTCACGCCACAGGACCTTTACCGGCCCACGAAAGAGTTTTCAGGCGGCTGGCGGATGCGCGCGGCGATCGCCGGCGTCCTCTTCGCCCAGCCAGATGTGCTCCTGCTCGACGAGCCGACCAACTATCTCGACCTTGAAGGCGCGGCCTGGCTTGAGGGCTATCTCCGGGCCTATCCGAACACGGTGATCCTGGTCAGTCACGACCGCGAAATGCTCAACGCCTGCGTGACACATACATTGGCCCTGGAGCAGAAAAAGCTCGAGCTCACCACCGGCGGCTATGACGACTATCTGAAGCTGCGTGCCATTCGGCATGCTCAGCTAGAGGCCATGAAGAAAAAGCAGGACGCCGAACGTGCACACCTGCAGAGCTTTGTCGATCGCTTCCGCGCCAAGGCGTCAAAAGCCACTCAGGCCCAGTCACGCATCAAGATGATCGAGCGCATGAAGGATATTGCCGTCCCGATCTCTGAGCGGACCGTGCCCTTCAAGTTCGAAGCGCCAGACGCCCAGCTCGCGCCACCACTTCTGGAGCTGCGCGACGCGGATCTGGGATATGGCGAAAACGCGCGTATCCTCACGGATGTAAATCTGCGCGTCGACCCGGATGACCGGATTGCGATTGTTGGCACAAACGGGCAGGGCAAAACCACTCTGGTCAAATCCATCGCCCAGCGGCTGGATCTCATGTCGGGTGAGCGCAAAGCGCCCGGATCGGTGAAAATCGGGTATTTCAGCCAGGATCAGATGGATGAACTGATCCCCGGCGACACGGTGTTTGACCATATCCGCCGCGCCATGCCGAAAGATACGCTTCCGGCCAAGGTTCGCGCCAAATGCGCGCAGATTGGCTTTCCGGTCGAGAAGGTCGAAACCAAGGTTCAGAAGCTATCCGGGGGAGAGAAAGTGCGCCTTCTCATGGGCCTGATGGCCATGGAAGACCCGCATATTCTGATCCTCGATGAACCGACCTCTCACCTCGATATTGATAGCCGTGAGGCGCTGATTTACGCGCTGAACGACTATCGCGGCGCTGTTCTCCTGATCACGCACGATGTCTATCTGGCAGAAGGCACCGCCGACCAGCTCTGGCTGGTGAAGGATGGTCGGGCGAAAGAATATGATGGCGACCTGAACGATTACAAAAAGCTCGTCATGTCAGCCGACCGTGACACCTCTAAAGCGCCGCCGCCTGCCAAGCCAGTCGAAGCTGAGCCAAAGCCAGCTCAGAAGGTCGACAAGGCCGCAGAGAGACAACGTGCTGCCGAGGCGCGCAAAGCGGCGGCACCGCTCAAGAAAAAAGCTGACGCAGCTGAAAAACGGCTGGAAGCGGCACAGAATAAGATCGCTGAGATTGACGAGGCGCTCGTTCAGCCCGGTCTGTCTTCTGAAGACATGCAGAATCTGATGAAGGCCCGCGCTGAACAGGTGGCGGTTGCTGAGACGGCAGAGATGGAATGGCTCGAAGTATCTGAAGCCTATGAAGCGGCCGTGGCTGAAAGCTGAAGTCACAGATAGAGTTTGAAGCCCTCGTGAGACTGCGCGAACCCAAAGCGCTCGTAAAATCGGTGGGCATCCTTGCGCGACTTATTGCTGGTGAGCTGGATGACGCCAGCATTTTTCTCTCGGGCGTATTCGACTGCCAGGTCCAGTAATTTTCGGCCAATCCCACCGCCACGAAACTCGGGTGATACGTGAACGCTTTCAAGTTCCATTCGGGTCATGCCGCCATTGGGGAGTGTCGGAATGACGATCATCTGCATGGTTGCGACGACCTGTCCGCCCAGCTCGCCAACGATCAGTCTATGGTTTGGGTCTTCTGTAATTGCTGTGAAAGCCGCTTTATAATTTTCGAGTGGCGCATCCTCAATCCGGGGCGGCGCACCAGGCGGCACCCCGTTGATAATCAGGTCGAGGATTTCGCGAATGTCAGACGCTTCTGCATCGCGGAAGATAAGATCTTGGGTTGGGTCAGTCATACGGACTCGTCGTTTAGAGACTGGACGGAAGTTATCTTCCAGTGTCTCGTTGGGGAATACCTTGCTCGATGCGGGTGAAAATGAAAATCTCCAATCACTCCGGGCGGTGAAAGGATTGTTCATGCATCATAGTTTTCGGACGTTAGCTCTTGCTGCGCTCGTATTCCTGGCGTCATGCGTGTCCGCGCAAAAAATGCCTGTGGATGTTGATGCGGAAACGGTCGCAATCAAATCCGTTCTCAGTGATCAGCAGGACGCCTGGAATCGCGGAGATATTCCCGCCTTCATGGAAGGCTACTGGCAGAATGCGGATCTGCGCTTCGCCTCTGGCGGCAACATCACCTATGGCTGGCAGGCGACCCTGGACCGATACCTCAGGTCTTATGACGGCGCATCCAAGATGGGCACGCTCAGCTTTTCCGATCTCACGGTGACACTCGCCGACCAGGATGATGCGCTTGTCTTCGGCAGATGGGAATTGCAGCGCGAAGCCGATCGGCCCAGGGGGCTTTTCACGCTGCATTTCCGTAAATTTGGAGAGAATTGGCTCATCGTTTCCGATCACACATCCAGCGGCGACTGAACATTTCTCCGCGGCGTCACCAGACTATTTATTGCCCTCATCCACGAGAGAGAGGGGAACGGCCGTTGTTCGTTTGGCCACGCGCACAATGATCCTGGATTGCACGTCTGAGACCAGTCCGAGAGACAGAAGCTTGTCGCGAAGGAAGTCATCATAGGCATGCATGTCGAGCGTCAGCACCCTGATGATATAGTCCACGGCACCAGTGACGGTCATGCATTCGACGACTTCAGGCCAGGAATTGATGGCTTCTTCGAACTGCTCGAGATTGTCCCGGTTCGGTAGTTGAAGCTTAACCGAAGCCACAACCTCGAAGTTCAGACCCAATGCATTTCGGTCGAGAACGGTGACACGACGCTGGATAACGCCCTGCTCCTCCATTCGTTTAATGCGTCGCCAGCAGGGTGACGACGAGAGACCAACCTTGTCTGCAATCTCTGCGACAGACAGGCTTGCATCGTTCTGAACCAGTTCCAGTATGTTCTTGTCGATTTGATCTAGTTCAACTGACAACTTTTTCCCCTCATAGCATAAAAATGCATGTCATTCTGGGTGGCAATTGAGTCAAAAACGAAGGCTGTAGCAAGTCTTTTTCTGTAAAGGGCCATAAAACGAAAGAAACTTCCTGTGTATGTGCGTTTTTTTGGGCACATGATCATTGGGATGGCAGGTTGAGGATTATCTCTGTTTTAACTCACTGGTGTGTCAGGGGACTGGAACAGCGGTTTTTACGCATCTGTTGGGCCTTAAAGCCCTGAACCGAACCGTGAAAGCCGACAGATTCTGTGCGTCGGAGCTGCGAGACCCGACAGACGGCATCTCTTCTTGTCTTCAAATCCGGGCAAACCGCCAAAAACTTGCAATCAGGCGCTTGAGTCTCACAGCGAGCGGACGTATATACCGCCGCTCGTTGAACGGACGGTTCGGTAGCTCAGCTGGTTAGAGCGCGCGACTCATAATCGCGAGGTCGGGAGTTCAAGTCTCCCCCGAACCACCATCCTCACTTTCAGAGAAGTCACTTTGCAAACCGGTTGCGCGATGAGCGTGCCGAGCTGAGCTGATCTTTCATCCAGAGCATCTGGCTCGCCACGACGTCCGCCACTTCCTCGCCGCCGAGCGCGCATCCATGCCCGGCGAGATCGCTCAGTCGGACGAAGACATCGGTGTCAGGGAAGCGCTCCTTCATCAATTGGATATAGCGCGCTGAATGCCAGACAGACACGCGCGTATCGTGCTGGCCGAGGCAGAGATAGGCGCTCGGTGCCTGGTCTGCAGCTTCGAGAAGCAGCAGCGAATCCGATTTGGCGATGGCCGGATAGTCTTCAGGATTGCGCGGATTTCCCATTTCATCGATCTGAGCCGCGCCGTTCACGTCTGACCAGAACTCAGTGGGGTTGAGCCAGGAGTATTGCATGATCACCGCTGAAAGAAGGTCGGGCCGGCTGATCGCTGCGGGGCCGACCACAAGCCCGCCTGCGCTGCCGCCGATGGCGCCGACGCTTGGCTCACCAGTCAGGCCGGTGAGGTGTTCCGCACAGGCAATCAGGTCGTCGTGTGAGTGTGACTTGTCAGGACCTTTGCCTTCAAAGTGCCAGGTACGGCCATAATACCCGCCGCCACGCACATGGCAGATGGCATAAACGCCACCATCCTCAAGCCACAGCTCGGGCAGAATATCCCAGACGGCCATCTGGGTTTCGCCATAGCTGCCATACGCTTCGATAATGCCCGAACGTCCGGCCATATCGTCGCCCTCAAACCGATAGATCGTCAGCGGTATCTGTGCGCCATCCGCACTCACGGCGTATTCGGTGAGGATTTCTATCTCGCTATCATGGTGGCTGGTATCGTCCTGCAGGATGATGGACACATCATCTTCATCGACCATGATCCACACAGAGCGTTGCTCCGGGCTGCTCATCTCAAAAATGAGGCCACCATTGTGGGCGGTCTGGACGGTTTCCAGCAGGATACTGCCATCCAGAGGCAGGGTGACTTCCTGCAGGGCGAAGTCGCTGTCATAGCGGTAGATCTGATGCACCGCGCCATGACGTGCGACCACATAGAGCGTGTTTACGGAGGCCAGCAGGTATTGCGGAGAAATCTCAACGGAGCCCTGAAAGATCATCTGGTCATGATCTGCTGGTGCCGACAGGTCACGAATGTAAACGGACTGATGGCCGAACTCATCACGATCGACATATGTCAGATAGTTTCCGAAGAGCTCGGCATCGGTAATGTGATCTGATGGCGAGATGAGACGCCAGTAGGGCTGGCCCGCGATCAGGCTTGCCTGATCTGTGAGAAAGACCCGAAAGTTGTCGCCGCGCCATTCATAGGCAAGCGCATAGTCAGACTTTGAATCTCCGGCCCAAATGGAGGGGTAAGCGCCTTGCTTGAGCTCGATCCCTTCATAGTCAGCGCCAAAAACAGGGCCGATATCCACTTCTGACTGAAGGTCATAAACGTATTGGGACACGGCATAGGTGTTCGCCTGAAAACCGTCCGGGCCCATTCTTGGCGCGCTGTACAACAGATAGCGATCATTGAGCCATGAGCTCGAACCAAGTTCGATCTGTTCGATGGATGTCACCAGCTGACCCGTGCGCGTCTGGAAGATATAAACGGTGCCGATCTCGCCGCCATTCCGGGAGACTTCCACCAGGATCTGCTCTCCGTCGGGTGAGACTTCAAAAACGTTCAAAACATAAGGTGGCTCCAGAATGCTGGAGAGTGCGATGAGCGGTTCCTCGCGGCCGTTAATGTAGATATCTGCAAACTCACCCCAGATCAGGTGATCATGAATGGTCGCGATTTCGCTGACGGCATTGCCGCGGCTGAGAAGTTCCATCACCTGGGCGCGCGTCTCTACAAACTCAGGCGTGTTCTGTTCGCTCGCAACGCTTTCATCACTCCAGGCGTGAAGGAGGTCCAGAACCTGATCACGATTGTCGGCTTCAAGCATCCATCTTGAGTTCTCGGAGAGACCGCCAAATTCGCGCACTTCGATCTGCGCTTCGGCCATGCCAGCGCACATCGCAACAGCGATGAAAGCAGGTATCGCGCATATGTGCCGCAGAATTCTCATAGTGTACTCTTAATGATGAGAGAGAGCTAACACCAACTTCCGGGAGTTCTGCAAGCTGAACGTGTGTTATCCGCCCTTCCGCTCAAGCCAGCCGTGCACCAGCCAGTCCTGGCTATCCTCTTCCAGAACCTCTCTGAGTCCGCGTTCAAGCTCTTCAGACACCATGTAGGCACCACACCTTTTTCCGGCTTCGCCGTGCAACCACACGCCTGCGCAAGCCGCATCAAAGGCTGACATACCCTGCGCACGCAGACCGGCGATAATGCCTGTCAGGACGTCACCAGATCCGGCGGTCGCCAGCCATGGCGGGGCATTGCCATTGATGGCAGCTTTGCCGTTCGGATGCGCAATCACAGTGTCTCCACCTTTCAGCACAACCACGGCACCAGATCGCGCCGCGGCTTCGCGCGTCACATCAAGCTTGCTGCGCGAGTCATCGATGGAGCCAAAGAGACGGCCAAATTCACCTGCATGAGGCGTGAGAACCGTCATCTGATCGCGCGCGCTCAGTCGCTCAAAGCTCTTTTCAGGGGCGTCCGCCAGCAGAGTGATGGCGTCGGCATCCAGGGTCAGCGCGGCTTCGCTCTCCAGGATGGCGTCCAGCGCGCGGCGCGCTTTATCATCGGTTCCGAGGCCCGGACCTGCCGCCACAGAATTCATTCTTGGATCGTTGAGCAGTGATTTTAGCGCGTCTGCGGACTCTGCCTGTCTGAGCATGATGGCTGTCAGATGGGCCGCATGAACCATCAGCGCGTCTTTCGGGCCAGCAATGGAGGTGAGCCCCGCACCGACCCGCAAGGCAGCCGTGGCCGTCAGCCGCGAAGCGCCGGTCGAGAGTGCGTCACCTGTGAGCACAATTGTATGACCCCGACCATATTTATGGCCGTCTGGCGCATATCCTGGCCATTCCGCGGCCCACAGGCCGGGTGCATTCTCGAAGATGTTGATATGGATCTTGTCGAAGACATCATCTTCAATGCCAATATCTGAAAGCGTGATCTCGCCACTATAGGTTTTACCAGGATTAAGAAGATGGCCCGGCTTCTTTCGGAAGAATGTGACTGTTTCTTCGGCGGCAATGGCCGTACCGCGCATTTTGCCGGTCAGGCCGCAAATACCACTCGGCAGGTCGACAGCGAGCACAGGCACATCTGAGGCATTGATCTGATTGATCCATTCGGCGGCTTTGCCCTCAATATCCCGGCTGAGCCCTGCGCCGAACATCGCATCAATGGCCAGGTCTGCATCATCCAGCTCGCCGGGATGAAAGGGGCGGATATCTCCACGCCATTGACGGTTGGCCTGAGCGGCGTCGCCTGTGAGATCCGCCGGATCGCCGAGGCAGCTGACGCGTACGCGACGTCCGGCCTGACGCAGCAATTCAGCGACAACAAACCCGTCCCCACCATTATTGCCCATGCCGCAGAAGACATGAATGAGCTCGGCCTCGGGATAGCCGGCGATCGCCCGGTCAAACACGGCGCGACCGGCTTGAATCATCAGGTCAATTCCGGGTGCGCCCGCTTCGATGGTCAGCCGGTCGGCCTCTCCCATCTCTTCAGGGGTGAGCAGGGCGGTGGCGAGGGGTGTGTTTCGATCCATCCATGAAAGTTAGCCGTCGGATGGCTTGCCGCAAGTGGGAGAGTATGACTGGGCGATATTATCTTTTGAAAGATGAAACTCGCGACTCTCCTGTGAGCAGGCCGGAGGCCATGATGCCGGTCTCGCTTAAGCTGAAAAAAGGGAGTGGACCCAGTACATAAGTGGTTTCAGAGTTTCGGTGTCCTCGCCGGCATCCACCCAGGGAAACTCGCATACCAAATCAGGGCGTGGTTGATAGCCTCGCCTCGTCCAGAAGCCATCCAGGGGGCGGTAGTCATCAGGCTTTAAAGGATGATCGTCCGGGCGTTGCACGGCACAGAATGCCGTCAGCTCAGCGCCCCAGGCCCGGGCGGCCTCTTCGCGCAGATCGAAAAAGGCATGTCCGAGTCCTTTTCCGCGATATTCATCGAGAAGGACGGACTCGCCGAAATAAAAGATGGCGGAGATATCAATTCCGGCGCTTTCGAAAGGCGCGCGGAACTCTTCATGCGTGGAAGGCATAGGCTCTGCCGTGGTGGCGCCGACAACCTTGTCTCCGTCCCGCGCAAGGCCGACGCAGGCATGCTCTGACTGCGCGAAATGGGCGAGGTATTTCGCTTCTTCCTCCATTGTTCCGGCATACAGATATGGCCAGTCCCGAAAAACAGAAATGCGCAGGCGCGCAATCTCGTCGATTACGGGTGTGATCTCTTTAGGGCCGCGCAGCACATCTACTTTCACCATTTGCGTCTCCCGGTCTGCCTCTTCGCCTAGCATCCTGACATCTTCGATGCCAGAGTTCGGCCTGCTGTGTTTCACCTCAAGGATTGCCGTTCAGATGTCGTCAAAACCAATCAGATTGCGCGGCGGCATTGATGCCGGAGGGACGAGCTTCAAATGCGGCGTGTTTGATCGCGAGCTGAAACTCCTTTCTGAAACCCGTGTCCCGGTGACGAGCCCGGATGAGACGCTGGATGCCGTTACGGCTTATTTTCGCCGCGCTGAGGCGGAGCTGGAGGCCGATCTCATATCACTTGGAATTGCGAGTTTCGGCCCTGTGGATGTGGACCGAGGTTCCCCGCTATACGGTACGCTTTTGGATACGCCCAAGCCTGGCTGGTCCGGCGTTGCACTGCGAGCCAGGCTGGAAGCGTCGCTCAATTGCAGCGCGGTTCTGGATACGGATGTGAATGGCGCGCTTCTGGCTGAAATGAAACTTGGTGCGGCGCGCGGGTGCAGGTCAGCGGCCTATGTCACGGTGGGCACAGGGATTGGCGCTGCGATCTGGGCAAATGGCGCTCTGACGGGCGCGCCGATGCATCCGGAATTTGGTCATATTGCCGTACGTCCACATCCCGACGACGCTGAGTTTTTAAGCGTCTGCTCCTTTCATGACGATTGCCTTGAAGGTTTTGCTTCGGCGCGGGCATTTGAGGCGCGCTTTGGCTCTGCAGAAGCGCTGGACCCTGCCCACCATGGCTGGCTGATGGAAGCTGACTATCTGGCTCAGGCCTGCAGGACCTTGTATCTCAGCTTCCGAGTTGAACGGATCGTACTTGGCGGCGGGCTGATGCTTGCGCCCCACCTCCTCAACAAGGTCAGATCTGCATTCATCCGACAGATGAATGGGTATGCCGTTGCGGGGGTCACTGCCGAGGATTTGATCAGGACGCCTGGGCTCGGTGACCGGGCTGGCATGATGGGCGCGGCGCTTCTTTGTGACCTCGGCTGAGGGGTGATGGTTGTTGGAACTTGCCGTCACCGCCTGTTCAAGCGATGTTGGCTCATAAAAGACAAGACGGGGTTGGGATATGATACGTTCGGACTTGTGCGCCCTGGCGCTTTCCTCGGCTCTTTTTGTGATGGGAGGATGCATGACGGCTTCAACCGATCCTGACCCCAATTCTGTCTCGCAGGCTGCGACCTCAGAAGCGCCGTCTTCCGCCAGCGACGCCCGCGTGTCGGACCGGGATGATGACATAACACTCCAGAGCCGATGGGATAATCAACCGCCGACCAACACTGATGAAGCCGCCGTCGAGCCATATGAACTACCGCCGCTTATGCAGACATCACAGGGGATCTCTGTGGAGAGCACCGAGGGCTGGGAACGTCTGCGCCGCCCGGAGATCATGGAGCGGCTTACTCAGTTTCAGTTTGGCCGTACGCCAACAGCGCCAATTGTCGTCAATTACAATGTGCTTGAGCGGGGCGTGGAGTCGTTGGGCGGAAAAGCACGGCGAACACAGGCCCGGATTGAGTTTCCTGCCGAGGACGATTTGCGGATTCGGGTCCTAGTGCTGACGCCAGCAGACGCAGATGGTCCGGTGCCGGCCATGCTGCACTTGAGCTTTATGCCAGCAATCATGAATCTTGATGAGCCCGGCATAGATGAAGATCTTGCCTGGAGCGGTGAGCTTGAAGCGCAAGTGCCTGACCGCGAGGCTTTTAAGCTCTCCCCGTTTGAGATCGAACGCTTCATTGATCGCGGTTATGGTGTCGTCCTGGTCTATTATGGCGACATCTATCCGGACTTCGATCACGGCAATGCTGAGGGGGTGACACGTCTGTTTGGCGGCGATGGCAATCCAAGAACGCGAGAGGAATGGGGCGGTATTGGCGCCTGGGCCTGGGGGCTGAGCCGGGTCATGGATTATCTGGAAAACGATCCGGATATTGATGCGGAACGCGTGGCTTTGTCCGGCATCTCACGCCTCGGGAAGTCGGTTCTCTGGGCCTCGGCGCAGGACAAGCGATTCGCTCTTACCGTGCCCTGGCTATCGGGAGAAGGTGGCGCAGCGCTCAGCCGTCGCAATTATGGTGAAACGATTGCAGATCTCACCAATCCGGAGCGCTATCATTACTGGTTTGCGCCACGCTATCAGGAATTTGCTTTCAATGTGGATGCGCTGCCGGTGGATGCGCACATGCTGCTGGCCATGCTTGCACCCCGTCCAACGCTTCTCATTACCGGCAGCGAGGATACCTGGTCAGACCCCATGGGGGAATGGCTCGCATTGAAGGCAGCCCAGCCAGCCTGGGAGCTTTATGGACGATCGGTCCCGGAGGAAACAGAACTTCCGGCGCCGGATCAGCCCATCATCAGCGATCTTGCCTATGTCATGCATGACGGTGGACACACGACCAAGCCAATCGACTATGAGGTGATACTGGATTTCATGGATACGCATCTGAAATAGCGTTCACCGTTTCCTGCGTGCACACGAAGTTGATCGCGTTGTGACAGTCCTGCGCGGCGACTCATTTACAGTGGCGCGCTAGCATAACCAAGCGAACTCAGAGGGGGTTTCAGGTCTTGAGTGTGACTGACACCAATCAGAAGCGAACGACCGCGCGGTCAGGGACGCGCGGACCGCATGCCGAGCGCACAGCCGCCATGCGCCAGAAGCTGATTGAAGCCGCCATTCAGTGTCTGGGTAAGTTCGGATATGGGCGTACAACTCTGCAGCGCATCACCGATGAGGCCGATGTCAGCCGCGGCGCTTTTCTTCACCATTTCCCGACGCGCGCCAATCTGATGGTGGCGGTGGCTGAATATGCCGCCAAGGCGCAGACGCGCTATGTTCGCCAAGGCCTTCCTGAAAATTCGACGCCCGAAACGCGGTATCATGATATTACTCAGGCAACATGGCATGCCATGCTCCAACCCACAGGGCTCGCGCTGCTTGAAATTTTGCTGGGCTCACGCAGCGACCCGGAGATTGGCGAGGATTTTCGTGAGGTGGTGCAGAATCTCGAAGCTTTCCAGCGGAATGATGTCTGGCAAGTCGCGCAATCGCTGGGAATAGAGGATCGTCAAGCCGTATACACAATGGTTCATCTCCACCAGGCGGCCATGCGCGGACTCGTGCTGGAATATATGTATACCGGCGATCTCAAACCTGCCGAGCGCAGCGTTGAGCTACTGAAATCCTATAAGGCTGATTTGACGGCAAAGCTGCTGGGACGGCGCGGCTGATCAGAACAGAGTCAGAATGGTGCCAGGCCTCCAGGCCATGCACCAGCCAACCCAGAATGCCATGGCCAGGAAGGGGCCGAAAGCGAGGCGGTCTTTTGCCGATACGCGAAAGCCCTTGGGTGCGGCGCGTAGTAAGGCAAATGCCAAGCCTGCGACGGATGACATCAGAAAGACGTACGGTAAAGCGATTGGTCCGAGCCATATACCGATCGCCGCGACCAGCTTGGCATCACCCAAACCAATTCCAATCTGGCCGAACCGCCATTTTGAGTAGAGCTGAAGCAGATAGANCAGGCCAAATCCCAGAACGCCGCCCAACACGGCATAAAGAATGGGATAGCCCGNCCAGAGGGTCCANATCAGGCCGACCACGGAGAGGCCGTAGGTGATCGGATTNGGAAGTCTGAANGTTTTGATATCGATCCAGACGAGCGCGCTNAGCGCCAGCAGCAATGGAATAGACATCAGCTGCTCAGCCATGTTGCCGTCCCTGACCGGGCTGACCGCATAGACCACGGCGGCAAAGACGGTGAAGGCAAGCGCTACAATGGCAGGTATGTGCGTATTACTGATCATTCCGGCCTTTCGAAGAGCCCGATGAGCGTATTGCTCGTCTGCATTGGTTTATTGGTTCAGTAACATATCAGTTCTGAAAATGTGCACGTGCNTTGATTCATGAGAGAAATCTGATTTGGTTGACCATGAATAGGCCGGTTGGTAGACGAACCCGCTGCCCGGGCGAACGCCATTTTCGGGTTGAGCACAACCGGGAGTATTCGGTGAAAGGCATTATTCTGGCAGGCGGGCGTGGCACACGGCTTTTCCCGATCACCAAAGTCATCTCAAAACAGCTGATCCCGGTCTATGACAAGCCGATGATCTATTACCCGCTCAGTGCGCTGATGCTCGCCGATATCCGGGATATTCTGATTATTACCACGCCTCACGACCAACCACAGTTTCAGAGACTGCTCGGTGATGGGTCTGCCTTTGGTATCAGTCTCAGTTATGCGGTCCAACCTGAGCCAAATGGACTGGCGGAAGCCTTTATTATCGGCGCCGACTTTGTTGGGAATGATGCTTCTGCACTGATCCTCGGTGATAACATTTTTTACGGTGCGGGCCTTTCAGGCATTTGTGCGAATGCGGCCAGGCGGGAAACCGGCGCGACAGTATTTGCCTATGAGGTTTCCGATCCTGAGCGCTATGGCGTGGTTTCCTTTGATGAAAACCGCAAAGCTGTCTCGATTGAAGAGAAGCCGAAGAACCCGCAGTCAAACTGGGCCGTGACCGGGCTTTACTTTTACGACAATACCGTTGTCGACGTCGCAAAGAGCATTCAGCCATCAGCCCGTGGCGAACTGGAAATAACAGACGTCAATCGACACTATCTGGATGCGGGCTCACTCCATGTGAATTTGCTGGGGCAGGGCTATGCCTGGCTGGATACGGGAACACATGACAGCCTTCACGAAGCCTCCGCATTTGTTCGGACACTTGAGCATCGCCAGGGATTGAAGATCGCTTGTCCCGAAGAGATCGCCTATAAGCGGGGCTGGTTGAGCCTTGATGATATCCATAAGGCTGCGGCAGATCTGGGCAGTACAGATTATGCTAATTATCTCCTGAAGCTGCGCTGAAGCGTCAGGAGATAATNGAGTTTAGCCAGGCCGGCGGGCCTTCTGGATAAGATTTTCAATTTCGCGAACACGTTCCACGCCGCGCTCCCGAGACAGATGGGACTGAACGAAGGATTTGCCGGCTTCAGACTGGCGCGCCCATTGGTCATCGTCGCGGAGCAGAGCGCCAATGGCATCAGCCATCTCTTGCGGATCGTCTGTGACGCTCATCGCGTCCAGTGCGGCTTCGTCGAGGCCTTCAGAAGCAATGCTGGTTGCAACGACCGGAACGCCGGCTGCAAGCGATGAAATGACTTTGCCCTTCACGCCTGCGCCGTACTGGAGCGGGGCGATCGAAACACGCGTGCGGGCCAGATGCGGCTCCAGTTCCGGGACCCAGCCAAGCACTTTGATACCATTCTGACCATTTAAAGCNTCGATCTCCGCTGGGGCTTCGCTGCCGATCAGCCGGAAANTTGCGTTTGGGTTGGCCTGGCGGACGCGTGGCCACACATTCTCAACAAACCAGAGCACGCCCTGCGCATTCGGCGGATGACGGAAGCCGCCAATGAAGGTCAGGCCGCTGCGTTGTGAGAGCGGGTATTCAGTTTCCGTCACGCGCTCAATCCATGGAAAAACATAGACTTCCGCGTCTTTGACCTTCTCATCCAGGATCGACTTCTCAACCGAGGAGTGAACGATGGTGAGGTCTGACCCGGCGACACAGGCGAGTTCCTTTGCTTCCACAAGTCTGGCCTGCTTCATCTTTCCAGCGTCATTGAAGATTTCAGCTTCGCGCATTTCTCTGAGATGATGGAGGTCTGCGACATGGAAGATGAGTTTCGCGTCAGGCACTCGCTTCCGGATCGTATCGAGATGACGATGCAGGCACGTTACGCGGTAGACGAGTACGGCATCGAAGCGATCGCCTTCGATCTCAAGGATTTCATCAATGCTTTTGAAGAATGGCCAGTAGAAGACCTCTACGCCAGACTTCTGAAGNGCCGGCGTGACATCCGAGAGATATGCGAAATTGTCTTCGGGCACGAAGCTGACCTGATAGCCTTGCTTCTGGTAGGCGCGGATCATTTCGACGGTGACAAGCGATCCGGCATCCTTGTCGGGTGTCGGTGTGACAGCGTCGATGACGAGCAAGCGTTTTGAGCAGGTTCGGTTGGAATTATAGGCAGGGCGCTCACCATTCTCGCCATGCGTCATCAGCACACGCTTCCAACGGTTGATGAACCGTTTCTGATTGCTGACCTGGTACTGTTTCTGGCCAGTTGTCAGATCCATGCCTGACGATGCGCCCTCAAAGTGGATCAGCGCGGACTGAGGCTGGTAGCGGACACGATAGCCGGCTTCGCGGACGCGGAAGGCGAGATCGGTGTCTTCATAATAGGCTTTTTCATAGGTGACGGCGTCAAANCCATCGAGCTCT
Source organism: Ponticaulis sp. (assembly GCA_002699325.1). Classification (GTDB taxonomy): domain Bacteria; phylum Pseudomonadota; class Alphaproteobacteria; order Caulobacterales; family Hyphomonadaceae; genus Ponticaulis. The sequence continues at coordinate 5,835 of PABS01000085.1, read as the reverse complement.
TGCCANAGGTCGCGAGAAATCGCGATTGAAGCGCCAGAACAATAGTCAACGTCGCGCGCGAATGAGAAACGCGGGTCCATGGGGTCTTCATTGCGACCGTAATTCCAGGCCGATCCATCGCGCCATACAATCCCACCAGCTTCCTGAAGACGCCCTGACGGGAAGATCAGCTGAGAGCCGACCATGCCGATGGACTCGTCTTCATCCAGCGTGGAAATCAGGTTCTCCAGCCAGCCAGGGAGGGCAATGGTATCATTATTCAAAAGGACGATGACGCGGCCTTCTGCGGTTTTCGCAGCAGANTTTACATTGCCCAGAAAGCCGAGATTCTCCTCGGCGCGCACAACTTTAAAATTGCGAAAATCTGAGGCTTGTAACGATTGGGTCTGATCCGTGGAGGCGTCATCAGCAAGGATGATCTCAAAACTGTAGCCAGACTTCTGGGTATAGACAGATGCCAGTGTGGATAGGGTGAATGGCAACTGATTGTGCACAGGCACGATAATTGAAACGTCTGGCTGGCCCGTGTAAGGGCGTGCCCGCTTCGACATTTCGGCGACGCGATCGACCCAGGCCCTGGCCTCGTCATCTGTCAGCTCGAGCTTTGGTTTATCCTCGTCGTCCGGATGATAGGGCAGGGGAANACGGGCAACATGCTCGCGGAAGCTATTGGCACCTTCTTCATCTCCATCACGCAGTGTCAGAAAGTCTGCAATCGGGGCGGGATCAAGGGCATTCCAGGCTGAAACCACATGTGTAAGCTGGTGNGCTCTCGCAGGATGGGATGTCGGCTGCCGTGGCGGTAATTGCGAGGGCTGGACCCAATTGCGCGCCGTCGCACCGCCTTTGGGCTGGCTGCTTCCACGCGTTGAAGGACGGAGTGCGTAACGGATGGCTTTGGCAATCCACGGCAAAGCTATACCAGCTTTGCGGATGACAATTGACGCCCGCCAGGTGGTCGAATTCTGAATCTCCTGAAGATCACTGGACAACCCGACCAGAGTACGGTGTCGCTCGCGCGAAACCATCTGCTCGCGCTTGAGATCTTCTTCCAGTGAATTGATCACAGAAAGGGCATGGGCGCGCTCATCTTCCAGTTCGNCGCGAAATGACTCCTCGCGCGCTCGCTGTTTTTCCAGCTCTTCGCGAAGCTCGATGAGTTGCTCGTTTTGATCGCTAAGTCTGGTTTGTAAGTCAGTGGCACTGAAATCCAGCCTGGCCTTGAACTTTTCGATCTCTTCGGCATGCGATCGACGAAGTTCTGCAAGTTGTTCCTCAAGCAAGCCAACATGGCGGGACTTCTCATCAAAAGCACTCTTCAGAGTTTTGAAGTGTTCTCGCTCTGCTTTCAGCTCTGCAGTCTTCGCATCAATCTCGCGCTCATAAGCNGATGATACATCGCGCGTTCGGCGTTCGATCTGAGACTGAAGATCGAACACCNTTGCCCGCTCAGCNTCGAGTTCGAGGACCCGCTTTGATATTTCCGCTTCGTATTTTTCCGAGCGGTCGACAAGCTGAGTTTCCAGTTTCTCGATTTCGCCCTTGAGCTGACTGATGTAACTGCGCTCNTTTTGCAGTTCACCGGTTCTCACGCTCAGCTGCTCTTCATACGCCTTTGCGGTATCGTGTATTTTCTGATCAAGCTTTTCGACAGTTTCTTTTGAGGCGGCCTCAAGATCATGGAGGCGCCGGGAGTAATCCGCGACGATCGGCCCAAAAAAACTGCGCTGAACGCTATATTCGCGCAGGATGGATTTCAGAAATGTGTCATCCTCTGAGAAACGCTCAAATTCCGGATCAATCAGTTGCCGGTAGACGTGGTCCGCCCAGGAAGGAAGCTTGGCCTGTCGATCAGACAGGCCCGTTTCGTTATGGTGACGCAGGCCCTGTTTCAGGGATTGTTCGATACGCAATTGCGAATCCGGATCGCGCCGGTCCAGAGTGATTTCCAGATCCCCTTCGAGCTGATCCAGAACCGATTGCGAATCGGTCAGAAGCCGGTCGTAACGCACAAAACTGCGACGCATGCCGCGCGTATCCCGCTCTGCGGCAAAATTGTAAGACAACCATACCAGAAGTGCTTTTTCCCTGGGGATTCGATTTCGCTCCATGAGAGAGCGAGCGACTTCGAGCGGATGACGCACCATTATNATGTACCGAGGATCGTAACCGGCCTGACGAAGTGCATTGTCCCAGAAAGGAGCGAGCAGGCTAATTCTGGGATCCTTGAGCATGATCGGCAGATCGCTCTGGAACTCTCTGCCAATCAGGTGGACAGCTTCACGCAGCCGCGGCTTCAGCAAACTCGCGCCCCGTGGTTTCACGGAATAGGCAAACGGCGAGTCCCAATGCAGGCCAAGCTGATCCAGCAAAGCATCATTAAATTCGACAATNGGGCGGGATTCCCAAAAGCCTTCAGGATTGTCATCGGCAGATGGCATCAGATTGCTTGGAAGCGACAAGCCACTGAGCGAAAGCGCTCGAGCCATTGCGGAGGTGCCGCTGCGATGCATACCGAGTGTTACGACCGCCTTTGCGTCGGAAAGAATGCCGTCATTCCTGTGCTTNAGGAGGTTTGATGTCTCCTGAACGTCCCGACCAAACAACAGATCACCCATTCCGCCCAAACTCCTGGTCACTCTCGACATTGAAACCAGAACGCTCCCTTTGCTCTGGTCTCTCTGGTTGGTCCGCTGGATTTACTTCCCAGCTGCTGAACCGCTCGGCCTGGTTTGAACTTGAAGCCGATACGGACCGGCGATTAACCAAACTGTGCATCCAGGCTACGCATTCCAGCCTGTATATGACGATTTCCTACTCTAATGGGTTAATCACCAATGTTGCCAGCCCGCCAGCTGAATATATCAGCCGACGTTTTTGACTGAGACTTCGCCGCCAATGGAAGGCACGCCTCTCCGAATGTCACNGTCTNTCCGGAGCTGCTCAACAGGCCTCAAATCAGGCCAGGCTAGGAATTTGGTTTGAAAACAACAAGTGACTGTCCCCGAGGGTGCGTAAACTCCGTATCTTTGACGCTGGAGAGGCCAGCTCGTAAACCAATTTCTCTTATCTCATCCAGAGAGAGGTGATAGGGGTCCTGATCTGAAAACGTCACAACCCCCTCTTTGTGGGTGATTTTATCAACCGTCCGGTCGGGCGCAATAAAAAATGTCGCGAGCAATTTTCCGTCAGTAGACAGGGCGTCGGCCAGCACTTTGATGCCGTTCGACACTGATTCTCGGTCGAGATGGGTGAAGAGAGAAAACGCGAGTACGAAATCGAATCGCCTCTCGAACGGTAAAGTCTGCGTGACGTCCGCTACCTTGAGTTGCGATCTTGGGCATCGGTCTTTTTGATCGGCGTCAAGTTCTGCGCGGTAGCCTGCCTCGATGAGGGAGTCATTGTAATCAAACCCAAAATAATTCCGGGGGTTCAGATGGCTGATCAAAAGGTGTCCCGCGCGAAGGGAGCCGCATCCTGCATCAAGAAGAGAATGACCAGGTGTCAGTCCATGCCTGACGACTGTTTTAAGCTGTAAGCCCGCGATCTCATCCCACAATCCGCCGACCAGATGACGGTGCCGATGTTTCTGCACGAGAGAATCGACTAATTTTTTGTCAGTGTACCGGCTGCTCACGCCTGTTTAGCCTCCGGAATGTGCATGATCGAGCGCCCTGATTATTGCCGCTATTACAGGAAGTCAAAAGCTTTCATCACTGTTGACACAATCTCGGAAAGACCTCTAAGACAATTCAGAGCAGCTGACTGCTGCTTTTGACGTTTGCAGGTGTTCGTGGGTGAACGCCAAGCTCAGTTTGGCTATTTGGGGAGTTCTCAATGTCATTTAAAAAGTATCTCGCTGCCGGCATTGCCGCCTCTGCGTTTGCGCTTCCAGCGTCAGCGTTTACGGTCGCTCCGGCTGACCTCACACAATATTCTAATGCGACGAGCCTTGTTGCTCAGGTTCAGCTTGCTCAGGAAGCTGACTGGTCGGACAATGTTCCAGCCGGTGAGAACACTGGCCGCATCGAACTTCAGATTGTAGCTGACACGGGCGGTACATTCGCTTCTGGTCAGAACTACGTTGTTGAAGTTGATCTGGTGAACGCGACATTCGTCGGCACCCGTAACGGTAACGAAGTCGTTTCAGGTAATGACAACGTTGGCGGTGCTGGTAACTCTGCAGCTGACCTGACCGGTTCTTCGGTTCTTCAGGGCGGCCCACAANGCTATCCAGGCCCGAACNACCCAACGAGCGTTGCTTACCTCGTGTCNGTTCAGAACGCTGCAGCGTCTGAAGGTAACACGGTTGGTCTGCAGTTCCCGTTCACTTACCTCGGTAAGAACGGCGCGACTTGCGACGAAATGGAAGTCAACGTTTCCATCAGCCTCGAAGGTACACTGACACCGTTCGAGCAAGGCACATACAACCTCAGCACAGCTGGTGCTGGTGCGCCGATCATCAACTGCGTCAGCGTCTTCAACGCTGAAATCGTTGATGACCGTCCATTCGCAGCTGGTGATACAGACTCTGTTCTGACACAGTCTGAGTTCTCGACCTTCGACACGAGCGTCATTGCTGGTCCAGGCCGCACAGGTACTGCCAATAACGACACCGTGACGTCTGCTCGTCTTGCGCTNCTCGACCTGAACACGCTGACAGCTTCTGCTCCAGCNCCAGTTTCTGCGCCAACACAAGGCAACGGTTTTGTGACGGTTCTGAACGATCCGGACGGCCCGGAATTCCTCGACGCGACTGCTCTGAACCCAGGTTCAGGCGCACCAGCGGTTGACGATGTCGACGCTGTCTTCAACCTGGCTCAGTCTGCTGCGAACGTTCTGACATTNGCTGGTGAAGCGATCACTGGTCTGTCGTCTGCGTTCAACGTTGACCCAGCTGTTGAAGAGTCTGATCTGCTCGTCACTGTGAGCGGTGGTACAGACACAGTTGTTCAGCAGAACACATCGACCTCTAACGGTGTTCTGAACTTCAACTCTGGTTACAACCTGATCCCATCAGAAGCTGTTGTNACNGGCGTTGCTGACGACCTGAACTATGCCGCTTCTGTCTGTGGTATCTTTGACTGGGTTGGCGGTGNTGCGGCTNCNACNCGTAACNTCTTCCGTGNNACNAACCTNGGTGTTGACGCGCAGAATGTNGACGTNNTNGCGTTCAACATCTCTTACGCTGGCGGTGCAACTGGCCCAGNNGGNCCGGTTCGCGCNCGTACGTCTGTGACACCAGGTCCAGTCGANACCGTCGTNAACAGCNNNCANNTTGCANNNGCNNTNGATNCNGNNNTGNCA
>PABS01000084.1 GCA_002699325.1 Ponticaulis sp. | reverse complement strand
ACTGTGGAGCATTAAGAATAAACATTCGTATTACGGTACAAAGGGCCAGTCTTGCTCGAATGAAAGCCCAGAGGGTTTTCCTTTCTTCGGAACCGAGTAAGACTTGAAACAGATTTTCAGACCGTAGAAGGCCATATCCATGCGCTCCTTACTCTTAACCTCAATTGCCGTTATTGCACTCGCTGGTTGCGAGGTTCCCGAATATCGCAAAACCGAGAACGGCTTTCTCACGCCAACGCCGTCACCAACGAGCATGACCGAAACNCCNGATGGACAGGCGGCAGAAGACAGTGAAACNGCGCGCCTGAATGNCTGGTTCGANGAGNAATATGAAGAACAGCTGCTGCTAAGCCCGCTNGGCCTCACCCAACTCGGCCGNAAAGAAAAATACGGCGAAGTGGACGACTTTTCTCAGGAAGCCGCTGAAGATCGTCTGGAATGGCGCCGCGAAAGCGTCAGAGAGATGGAGGAGAAGTTCGATTACGACCTCCTCACGGATGAAGCAAAAATTTCCTACGATCTCTGGAAGCTCATCCTCGAGCGCGCTGAAAATGCCTGGCAATGGCGCGACCATGGGTATGCCTTCGAACAGATGGGCGGCTGGCAATCAACGCCCCCACAGTTCCTGATCGCGTTTCACGCCGTCCATACCGAACAAGACATGGTGGATTATATTTCCCGGATCGAGGGATTTGCAGTCGCCACGAACGAGCTTCTGGAGCAAACGAAAGCCTCTGCAGACAAAGGCATTCGTCCTCCAGCCTTCGCCTATGAAGGGGCGCTTGATCAGGCAAAGAAAGTCATTACTGGCGCACCTTTCGATGACGGCGAGCCGTCAGCTCTTTGGTCTGACGCAAACAGCAAAATCGACTGGCTGGTCAAAGAGGAGCTCATTTCACAAGAGCGCGCTGAGGAATTGAGAGCGGACGCCTCTGCGGCTCTGACCGGCCCGTTCCAGGAAAGCTATAAAGACGTCATTGCCTTCCTGTCTGAAGATGTTGCGAACACCGACGAGTCGCATGGCGCAGGCGATCTGCCCGATGGCGAAGCCTATTACAACTTCATGCTGCAGCAGTCGACAACGACCGATCTGACAGCGGATGAGATCCATGACATCGGCCTGGCTGAAGTCGCACGGCTCAAAGATGAAATGATTNCCGTCAAAGACGAATTTGGCTTCGACGGCGATTTGCAGGAATTCTTCGTTTTCCTGCGCGACACCAAAGATGATGAGCGCCTCTACTTCCCGAATACGGATGAAGGNCGTCAGGGCTATATCGACGANGCGACAAAATACATCAACAATATCAAGGAACACCTGCCAGAGTATTTCGGCCTGCTTCCGAAGGCCGACGTCATTGTAAAGCGGGTCGAGCCCTTCCGTGAGCAGGACGGCGCTGCGCAGCACTATAATGCCGGAACGCCCGACGGCTCGCGCCCTGGCGTATATTACGCGCACCTTTCAGACATGACCGCCATGCCGAAGCGCGAACTGGAAGTGATTGCCTATCACGAAGCGATTCCAGGCCACCACATGCAAATCTCAATCGCGCAGGAACTTGAAGACATTCCACAATTCCGCACTCAGCAATTCTACAATGCCTATGTCGAAGGCTGGGCGCTGTATTCAGAATGGCTCGCCAAGGAAATGCCTGGCACGTATCAGGACCCGCTATCCGAGTTTGGCCGTCTGGGCTCTGAAATCTGGCGCGGTATCCGCTTGGTTGTCGACACCGGCCTTCATTCCAAGGGATGGACCAAACAGCAGGCGATTGACTACTTCCTCGCAAATTCCGCCATCACCGAGGCTCAGGCNAAGGCAGAGATTGAACGCTACATCACCTGGCCGGGTCAGGCGACCGGTTACAAGATCGGCATGATCCGCATTCAGGAGCTCCGCGCTGACGCAGAAGAGNAACTCGGCGAAGACTTTGACATCCGAGGCTTCCACGATGCCGTTCTGGGCGGCGGTGGACTGCCGCTCGACCTTCTCGAAAAGCGTGTTGATCAATGGGTTGAGAGCGTCAAAGCCTCAAACTGATCATAAGGTCACTGAACACAGACGCGCCCGTCAGTCTGGCGGGCGCGTTTCTTTTACGCTGGAGCGTTCAGCGACGGTCGCAAACCAGCTTTCCAGCCGCGGCCTGTTCTCGCGCCAAGCCATATGGCCAAGCCGAAAGTCGAGATAGCCGAGCGCCGCTGCCAAGCTGACCTCGCCTAAACCGAACTGACCNGAAAATTCGGGCAATGTCGTCTCGAGCTCGTCGAGCGCGCCCAAGATCGCAGCTTGCCAGCGCGCTTTCCAGAAATCTGACTGCTGAGCCTCTGGCCGTTTCGTCTCCATCACGAGGCTGAAGGCCGCATCCATAATCCCGTCACCCATCGCTTCCAGACGTCTGGCTGTCCAGTCTGTCGACTCGTCTGCCCGTCCCACCTGCGCCAGAAGATAACCGCAAATGACCGGGCTATCGAAAAGGGTCGATCCATCGTCCAGAACCAGGCATGGCACCTTGTTGAGGGGGTTTGGCACGCTGTCTGGATGATCGATCACATTCTCTGCCTGAAGCTCAACTGACTGCCCGCATTCGAGAATCACAATGCGCGCNTTGCGGGCNTATGGCGAGGTTGGCGAATAATAGAGTTTCATGTTTGGCCCCGGCTATTCACCCGGTTTTTCAGCGCCCGGATGGTTCAGAATCCGACCCATCTTGCGATCAATTAAAAAAAGTTCAACGCACAAATCTTCACAAAATTGCAGATTTTCAGCACAGTACAGATGTTCACAAACATGTGTATATGCTCGCCAAGCGTGCATGTGTTGTCATTTTTTGACCATTGTGACATGATCACACATATTCGGTCACAGGCTCAGAATATACTCTTCCTGTCCCCATCGAAGTACGAGCCTGTGCATCCGACCAAAAAAAACACATAATTTTCTGGGAGTTAAGACATGAAACAGTCTCTTCTTGTGGCAGCAGCACTCCTGCTTTCGTCCGGTGCAGCTCATGCTGCTGATATGAACAAAGTTCAGGCACAGATTTCTGTGGACACAGCAACTGTGACCGATCAGGCATCTGCTTCTGCCGCNCTNCGCTCGATCGAGATGCANGCAAAGTCGGCTTGCCGTTATGAAAAAGNCTCAGTTCTTGCAAATATGTACGACAAGTCGTGCGCGGCTGACCTGGTCCAGCAAGTTCTTGGCCAGCTCAGCAACTCAAATCTCGACCGGGCCTATATGGCAGCGCGTGCGACCGAGTCAGCTGCGAGATCATAATCTCAGCTCTGGCCATCTCCAGTAAAACGTAAGCCCGGCCTGCTCTCCTTGCAGCCGGGCTTTTCGTTGTTTGTCGCACGCACAAGAGCTGCCAGCGCCCTTCTCCACGCCATTGTACTTCCGGCCCGGAGTGTTAATCCCTTTAGTCAGGATATTAACAATCAGGATAGCCGCGATATGAAGACTTCACTGACAGCCATGGCGCTGATCCTCTCACTTGCNGCCTGCACCACTGCAACGCCTCCGGCTTCCGAGATACCTGCAGCTTCGGCGCAATCAGAAAGCATGACGGAAGCCGAGCGCCTCAACGCCTTTTTCGAAGAGCAATTCGAACAATCTGTCGCGCGCAGTCCACAAACTCAAACATTTCTGGGCATCAAGACCGACTATGATAAATGGGACGACGCCTCAGATGAGCACGCGGTTGAAGACTTTCAGCTTCTGACCGAAGCCTATGAAACAATGACGAGTGAGTTCGACTTCGACGCGCTCGATGACAGCGCCAAACTCTCTTACCGACTTTTCGAATACCAGTATCGCCAGGCCGAACGCGCCTTTCCATTCCGCGACTTTAGCTACACCTTCGATCAGATGAATGGTGAGCAAAGCGGCATTCCCGCCTTTATGATCAACCAGCACCGCATTGCNTCGCTATCAGACGCGAAAGACTATATTGCGCGCCTCAATGGCATTGATGAGCATCTGGGTCAGCATATTGAGAACGCGAAACGGTCCGCAGAAGCGGGCATCCGGCCGCCGCGCTTTGTGTATGACTATGTGATCAACGACGCGCAGAACGTCATCTCCGGCTATCCCTTCAACGAAACTGAAGGCATGGCCGACAGCCCGCTGATGGAAGACTTTCGAAAAAAAGTCGGCTCACTTCATGAAGCTGGCGACATCACTGAGGCGCAGCACGATGATTTGCTCGATGAAGCAACAAACGCACTCCAGGTGTCCGTCGAGCCAGCCTATCAGGACCTCATCAGCTTCGTCGAAAATGATCGCGCCAATGCGACCACGGAAGACGGTGCCTGGAAGTTCCCGGACGCAGACGCCTATTATGCCATGCGCCTCAATGCCATGACGACAACGCCAATGACCGCCAGCGAGATTCACGATCTGGGTCTCGCCGAAATGGATCGCATCCATGGCGAAATGCGCGCCATCATGCGTCAGGTGGGCTATGAAGGCACTTTGCAGGAATTCTTCGAATACACCCGCACCGACCCTGAGTTTTTCTATCCGAACACCGCGGAAGGCAAAGCCGCCTATCTGGCGGAAGCGACGGAAATCATTGATGATATGCGCGAAGAACTGCCGCGCATGTTCAACACCTTTCCAGAAGCAGATCTGGTCGTGAAGGCCGTGGAACCATTCCGTGAAAAATCTGCAGGAAAAGCATTTTATCAGCGCCCGGCGCCCGATGGCTCCCGGCCCGGCACCTATTATGCCAACCTTTATGACACTGCCAGCATGCCGATTTATCAGATGGAAGCCCTCGCCTATCACGAAGGCATTCCGGGCCACCATATGCAGATCGCGATTGCTCAGGAACTGGAAGGAATTCCGCTTTTCCGCAAATATGGCGGCTACACAGCCTATACCGAAGGCTGGGGCCTCTATTCAGAGTATTTCCCGAAAGAGTTCGGCTTCTATAAAGACCCGTATTCAGACTTTGGCCGACTGGCCATGGAGCTCTGGCGCGCAGCCCGTCTCGTCGTGGACACGGGCATTCACGACAAAAAATGGACCCGCGAACAGGCCATCGATTATCTGATGACCAACACGCCAAACCCGGAAGGCGACTGCCTCAAGGCGATTGAGCGTTATATCGTCATGCCGGGTCAGGCCACCGCCTATAAGATCGGTATGCTCAAAATTATTGAACTCCGCGAGCATGCGCGGACAGAGCTCGGCGGTGCGTTTGATATTGCCGAATACCATGACGTGGTTCTGAAGAACGGCTCAGTTCCGCTCGAAATTCTGGAAGAGCTGGTCAATGACTGGATCGCAGAGCAGAAGGCAGCCTGACACGGCTCACGCCTGAAATCGTCAGGATCAGACACAAAGCGGCGGGCCTATGGTTCGCCGCTTGTTTTTTGGCACAGAACGCGGTTCAACCGTCTCAAAAGATAAGACAAGCCGGGAGACAGTGTTGAGCGAGTATATTCTGGTCATTGACGAAGGGACCACCTCAACGCGGGCGATCACCTTTGATCGCAACCTGAAACCCGTAGAGACCGCTCAGGAAGAAGTGCCGCTCAGCTTTCCCAGGGGCGGCTGGGTCGAACAGGATCCCGAAGACATCTGGAGCCAGACCCTGCAGGTCTGCCGCACCGTGATTGAGGCGAGTGGCGGGGTCGAAAAGATTGCCGCCATTGCGATTGCCAATCAGCGCGAAACAACACTCGTCTGGGATCGCGAAACCGGAAAAGCTTTTGGTCCGGCCATTATCTGGCAGGACAGACGCACGGCGCCGATGTGCGAGAAAATTATCGCTGCAGGCCATGAGAAAGTGGTCCGCTCGCTTTCAGGCCTGATTGTTGATCCCTATTTCTCGGCAACGAAAATTCGCTGGACGCTGGATCAGTATCCTGAAGCCGCGAAGGCTGCAGATGAAGGCCGCGCCGCCTTCGGGACAATCGACAGTTTTCTCCTCTCACGCCTCACAGGCGGACGTGAACACCTCACCGATGTGACCAATGCCAGCCGCACAGCCTTGATGGACCTTTCAGCCTCATCCTGGTCGCGCAAGCTCTGCGAAATCTTTGATGTCCCCTGGTCTCTCTTGCCGAATATCGGCCCAAGCAGTGGTGATTTCGGGCAAACAGACGCGGGCCTTTTTGGACGCTCCATCCCGGTGCTCGCCATTGCTGGTGATCAGCAGGCCGCACTTGTGGGCCAGGCCTGCGTCAAACCGGGAGAAGCCAAGATCACTTATGGGACAGGTGCATTTCTGGTCGCTAATACAGGCGAGGACATTCTGACATCGCAAAACCGTCTTCTGGCAACAACAGGTTACCAGGCTCAGGGACGGACGCACTGGGCACTCGAGGGCTCGATTTTCAATGCAGGTACGGTCATCAAATGGCTGCGGGACGAGCTGAAGCTCATCTCAACCGCAGCCGATTCAGAAGCCATGGCGGCTGAACTGGAAGACAATGGCGGGGTCTATTTCGTACCAGCCTTTACGGGCCTTGGCGCACCTCACTGGGCGCCCGACGCCCGCGGGCAGATCACAGGAATCAGCCGGGGCACGCGCGCGTCCCATATCGTCCGGGCCGGGCTCGAAGCATCAGTCTATCAGACACTCGATCTGCTCAACGCATTTGAGCAGGATGGCTGCGCCGTGAATGTGCTCCGCGTGGATGGCGGAATGGCAAATAATAAATGGCTGATGCAGTTTCTCGCCGACATTGCCGACCGGCCTGTGGAGTGCCCGGCATACCCCGAGATGACCGCCCTCGGAGTGGCAGTTCTGGCGGCCGGAGAACTTGGATGGATGACTCTGGACGACTGGCACAGCGCCCGGGAAGTCGCCGCCTCCTTCGAGCCATCAATGTCAGCTTCTCAACGCGAAACATTGATTGAGGGTTGGAACAAGGCGCTGAAAAGCGCCATCAATAACTGACAAGGGAGAGACAAGCATGGTGAGAACAACAGGTCTTCCAGGAACACTCATGACAATCAGCGGCCTGATCCCGTTCGTGTTCTTCGCCTGGGTCGGTGTCGCGCCTTACCAGCTTGCTGATATCCTGTCCGCTGACGTGATCCAGCTCTGGAAGACCGGGCTCCTCGGGGAACTCTTCTATGGCGCCGTCATTCTCAGTTTTATGGGGGGCGCCCGCTGGGGCACCAGTTTTGGCGAGAATGTCGACACGCCTCATGCTCTCACCCTCTGTCTTGCCGTTCTCCCTGCCCTCTGGGCATGTGCCGCCGGCATTCTCGGCGGTCTGGGCATTATCGGTGGTGGGCTCACCAGCGGTGGCGTGAGCATCTTCTTGTCCGCGGCATACTATATGCTGGCCGGTGGATTTCTCGTCCTGCTCGCTTTCGATCTGAAAGCGGGATATCCGTCAGACTATAAACGGCTGCGCGTAATTGCCAGCGTCAGTGCCGCTCTGTGTCTGGCTGTTTGCGCCTGGTATGTCGGCCCTCGCTGATCAGCCGCTGAAGCCACGTCGGATGTTCGGCCCGGTGCGATCACCAAACCACCAGAGCGTCGCAGCAGTTGCCGCAAAGACAGATGTCTCGACGATCCTCACCTTGAGCGTCTCGTCTATGTTGAAGAAAATGAGGGCTGTGATCAGCCAGAGCAGCAATGTCAGCGCCGGGCGTGTCAGAGCGCGGATCGCATCGACGATCGGATAGCCCGACGCCAGCGCCTGGTCCGCCTGCACACTGGCTTTCAGCCCCTCCCATGACCCGCGCGTATCAGCGAGTTCGGCTTCTGCCTGAGCCTGTGCGCGGCTCACTTCCATATTCAGCCGTACCATATCCGCTTCATGGCTCCAGCGGCTTTGCTCAAAGGCCTGCTGCTGGCGCATCTCAAAGTAACCCGCCACGCGTCCCAGTGCCGTCCCAATAACGCCAAACAGACCGCCACCTGCCGCGCTCGCGGCCATGCCAAACCAGTCGCCTTCCATTGCGTCTTCCCCTTCTTTCTCAGACGTAGAGCCCATCAGCCGACGAACTTCCGCTGGCCGTCCCCGGCAGATAAGTGTCCGAGGCACTGTTTGTAAAAATCATGGCCTTGCGGGACACATCATACCGCTTGCCAGCAGACGCACCCGTGAAGCTGAGCGCTGTCAGACGACAAAACCCGAATTCTGCGGCCAGAACCGTCGCAGCGGCATAGCTTGGGGTGCCCGAAAAGTTCACCGTGCGCCCAGATATCTCTGCATAGCCGAATTGCCGACAATTCAGTGCACAGGTCGCACCTCCAGAGGATGAAAATGTGAGATGCCCGGAGGAAACGCGGTAAACAGAACCTGAGCCTTCCACATAAATCGCAGAAGCTGAATTCTCAAAAGAGATGGAGCCGGTTTGAACGACAATGCCGCCCTCTGAGATGTGGAAGCCATTCTTTGAACTCGTGTTTTCAAGATGGAAACCGCCAAGTCGGACTTTGGCGTAATTCGTGACAATGACGCCAGCGGCTGAATGCGAAATCACGCAGCTCTCAGGTGTCCCAACATTGCCAATGATCTGGAGCGCACCAGCCCCCATGATCGGAGCACTGACCTTGAGGTTTTCCGCATAAACGCCGTCGGCCACATCAATGGTTACTGTATAAACCTGACAATCAAGGCCACTCAGAACGAGATCTATCGCGTGCTGGATCGTCGCAAAGGCCTCGCCAGCTGTCAGTCCGGAATTCCCGTTTGAGCCGGTCGCAGCATTCACAAAATAGGTTCGATCAGACGTCAGACGTTCGCGGAAATCTGAGCTACCATTCGGAAAAATGACCTGGCCCGTTTCGGCTTCAATACGCAGTCCCTCATGAAAGCTCGCCCCATCTGACGAGACTTTCAGGACCAGATCGTCGTCTCCGATCAGACCGATTTCCGCACGCGCCGAATATCCTGACTGAAACAGCATTGAGAGCACGCGGCTCGATGCCTCTTTATTCAGTGTGAAGCGAAGATCACCGTTACCACCGCTGGACGCTTCAAGCGCCGTGAAGAGCAAGCTGTTGAGTTTCGCACTCAACGGATT
>PABS01000083.1 GCA_002699325.1 Ponticaulis sp. | reverse complement strand
GTCACCCAGAATTGTTGATCCCGAATATTCCGTCACATCACGCAGGACGCTGGAAATCGGCTTCACGACGATTTCTTCGGTATCGAAGACTTCATCAACAACCAGACCAAAGCGTTGCGAGGCAACCTGCATAACAATCACGAACCGGTTGCTCTTCTCATTCTGCGAGTCATCCAGCTTCAGCGCGGAATTGAGCGGAAGAACAGGAAGCAGTCGGTCACGCAGACGCAGAACTTTCGTGCCGTTGATCGTCTCGATGCGGTTCTCATTGTTAGCGCCGGCGCGAACCAGTTCAACAACAGACAGCTGAGGCACAGCGAAGCGTTGACCGCCCGTACCGACGATCAGAGCAGATACAATCGCGAGTGTGAGAGGGATCTTGATGGTGAAAGTCGTACCCTCACCTTCACGAGATACCAGATCCACGGCGCCACCGATAAGTTCGATGTTCGTCTTCACAACGTCCATACCGACGCCGCGACCCGAAAGGTTCGTAACTTGCTCCGCTGTTGAGAAACCTGGCGCAAAGATCAGACGGTTGACCTGCTGATCCGACATAGAGGCGGCTTCTTCAGCAGACACCACACCTTTTTCGATCGCCTTCTGGCGGATGCGAGCCGTTTTCAGGCCAGCTCCGTCATCACGCAGCTCAATGTGGATGTGTCCGCCTTCATGATAGGCGCGAAGAACGATTGTACCGCTTTCCGGCTTGCCGACAGCCATACGATCGGACGGCAGTTCGATACCATGGTCGCAGGAGTTGCGGATCATATGGGTCAGAGGATCACGGATCAGTTCAAGAACCTGGCGGTCGAGTTCAGTCTGGTCACCTTCCATGACCAGTTTGATCTTCTTGCCGAGGTCATTGGATGCATCCCGGACAATGCGCGGAATTTTCTTCCAGGCATTCCCGATCGGCTGCATGCGGGTCTTCATGACCGCTTCCTGCAGCTCTCCGGTCACGTTCGACAGGCGCTGGAGCGGCGTTTTGAACTCAGAGTCCTCCATGGCGCGAACCATTTGAAGGAGCTGGTTGCGCGTGAGGACGAGCTCAGAGACCATATTCATCAGATGCTCGAGCACATCGACATTCACACGAATGCTCTGGCTGGCACGCGGGCTGTCAGAACGAAGCTCTGTTTCGCCACCAGCATCGGCCACAGCGTCAGCAAGAGCAGCCATTGTTTTGGCAGCGGAAGTCGGTGCAGGCGCGGTCTCCACCGCTTCTGCCACTTCCGGCACTTCTGGCTCAGCAACTTCGTCATTCGCCTCTGGCGGATTGGCAAAATCCTCAACCTCAACCGCAGCAAAAGCTGCTTCAAGGTCAGCAAGTGAGACTTCGCCCGGACGGAGTTCGCGACCAAGATCTTCGTCCCAGCGCACATCGTCAGCCAGCCCTTCCGGGCGCGGCTTTTTCGTGCCTTCTGCTGGCGGTGCTGCTTCGGATTTGACCTCAGCAACGGGCGCAGGCTTTTCAGCTGGTGTGGCTGCCTTGCTTTCAAGCTCGCCATCAGCGGCGCGCTCAAGGCGACCGATCAGTTCAGCATCGCTGCCTTCTGGTTCTGTCTGATGATCTTCAAGATGAGCCAACAGGGCTTTGATCTGGTCAATCGATTCCAGAACAAGCGTAACCGCCGCAGGGGTCACATCTACAGTACCGTCCCGGAAACGACCGAGAAGTGTCTCCCCGGCATGCGCAACAGCTTCGAGGCGTGGAAGACCCAAAAATCCGCACGTGCCCTTGATCGTATGCACGAGACGGAAAACGTTATTCAGGATACCCTGATCGTTTGGCTCGGCTTCGAAGCGGACAAGCTCGGCATCAATGACTTCCAGCGATTCTGCTGTTTCGGTGAGAAATTCACTCAAAAGGTCGTCCATAAGCCCACCTGACAAAATAATTATTGCTCTTCAGATGGGAGGAGGATGCCTGATTGGAGTTAAAAAATTGCTTTCGTTTATTGTGAGAAATGCTCTAAAGGTCAAAAGGTCGCAGTTCGGCGCATCCCGGAATTCTTGAAAAGACTGATATTTCCGGCGTTTTATATGCTCTTCACATGAAACTGCACTTGCTCTTCGCCTTCCTCAAAACGGAATGTGCCGCCGAGTTCATCGACGATCATGGTTGTAAAGTAAGGCTGGATCGTCATCGGGTCCCACCCATCTTCAGGTTCTTCATGGTTAAGCGCTGTCCGGATATTGTTGGCAAGCTTTGCGCGTGGACCCGACGCGATGACAATCATATTTGTCGTGTCACCATCTTGCTCGACTGAAACATTCAGGACGCCCTCGCGCGACAGGCACGCCATTCCCAGCATAACAAGATTCATCATCACGCGGACCTGGGCAAAAGAAAGACTCGCCGCAGCAATGTCCCAATCGATACGTCCTTTATGAGTGGCGACATAGCCTTCAGCAATCGCCCGCGCTTCATGCATTTCAGCCGCGCCGCGAGACATTCCCATTGAACCAAATGCGTAACGGAGGAACTGAAGACGGGCGAGCGCCTTGTTTGTACTCGATTCCAGAAGCTCTTCTGCGTCAGCTCGCATGTCCTGAGAGGCGCTGTCCTGCATGAACTCGATTGCGGAGGATGCCGCACCGACCGGAGACACCAGATCATGGCAGATTTTCGAGGCCAGATAGGAAGCAAGCCGGTTGGGTTCGAGCAGCATTGTTTGTGTCCTTTAGCAAGCTGCAGTCGGGCGCGCCAAAGCGGCGCTCATCAGAACTGCGGTGATCAATCAGAATAATACGTCTAAGGGTGACCCCAGGCGTCATAGCCAGCTGAGATTAACAGATTCGGAAATCAAAGGGGTTGGTCTAATCCGAACTCGGGTCAGAAATTTCATCGTGCCCGGACCGGGCACTGAAGAATGAGAGAGAGAACAGACCGACCGAAAGCAAAATACACCCGGTCACCCCAATACTGAACGCAAGCCAGCCGTGCACCGATAGGTCGGAAAGCGCCACCTGGCCGGTCAGCATGAGCACAAGCATGCCGGCCAGAACGACTCCAATACCTATTCCCGAGATGATTAGAGCCTGTCTGATCATCAGGGTTTGACGACCCATTGTCCGGAGTCATCATAAACATGTGCGCCGGAGGGTTCGCCGGCAACAAGTTTCTCGCCAGTCAGCCGCGCCACAACAGACAGTGGCTGACCTTCCTTTTGCGCAAGATCCGCATAGACGCTGCGACGTTTGGCGTTGATCTCATCAACTTTCCGCTGCACCGCCGGGTCTGCTGATCCGACAATACCGAGATATCCGTCAATCTTCTCGCCAACAATCCCTTCGGATTTTGCGGCGTCAATCACCGGGTCACCCGCGAGCGCAGGCATAACCATAGGCGAAAGCAGCATCATCACGCCCGCCAGAAACGTTGCTATTCCAGTTTTTACAAATTTCATCTTACTTCCCCCTGGTCAGAACAGGTCAGGATTGCTTGAGATCAGGTCTTCGACTTCGCGATCAAGTTTCACACGCACTTCCTGATCAATCTTCACATTCAGATTGATCGTGATCGGTTCTGTCGGAGCCGCCACACGTACTGTGGGCGTGCACGCACAGGCCATAATGGGTAGCAGTGCGAATATCAGTCTCACGCGTGTGTCTCCTGTCAGTTTGGACCGACCATCTTCTTTTGCAGTTGGCAGGTCAATCATTCTGTTCATCTTCCTGTTTTTGTTTCACCAGATCCACAACAAGATCCTGTGCTGCTTTTACCGAACCGGAGATGGACCCAGCATGAACAAGCTTGGCAAGGTCAGACTGGAGGTTCACATTCAGGTTGAACACCTGACCTTTCATAACCTCCGGATTCCGTCCCGAGATGGCCATATCAATGACGATCTCACCGGTCAGGTTCCCGTTCGCACCCAGTGACAACACGCGATATTCGAAGTTTTTCAGCGCATCAAACGCCATTTTGGCGTAGGGATCGGCCTGTCCCGCATTGCGAGTGACCTCGCTGTCATAACGTATATAGCCGTCCTCAACGGCCGTGAGACGCGCATTGCGAAAATAGGCATTCGCGCCTTCAATCTCGATCGGGAACTGTCCGGAAACTTTGCCGTCGACCTGAAGGTCAGGAATTTCAAACAGGCCGAGCAGACGCGCCAGCTCCCATTCTTTTGCAGTGACTGTGATCAACTGCTCTTCACCAGCATAGCGCCAGACCATGGGATCGACAGACAACTCGCCGCCAACGAAAGGCCAGCTCGCCGATTCCAGAATGAAGGCGTCAGGGCCGGGAATGGAGAGCAAGATCTCGCCATCCATCAGACGTATGGCCGGCGTAAAGCGTAGCTCATCCACGGTAACGCGCTGGTCAGGATAGGTCTTGAGCCCGATCAGGTCTTCAAAGGTCAGTGTTCCGGACAGGCCACGCACCTCACCCAGCCGGAAAGTAGCGAATGACAGACCATTCACCACCACTTCACCCATTGAGGACAGGTCGCCGCCTGACCAGTTCACGTCAGCAGATGGACTGATCTCACCGGACGCATTGACCGCGATACCCCTGAGGCGCTCGGTGATATCGTAAAGTTGCAGCCCGTTGGGTGTGAAGGTCAGCGTCCCATTTTGCAGGGTCGCCTGGCCGGCATTCGGCTCAAACTCATGACTCACCGAAAGATTGCCGATCAACGCCTGACGATCAGCAAGACGCAAGCGTCCCTCAGCCGTCACCGACTTGTCCGTCAGCTTACCTTCTCCGGAGAAAAGAAGTGGCTGGTACATGGCATTTTCCGGCTCATTCATGCCGTCAGCTATCCGCGCGCCCAGAACTGAATAATCCATGTCCAGTCCGGCGTCGGTTGAAGCGCCCTCCCCACGCAGCTCGGTCAGGCTTACATCAACCGGCAGATCGGCAAGCGTGAACGTGTTGTCCTGAAAATCGAAATTCAGATCGAGCCCATCTGGAGATGTAGCCAGCCCTGTTTTCATCAGCGCTGCGCTGAAGTCGGCCGCGCGAGTCTTTTCCTCGCCGTCCTGAATCTGAAGCGGAGCATCAAAATTCGATGCTGAGAGTTCGAGTGTGAAACTGTCCTCAAATCCCCAGGTGATAACAGCATCCTCAGCGGCCAGCTTGCCTGTCGCAAAGGACGTTGAGAGAGGTATATCCAGCGTGGAAGCTGAGGCCATGCCCGAGGATGATCTCCCGCGGTAATGATAAAGAGGCTGGGATGCCGCGCAAATGTCGGTGCTTGCCGGGCCAAAATCTGCCACCGGAAGATCTGCCGAAATGAAAGACACTTTTAGACAGCTCTGATCCGGAACACGGAGAGTCCAGCCATTGCCGGGATCTGCTCCCGTCAGATCGCCGCTCAGCTGCAGGGCTTGCAGCTCCAGACCAAAAGCCGGACCACTGAACCGAATACCACCTGTCAGATGAAGGCTTTTCAGCGCCTGGGTCGCGCGATAATCGATCACATCCAGATCAGCCGACAGCTTTCGCTCGCCGGCAGGCATTTCGCTCAGGGTGAGATCTTTCAGAAGTACAGATAGGGTCTGCGCACCCGTATCACGCGCCACCTCAAGCGCTTGCGCGTTCAAGGCAATGCTTCTGGCACCGTCGCGATACTGCAGTCGTCCTGTAAGTTGGAGCTGCTCGCCGTTCAGGGTCAGCCAGCTTTCCTGCCCGACAGGTTGGATGGAAAGCTTCTGCTGAGAATTGCTGGACTGAGCAACCGACGGCCCGGCAAGATCAAGGTCTGTTTGTCCGTTTGGCAGATCAAACGATGCTGACAGCTTTGTCCCTGCATCAAATCGCTGGAATAGGCTCCGCAAACTCTCATTCAGACGGTTGCCATGTTGGTCCACAGGATCCGGAAGGCTGAGCGGGCTCAGTACAGTCTCAAGGATGGCATCTGAAAGCTGAGTGTCCTGAAGGCTCAGCGCACCACTGAATGTCCCGGCCGGGGACGTCAGCATCCGACGCGACAGCCGAATTTCACCCGAAAGTACAGCGCGCTCACTGTCCATCATGCCCGGGAAATCCAGTTTCGCATGACCGCCGATCGGTCCGGAGAGTGCGCCACCCGACGGCTCGAGCGCGAATGTCAGCTCAGCTCTGTCTGCAGCCTGATGCGAGAATTCAGCGTGCCGGGCGTTCACTGCTCCTTCGAGCCTGAGAATCTCCAGAGCTTCCGCACTCAGCTCACCATCAACGGCTCGGAGCTCGACCTCACCTTCCGAGGCCACATCCGACATTGTCACGCTCTGATAATCAAGCTGATCATAAGTGAGCCGCCAGTTCGCGACATAGGCCATGTCACCCGTCGGTCTGACCTCAAGATTCAGATTGAGATCTTCGAGGGCCAGATCTCGCAATTTAGCTGAGGAAATGACGAGTTGGGCACCACCGGAGATCTGCCCGTTAGAGTAAACAAAATTCGCTTCACCCGCCCGGAGAGAGAGATGGTAATTTCCGGTTTTCAGCTCTGCAGGTTCAAGCAGGACATGCGACTGAATTTCGCGCCCAAGCGAACCTGAGGAACTGAGTCGGCCCCGAACCGGCCCCGCATCCGTAAGGATAACAACTTCGCCGTTCCGAAACGAAAATGGCGGCACATCGAATCCAGTGCCCGATTTTTCGTCACCGGACTGCATAAGTTCCAACACACCCACCCGCACGCGACCTCCCGTCGCATCCACGGTGAGACGAGGTTTTTCCACCTCGACCGAGCTGATCTCAACCCCCAAAAATTGCGGCCAGTTCAGCGTTAGCTGAATATTTTCAATCGTTAACGGATCGACCCCCTCACCTTCGACCCGGACATCAGACGCGTTAATCTGTCCGAAACTGAGGCGGTCGATCGATAACGAACAGCTGACACTTCTGCTGTTACACACTTGACGCGCAACGAATTCTGCAATGGGAATACGACCCAGCCATAATAATAAGGGTAGAACGATGACGGTGGCGGCCATGGCAATGAGGAGCCAGGCACGGCGAGGAAACGAGCGATTTTCCCATGTTTCCGTCAAATTACTATCCACTCGAACTGGAACGTTAAAAAGCGAGTGCGTACTATTGGCACAATTCGTGAAAGTATTGTCTCGATGTTAACGTTTCGCGCTAATTTTCATGTGTGAGTGTGCTCTCTTTACACAAAATCGGAGGTTTCCACGTGGTCGGTGTTTTTGATCCAAAATCGGAGCCCAAAAGCAAACATAAACAGCTAACCCGTTCACTTATTTCTATGGGCGCTATTGCGCTCGTGGCTGGCGGTGTTGGTCTCCTTGGCAAGAACCTGTTCACATCGGACACAGATGCCACAGCAAATAATCTCGCTGCTCTGACATCTGCGAAGTACGCAACGCCCCGCGACGCCGATGTTTCCACGCAGGCGCCAGTTATTCTGACAAGCTTTCAGGAACTTGAGCCCGTACGGAAAACCCGTGAATACACGGAAACCCTGCGCTCAGGCGAAACCCTTACAGAGCTCCTGGATCGTGTCGGCGTGAGCCGCGCCCAAGCTAATTCTGCACTCTACACGCTCTATGACGGCGGCTTTATCGATCCACGCAAGGTTCAGCCAGGCCTCGAACTGACTGCGTATGTCGAGACGGCTCCAACAGACGAAAACCCAAATGCGGTTGAACTGTTCGGCATGTCCGTGAAGCACGAAAAAGAAGCGTCTCTGGTTGTTGCGAAACGCGCTGATGGTGAATTTGTCGCGCACGAACTTCACACACACCTGGAGCCCGTTCGTAAGCGCATTGCTGGCACAGTCGAAACAAGCCTCTACCAGGCTGCGCTCGACTCCGGCGCGCACGATCCGCAGGTTTATGACTTCGCTCAGATCTTCGCCTATGACGTCGACTTCCAGCGCGAGATGCGCGCGGGCGACCAGTTCGAAATCGTTTTCGAAGAGCTGGTTGATGAGCGTGGAAATTATGTTCGCAGCGGCGAAGTGCTTTATGCGGCGCTGAATGCGAGTTCCACCCAGAAAGAATACTATCGCTTCGCAGCGCCGGACGATCAGGTACTCGACTATTACGACGAGAACGGGCAGAGCGCACGACGCTTCCTGATGAAAACCCCGATCAATGGTGCGCGGCTGTCTTCGAATTTCGGATTCCGTAAACACCCGATTTCAGGTTACTCTAAACTACACAAAGGCACGGACTTTGCCGCACCAACCGGCACGCCGATCTATGCTGCAGGTAATGGCGTTGTCGAACGCGCTTCATGGTATGGCGGCTATGGCAACTATGCCCGCATCAAACATGCGAATGGGTTCCAGACCGCTTATGCGCATATGTCCAAATATGGCCCGGGCGTCAAAGCCGGAAAGCGGATCAAACAAGGTGATATTATCGGCTATGTCGGCTCGACCGGCGCCTCCACAGGCCCCCACTTGCATTATGAAGTTATCAAAGATGGCAAGCACACAAATGCAATGTCTCTGAAGCTTCCCACAGGCCGCAAGCTTGAAGGTGAAGCGCTCGACGCCTTCAACATGGTGAAATCGGAAATCGATCAGATCCGCGGCGAAGACGAGACATCGACACTGTTCGCGATGGCCACAGAGTCAAGCACGCGCAAAGACGCCCTGGACAAATAATCTGACCAAGGGAATCGAAGTTTAAGAGCCCGGCCCTGCAGCCGGGCTTTTTTGTTTTGCGATTTTCCTGTTTGCTTGAAACCAGTTCGAGAGTCGGGCGTTTGCTATACACGGCAAAATGAAAAGGACCTCCCCGACATGCTAAGAAGTCTTCTGGATCTGTCACTGAACTGTGCAATGATCTGCGTTGGCTGCATTGGAAATGCATTCACGGGTAAGCTCCGTATTCTCCGTCAGAAAGAGAGATCAGTCTATCTGCTTCCGGCTCCGTCGAAGGTCTCGATCCAGCCAGCATCTCTGCACTGACAGCGCGCAGAAATTTGCACTCGCGGTGTGAGTGCGTTAACGTATGTGCGCGCTCAAGCACCCGGACTGGCAAAGATAGCCACCCGGCCTTGCAAACTAACTTAATTATCCAAACAGAACAGGACTACACATGACCGAAGTCAAAAGCGGCGATACTGTCAGCATCCATTACACAGGCACGCTGAAGGACGGAACACAATTCGACAGCAGTGCCGGACGCGATCCTCTGCAGTTCACCGTGGGCTCCGGCCAGATCATCCCAGGCCTCGACAAAGCAATTCCTGGCATGACTGTCGGCGAGAAAAAAAGCGTCGAAGTTCCAGCCGATGAGGCTTATGGCCAGCCAGACCCGCGCGCCATGCAGACTGTTCCGCGTCAGGACATTCCAGATGATATCCCACTGGATATCGGCAATCAGCTCCAAGTCTCCACGCCAGAAGGCCAGACACTGGTCGTTACTGTTGCGCAGGTTTCTGATGAAGCTGTTGTACTCGATGCGAACCACCGTCTGGCAGGCCAAGATCTCAAATTCGACATCGAACTTGTCGACGTCGACGCAGCCTAAGCCAAGCTGACAGTTCCAGATTTGAAGAGACCCCGTCCAATGGCCGGGGTCTTTTTTTGAACGATATTAGCCGGGTGACCCCGCCGTCATTGTGAACACTATGCCAAGGACGATCGCAGCAATGGCTGTTGAGATCACCAGGATCCAGACCATTCCCGGCTTGCGTTCAGCCTGACGTGCCTCATCGGTTTTCTTTTCAGGATGCGTCATGGTGCGGTTCCTTTTTGCCGTAATACCTTGTTTACGCACAGATTGACGAAATGGATGACGACCCCTGGCACATTTTGGAAGCTGGCGCGTTTCGGCAGTATGAAACTTAATCTCCTTCTTGGAACGCTATTCGTTCTGTTGATCGTCTTTTCCATTATTACGCTGGTGCTGTATGGCGTGCTCTTCGCGGTCTGTCTGATCGGCGGCGGCGCTTTTGCACTTCTGGTATTCTGGCTGATCAGCCGGGCGAGAAGCGCTGCCGGAAACGCGATTGAGAACGCAGGGGGCGATTAAAACTTTCTGCTGCCCACATTCGCCCACCTTGTCAGCCGACTAGCCGATGCAGCTCCCAAAAAAAACCAAATGCCACTAAGCGTTGCCCGCGTCTTCGGCTATAGCGACGGCTCAAGGAGTCCTGAATGTACAAATATCTAGCTAGCGCACTTATACTCGTTTTGGCATCGTGCGGTGAAAACGCCGCAACCGGATCGCAGCCGCAAACCGCAGAGACAGAAACGCCCCCTGTAGAGGCGGCCGAGGCGAACAGCACAGAAAATCAGACGTCTGACAATTCGAAAACGGCCCGCTGCGTTATTCGCACGCGCGACGCGGGCATCGACAGGTCTTGCCAATTCAAACCGGAGAGCGGCGGTTCGTTTGCGCTTTCGGATATGGAAGACGGCGAACTCATTTCCGGCATCACCACGGTGAACGTCACCATCTTTGGGAAAGGTGAAGCCGAAGTCCGGGGCCTGACCACAGACGGGATCAATTCCCGTTGGGGCATTGCGACCCGTTCGGAAACCGATCCCGCCTGTTGGGTTGGTTCAGACTTCGAGATTTGCGCCTACTAGAAGGGTTCGGCGTTCTGTCTCTACTCACAAGCGACTGCGCAGGCGCAGCTGCTCCTCCGCCGGACTTGATCCGGGGGAGGAATTGCGGCGAGCAGTCAGTTAAGATACTGCCCGTTCGCCCTTCACCATATCGGCAGGCAGGCCATCAATCTCGAGCATACCGTCTTCTGCTGAGACCTTCACCGTCTCGCCATCCTTCACCTTGCCTTCAAGGATCAGGCGAGCCAACGGGTCCTGAAGCTCACGCTGTATCAGCCGCTTAAGAGGACGTGCGCCATAGATCGGGTCATAGCCGCGTCCGGCCAGCCATGTCCGTGCTTGGCGATCAAGATCGATCGTGATCTGACGGTCAGACAACAGACGAGCCANGCGGTCGATCTGGATATCAACAATCCGATCGATTTCCTTGCGACCAAGACGTTTGAAGAAGACCGTCTCGTCAATCCGGTTGAGGAATTCTGGACGGAAGTGCGCNCGGATCGCCCCCATCACAGACTCTCTTGCGGCCTCGGAGATTTCATCTTCACTCGTNTCATTGGCGAGCGCGTCCGCGCCGAGGTTCGACGTCATGATGATCAGCGTGTTCTTGAAGTCGACCGTCTTACCCTGACCATCGGTCAGCCGGCCATCATCAAGCACCTGAAGCAGAACATTAAACAGATCCGGATGGGCCTTCTCGACTTCGTCGAAAAGGATCACCTGATACGGCCTGCGGCGGACAGCTTCGGTCAGGGCACCGCCCTGATCATAGCCGACATAGCCCGGAGGCGCNCCNATCAGACGCGACACCGCGTGCTTCTCCATATATTCTGACATATCGAGGCGCAGAACGGCCTGATCATCATCGAACATGAATTCAGCCAGCGCCTTGGTCAGCTCGGTTTTACCAACACCGGTCGGACCCACGAACAGGAAGGAGCCAATCGGGCGGTTCGGATCCTGCAAACCAGCACGCGACCGACGAACGGCGTTGGAAACCGCTGACAGAGCCTCTTCCTGGCCGACAACGCGTTTGCGAAGTTCGTCTTCCATGCGGAGAAGCTTTTCACGCTCACCTTCCATCATTTTGTCGACGGGCACGCCTGTCCATTTCGAGACGACCTGAGCAATGTTCTCAGAGCGCACGACTTCGGAGACCAGGCCTTCATCGGTCTGTGCCTCTGCCTCACCATCCTTGGCTTCGGCCTGACGGACTTGTTCCTCAAGTTGAGGAATATCGCCGTATTTGAGCGCACTCGCCCGGCCCCAGTCCTGTTGACGTTCAGCTTCAGCAAGTTCAGCCCGCAGCTGGTCGAGTTTCTTTTTGGCTTCTGTCGCACCAGCAAGCTTCTGCTTCTCGGCTTTCCAGGCAACATTCAATTCATCAGACTTGGTCTGAAGCTCTGAAATCTCCCCTGTCAGCTTTTCAAGCCGGTCTTTAGACGCCTCGTCCTTCTCTTTTTTCAGGGCCTCAGCCTCGATTTTCAGCTGCATCAGGCGACGGTCGATTTCATCGAGCTCCTCAGGCTTGGAATCAACCTGCATGCGGAGGCGCGAGGCCGCCTCATCCATCAGGTCGATGGCCTTATCTGGCAGGAAGCGATCCGTGATGTAACGGTTCGACAGCGTCGCTGCGGCCACAATGGCGCCGTCAGAAATGCGCACGCCGTGGTGCACTTCATAACGCTCCTTCAAGCCACGCAGGATGGAGATGGTGTCTTCTACGGTTGGCTCTTCCACGAAGACCGGCTGGAAACGACGTGCCAGCGCAGCGTCTTTCTCGACATATTTCCGGTATTCATCGAGTGTCGTTGCGCCCACGCAGTGAAGCTCACCACGCGCCAGCGCAGGCTTCAGCAAGTTGGAGGCATCCATGGCGCCATCAGACTTACCGGCACCGACCAGCGTGTGCATCTCATCAATAAAGAGCACGATCTCGCCTTCAGAGGTCTGCACCTCATTCAGCACAGCTTTCAGACGCTCTTCGAACTCACCACGGAATTTCGCGCCCGCGATCAGCGACCCCATATCGAGCGCCAGAAGACGCTTGTTCTGGAGACTTTCGGGCACGTCGCCATTGATGATCCGCAGCGCGAGGCCTTCCGCAATTGCGGTCTTACCCACACCCGGCTCACCAATCAGCACCGGATTGTTCTTGGTCCGGCGTGACAAGACTTGAATGGTCCGGCGAATTTCCTCATCGCGGCCGATCACAGGATCAAGCTTGCCTGAGCGTGCATCCGCCGTCAGGTCACGGGCGTATTTCTTCAACGCCTCATAGCCTTCTTCAGCGTTCTCGCTGTCAGCCGTGCGACCCTGCCGCAATTTGTCGATAGCGCCTTCCAATGCTTGTGGCGTGACGCCGGAAGATTTCAGAATGTCGGCAGATTTCGTCGATTTGTTTTTAGCAATCGCCAGCAGAAGGCGTTCGACGGTGACGAAACTATCGCCCGCCTTCTTCGCATCGGCTTCAGCTTCCTGAAACACCTGAGCGGTTTCAGGTGCCATATAGAGCTTGCCTTCGCCGCCGGAAACAGACGGCAGTTTCGCAAGCGCATCATCAAGGCCGGACCGGACAAGGTCTGCCCGTCCACCAGATGCGGTGATCAGGTTTGCGGCCAGCTGATCTTTGTCTTCCAGCATGGCTTTGAGAATGTGTTCAGGCGCAAATTGCTGATGGCGAGCCGCCAGAGCAGACGATTGAGCAGCCTGAATGACAGCGCGAGCGCGCTCGGTNTATGTCTCTGGATTCATGACTCAACTCTTTGATTGTTTTGGGCGCGACTGCGCTCGTTCTCATCAAAGATGGTGTGCCATATTTATCACACAAGTGTTTGGCACCCAAATTTTTGAGATCCTCAGAGCGCAATGATTGAAGCCACCGCGTCCGCCGTCTATGAATTGGCATGACCTATCTTGTGACGGGAAGTTCTGGGCATTTGGGAGAGGCGCTTGTTCGCGTGCTCCGGTCCAAAGGTGAGGCAGTCCGTTCAATCGACGTAAAGCAAGGCGCATTCACTGATCTGGTCGGTCATATCGCCGATACAGACCTCGTGACTACCGCTATGAGCGGAGTTCGTCATGTGCTTCATGCGGCGACGCTACATAAGCCGCACGTAAAAACTCACTCTCGGCAGGACTTCATCGACACGAACATTTCCGGGACGCAAACACTTCTCGACGCTGCGGTACGGCAAGGCGTTGAAAGCTTCGTATTCACCAGCACCACAAGTGCTTTTGGCAATGCGCTGAAGCCGCCCCAAAATCAGCCAGCCGCATGGATTACCGAGACGGTCACCCCTCAGGTGAAGAACATTTACGGCGCAACAAAACTTGCCGCTGAAGACCTTTGCCTGCTCTCTCACCGTCAGGATGGTCTTCCCGTACTCGTGCTCCGCACCTCTCGATTTTTTGCTGAAGATCAGGATGACAGCGCGACACGTTCTTCGTTCAGCCGCGAGAACGCTCAGGTTAATGAATTCCTGAACCGTCGGGTCGATATAGAAGATGTGGTGTCAGCACATCTTCTTGCTGCAGATCGGGCGAGGCAGATTGGCTTTTCAAAATACATCATAAGCGCGACTTCGCCATTCTCGCCTGATGACCTTGCACAATTGCGAAACGATCCCGCCACCGTGCTTTCTCGCTATATCGACTTCGGCCCACTTTATCGTCAGCTTGGCTGGACAATGCAGAGCGAAATGGATCGCGTCTATGTGAACGACAAAGCGCGTGCCGAGCTCGGCTGGCGCCCGAAATATGATTTCAAGACAGTTCTTGACCGCGTCGCATCTGGCAAATCAGCGCTAAGCGAACTGGCGATCAAAGTTGGTGTGAAGGGCTATCATGATCAGATTTTTTCTGACGGCGACGGCCCCTACCCTGTTGATGAAGCCTGCTGACTCCTACAGCGTCATTTTACCGCGAACCAGCTTGTCATAGTCGTCGACGAGATTGCCCGTGATCTCGCCCGGCGTGTACTTCACATCGCCAATTTCGGCGACTGGCGTGATTTCCGCAGCCGTCCCCGTGATGAAGCATTCAGAGAATGTCGACAGCTCATCCGGGAAAATGGCACGCTCAACAACTTCAATCTGACGCGATTTGGCGAGCTTGATCGCTGTCTGGCGCGTAATGCCATTGAGGAAACAATCCGGGGTCGGCGTGTGGATGGCGCCATCGCGGATGAAAAAGATATTCGCACCCGTGGCTTCGGCAACCTGCCCGCGCCAGTCGAGCATCAGGGCGTCTGCATAGCCAGCCTTCTCAGCGGCATGTTTTGACATGGTGCAGATCATGTAAAGACCAGCTGCTTTCGCATCAGATGGGGCCGTAGCCGGGTCAGGGCGACGCCATTTGGCGTGGGTCATCTTAATGCCCTTCATCTTGTCGGCGAAATAATCGCCCCAGGACCAGACAGCGATGGCCAGATGGATCGTATTGTTCTGTGCTGAAACGCCCATCATTTCAGAACCGCGCCAGGCAATCGGACGAACATAGGCGCTGTCGAGCCCGGTTCGCGCCAGCGTTTCCTTCTTGGCGTCCTCAATCTGCTCAACGGTGAATGGGATTTCGAAGTCGAGAATCTCAGCAGATTTATGCAGACGTTCTGTGTGTTTCAGCGTCTCGAAAATCTGGCCTTCATAGGCGCGCTCGCCCTCAAATACCGCAGAACCATAGTGGAGTGCGTGCGTCAGCAGGTGAACTTTTGTCTCCCGCCAAGGTACGAACTCGCCATCCATCCAGATAAATCCGTCACGGTCATCGAAGGGAATGATTGGCGTTGCCATGGGTCTGCTTTCAATCTGTTTCAGAGTTATGCGATTTGTGATTCACTGATACCGCCTCAGCGCAGCTTGGCAATGGAAAACGCTCTGGCAGAAGCAGGTAAACTCATGTCAGACTGCCAGCATGAACGCTAACCTGTCCACACCGAAACCGCGACTGGAACGCCTCGACGGCCGGCTCTTTCTGACCGAGGAAAATCTCGACAGAGGAACCATGACCCTGCTTGCCGCAGCGAGACGTGTCGAAGCCATTCTTCGTCAGTCGATCGCGGAGGAAGGTCTCACCCAGACCGAGTTCGCCATGTTGATGGAGATTGCCTATGATCCGGGCCTTGACGTCTCAGAGCTCCGTGAACGGGTCAGCGGCACGGTGCCGACAGTCGCGCGCCTTCTGGCAAGCCTGGACAAACGGGGCTGGGTTTCACGGCCCAAAGCGCAGACGGATGGACGCCGCAAGTCTTTAAGACTGTCACCAGAGGGTGAGGCCTTGATGGAGCGTATATTGGCATCGCTGCGCAAAGACATGATGCAGGTTTACCGCCGCGCCGGAGAGCCCTCCGTATCTGGCGCGCTTGATCTTCTCGATGCCGTAAGTCAGCTCTCAGGGGAAAGCACATCCTCATGAACCGTATCCCGAGCCATATTCTTGTCGTGGATGATGATGATCGCATCCGCGATCTCACGCGCCGCTATCTTGCGGGCATTGGCTACCATGTCACCGTCGCTGAGAACGGAGTGGCCGCTCAGAAGCTGATGGCTCAGCTGGCTTTTGACCTTGTCATCCTCGACGTGATGATGCCGGAAATGACCGGCTTTGAATTTCTCGCCGCCTTACGAAAAATTGATACGACAACCCCGGTCATCCTGCTTACTGCGCGCGGCGACAGTGAGGACCGGATTGAAGGCCTCAAGCTTGGCGCGGATGATTATGTGCCGAAACCCTTCGAACCAGAAGAGCTCGCGCTTCGCATTGCCGCTATTCTGCGCCGCGTGGTGGTGGAAGAACCGCTCGAAGAGATCGAAATGTCTGGCCTGATCTTCAACATTGCGCGCGAAGAACTGAAGGACGGCGATAAACATGTCCGTCTGACAGATGGCGAAACTCAGCTTTTGAAGCTTCTCGCCAAGAATGCCGGTGAGCCAGTGAGCCGGGAGGCCTTAGCGACCGGTTCGAGTGCTGCCGCAGACCGGTCTGTGGATGTTCAAATCAC
Source organism: Ponticaulis sp. (assembly GCA_002699325.1). Taxonomy (GTDB): domain Bacteria; phylum Pseudomonadota; class Alphaproteobacteria; order Caulobacterales; family Hyphomonadaceae; genus Ponticaulis. The sequence continues at coordinate 3,924 of PABS01000083.1, read as the reverse complement.
CCGCCTGCGTCGGAAAATCGAGCCCGATCCCAAAGAGCCTATCCATATCCAGACGGTGCGCGGTGTTGGCTATCGCCTGATGCCGGACGCCTGATGAGGATGTTCCGGTTTCGTGACGTCACCCCCAGGGGATTTTACGCGCGCAGCGTGCTGATCGTGCTTCTACCGCCCGTCCTGCTTCTGATCGGGATGACCTGGTTCTTCTTTGACAGTCATATTGCGCAGATCAGCCGCAAACTCTCGCAGTCTGTATCCGGTGAGGTTGCCGAGGTGAGCCGCATTTTCCGTGAAACGGCTGAAGATGGCCTGCCCTCTCGTGATCAGCTGGACGCCATGTCGGAAACCCTTCGGCTGGATATTTCCGTACTTCCTGAGTCCACCCTGCCAGAGCCGCTCGATACGCCGATCTGGCGTCGTTCGAGAAGCGATATCCTCAACCACGAGCTCTCGGTGAGCCTTGAAGATCAGCCTTTCTGGTTCAAGACAGACGCCACGCCATCCCAGGTCGAAATACGTGTTCTAACGGGCATGCCGAGTGCACCCCAGCTGCGAATTCTGGTAGATCGCAAGCGCGCCTTTGCGACGACGGGTCACAATTTTATCGTCTGGGTGCTGTTGTTCTCGCTTCTTCTGATTGCGATCTCCATTGCCTTCCTTCGAAATCAGGTGCGATCCGTACTCCGTCTTGCTGCGGCTGCCGAAGCCTGGGGCCGTGGCGAGGATATCGGCGCGCTCCGGCCATCGGGCGCAACAGAAGTCCGGCAGGCGGCCAAAGCCATCACGCAGATGCGTGAGCGGATCGTAGCGCATGTCGATCAGCGCACGACCATGCTCGCAGGCGTCAGCCACGACCTTCGCACACCCCTCACCCGCCTCAAACTTCAGCTTGCGCTTCTGCCGCCGTCTGATGATCTGAAAGCGGCGCGGCGCGACCTCGACGATATGTCGGCCATGCTGGATGAATATCTCGCCTTCGCCAAAGGTCAGGACGGGGAGCCTTATGCCGATGTCGATATCGGCGCGCTCACCCAGGACATCGCGCTGAGCTTTTCTGAACGCGCCGATGTTTCCGTCACGAAACTCCCCAATATCGAAGCCCGCGTGCGCCCGCTCGCCATCAAACGCGCCATTTCAAACCTTATCGGCAATGCCACCGAGTTCGGCACCCAGGTGATCGTCTCAGCGCACGAAGAGGGATCCGACGTCAAAATCGTCGTTGAGGATAATGGACCCGGCATTGAGGAGGAACGTCTGGAAGAGGCTTTCAGGCCTTTTGTCAGACTGGATGACTCGCGCAACCAGAACCGAAAAGGTGTGGGTCTCGGTCTCGCCCTTGCCCGCGACGTGGCTCGCAGTCATGGCGGCGATATTCAGCTTTCACGTTCCGGCTTTGGCGGCCTGCGAGCCGAACTTATTCTTCCGCGTCAGCTGATCCAGATGCCGGATTAGTCGATAGGCCTAAGATCACGCAGCATTGATACAAAACAGCAGTTCCTGAATGGAGCTTGAGGCTCTATGGATTAGGAAAACTAATTGTCAGGGGAGATGGTAATGAAGCGATTTGGAATGCTGATCGGTCTTTGTGCCGGTGTTTCTGCGTGTGCGACGCAAAATAACGGACTTGCGAGTTCCGGCACGACCGAACCGGCGGATACGCCGGTTCTCGCTGCGGATAACCTCCCCGACTACTACCAGCCCATTGCACTGATCCCGACGGCAACCGGCACGCATGAATGGCCGATCAGCACCGAAAACCCGACGGCGCAGGCCTACTTCAATCAGGGCATGCAGCTGCGCTGGGCCTACAATGTGAACGAAGCTGCACGGTCGATGGCCGAAGCGCGGCGCGCCGACCCTGACTGCGCCATGTGCTATTGGGGCGAGGCTTTCGCGCTGGGCTCATTTCTGAATCAGAAAATGAGCCCTGAAAAGGCTGTCCACGCACACGCTGCCATCACGAAAGCTGTTGAACTATCTGAAGGCATGAACGGCTTGGAACGCGATCTCATTCTTGCGACAGCTGTCCGCTATCCAGCCAATTTCGACACGTCTACCCAACGCCGCGATGATGAAGCCTTTGCCTCTGAGATGGCCAAGCTCTATGAGCGGTATCCGGATAATCATGAGATCGCGACGGTCTATGCCGTGTCACTTTTCCTGCTCGAAAAAAGGGCAGGAACGCGTGACCTTCAGGATCCGGATGTTATCCGCCTCCACGGCGTTCTGAAAGGCGTGCTGGATGAAAACATCTATCACCCCGGCGCCTGTCACCTCTATATTCACGCCACCGAGTCCACCGAAGACCCCGGTCTGGCGCTGGAGTGCGCAGAATATCTGAGCGACGCCATTCCAGTCGCCAGCCATGTCCAGCATATGCCGTCGCACACATGGAACGAAGTCGGGCAATGGGGGAAGTCTGTCAGAGCTGGCCAACTTGCCGCGCGGTCTGATGCCATGGCGCAGGAAGATCTTGGGTTCTCTTATGGCGCCGCTCACAATCTGCACATGATGCTGTTCGCGGCCTCCATGGATGGTCAGGGCGCAGTGGCCATGCAGGCCGGGCGTGATTTCACAAAGGCAACCGGCGGAAACACCTTTCACGAGCTTCTGACCCTGTTCCGGTTCGGGCGTTTTGAAGAAATCCTCGAGATTGATACCCAGCCTCCGGGCGAGGTTGGCGAAGGTTTCTGGCACTTTGTCAGAGGCTATGCGGAGCTTCGCGAGGGCAGTCTGGAAGCCGCAGAGATGCATCATGCAAGGCTGAAAGATCTGGCCGAAAACTCAACTGACACCCTCTCCTATCATGCCGCCATGCAGCTTCTTGGCGTTGCTGAAGGCATATTGGCGGGCGAGATGCTGCGATCTGAGGGGGATCTGGATGGCGCAATTCTCGCCTTTAAACGCGCTGCCGCCTCTGATGATCAACAGGTCTATGCCGAGCCTGAGCCGATCAATTTCGCGGCCCGACACTGGCTGGGCGCAGCGCTGCTGGAAGCGGGCCGCTATGCAGAGGCAGAAGAGGTCTATCGCACCGAGCTTGCAGATCACCCGCACAATGTCTGGTCTCTGCACGGGCTGAAGACCGCGCTCGAGGCGCAGGGCAAATCAGATGCTGAAGTAGAGGCAGACTTTGCGGATGGCACAGCGCGTGCAGATCTCTGGATACCAGCCTCCAGATTCTGATCTCGCCACACCAAGGCATAGGCTGCAGAGCTCCCGGGGTGGAGCTCTGCTTCACCCTATAACTTAAGACGTTTCGCCGAACAGTTCCCGCCCGATCAGCCAGCGACGGATTTCTGACGTACCCGCGCCAATCTCATAGAGCTTGGCATCGCGCAGAAGTCGGCCCGTCGGATACTCGTTGATATATCCGTTGCCGCCCAGCAGCTGGATCGCATCGAGGGACAGCTTGGTCGCCATTTCTGCTGCATAGAGGATGGCGCCTGCCGCGTCTTTCCGGGTGGTTTCGCCACGGTCACAGGCTTTCGCAACAGCATAAACATAAGCGCGTGCAGCATTCATCTGGACATACATGTCTGCCACTTTGCCCTGGACGAGCTGGAACTCGCCAATGGATTTGCCGAACTGTTTGCGGTCGTGAATGTAAGGCAGAACGACATCCATACAGGCCTGCATGATGCCCAAAGGCCCGGCTGAGAGCACAGCGCGTTCATAATCGAGACCGCTCATCAGGACTTCGACGCCACCATTCAGCGGGCCCATCACGTTCTCTTCGGGCACTTCGCAGTCTTCGAAAACGATCTCACCGGTTTCAGATCCGCGCATGCCCAGCTTGTCTAGCTTCTGAGCAACCGAATACCCCTTGAAACCACGTTCAATCAGGAAGGCTGTGATGCCGCGTGAGGCTTTGTCGGGTTCGGTCTTCGCATAAACGATCAGAGTGTCTGCATCCGGCGAGTTGGT
>PABS01000082.1 GCA_002699325.1 Ponticaulis sp. | reverse complement strand
GCCTCTGGAAGTGCCGCAGAGCAACCTCAGGCTGGCCAAGATAGCGAAGCGCCACCCAACCCGCAAAGAACTCGCCTTCGGCAAAATCGCCGCCTTCAGCAAGGCCGTGATTTGCGGCAAGTGTATAGGCGTCCCGCCATTCATTGTCCCGGATCGCGCGACGAAGGTGGAGATTGCGTTCATCCCAGATCTGCCGCAGTCCACGTTCGGGTACGCCTGCCGGATCTATCGCAAGGAGTGGTTCTCGCGCGTCTTCCCACCGTCCACGATGGCGACGCCAGTTTGACCGTTCGTAGAGTAGCCCAGGATTAGACTGGAGATTTGCTGGCACACGATTGATGAGCGTATCGACACCGCCTGCGCCCGTCGCCAACGCAATACGCGCGTCTACGAGGCTATCCCAGCCGCTCGGCAGATAGGATTTCATTGCCTGGGCTGCACTGCGCTGCGATGACCACAGCAGGTAATCGGCACGAGTGATGTGATCTTGTGGATCAAGAATTTCAGCGAATTTGTTGGCGATTTCGCGCTGACGGCTGATCAGAAAGGGATGGCCATGCCAGGCGCTTTTCACCATGGCTTCTGCATCGGCGCGGCGACCAGCAGCCTGATACGCTTCGGCGAGCGCGATCTTGCCTTCACCGCTGATCGGNCCNGACCGTTCNAGCCAGGCNATGCGCTCCTGNGGNGANAGGGCNCTGTCTGAAATCTGCTCTTCNGCNCGAACNTGAAGGTCAAATGTTCCCGGCCAGTCCTGNAGCGCNGAGAGNGCGCGNTCNAGCGTGGCAAAGTCTGCGCCNCTCANNCTNGANTCTGCGACNCGCCAGAATAAGAGCTTGTTTGCCACNGGGTCTGTGACCTGACTGCGATAGCGTTCAACCTCGCGCCAGTCGCCGTCACTGGCAGCGCGCAGAGCCAGATAAACGCGCTCGAATTCCTGACGCGGTAACACGCTGGATTTATAGGGCGGGTTCGGCTTTCTGCTGGGCGGTTCGATAGCCTGCGCGGGTGAGCTGGATAGAAGGAAGAGCAGACTGAGAGGCAGCAGTATAAGGCGCTTCATGTACGGGGGGCTCTTTTCTGGAGTGGAGTTCTGGTACAATGCTATGTATATCCGCAGGTTCCCGCAATGCTCACTTCCATCACGAGTCAGTTTTTATGTTTCAAGGTTCTATCCCGGCGCTTATCACCCCTTTCAAAGGTCATGACGTGGATTTCGACGCGTTTGAAAAACTCGTTGAACGTCAGATCAAAGCGGGGTCTGGCGCTGTGGTGCCCTGCGGCACAACGGGCGAATCTGCTACGCTTTCGCATGAGGAGCACCGCGCGGTCATCGAACGCTGCGTCGACATTGTGCGCGGGCGTGTGCCCATCATTGCCGGCTGCGGTTCAAATTCTACTGCTGAAGCGATTGGTCTGGTCAAACACGCCAAAAAGGTGGGTGCAGACGCAGCTCTGACAGTTTGCCCTTATTATAATCGACCCGATCAGGAGGGCATGGACGCCCACTTTACGGCGATCGCTGAGGCTGTTCAGATGCCTCTCGTCCTCTATAACGTCCCGTCGCGAACATCGAGCGATATTCAGCCTGAGACGGTCGCTGAGCTGTCGCGTCATCCGAACATTATCGGCATCAAGGACGCGACTGGCGATCTCGGACGCGTCACGAAGCATCGTCATCAATGCGAAGAAGGATTTGTTCTTCTGTCGGGTGATGATCCATCTGCGGTTGGTTTCAATTCCATGGGCGGCAATGGCTGCATCTCAGTGACGGCCAACGTGGCGCCTGAATTGATGGCGAACCTTCAGAAAGCTTGTCAGGCTGGCGAGTATGACAAGGCGCGAGAGATCGAGAAACAGGTCTATCAACTGCATCGCGCATTGTTCCGNTCACCAAGTCCCGGGCCAACGAAATACGCGCTCTCTCTGTTGGGCTTGTGCGAGCCAACAATCCGCCTACCTCTTCTGTCTCCGNGTTCGGAAGTTAAAGCTGAAATTGAGGCGGCCATGAAGGTTGCCGGATTGCTGGGATAAAATGGCAAAACCCATTGCAGAGAATCGGCGGGCCCGCCGTGACTATGAGATTGAAGATACGCTGGAAGCAGGGCTTGTTCTGGAAGGTTCAGAGGTGAAGAGCCTGCGTCTGGGCAANGCNAACATCGCTGANGCTTATGCCAGCGTGGAAGANGGCGGATTCTACCTGATTAACTCTGANATTCCGATCTATCCGGCGGCCAATCGTTTCAATCATGAGCCAAAGCGTAAGCGAAAGCTTTTGGTGAATGCGCGTGAGCTGGTGAAGATCAGTCAGGCCATTGATCGCGAAGGCCGGACGGCTGTACCGCTGAAGCTNTATTTCAATCCCCGCGGAATTGCGAAGATTGAAATCGGTGTGGCGAAAGGGCGAAAAACCGTCGACAAGCGCCACGCTGTGAAAGAGCGCGACTGGAACCGGGATAAGCAGCGCCTTTTAAAAGATCGCGGTTAAAATCGTCTCAGATTAAATCGCGCGCCATCCGGAAGACATCGTGGAACATTGCTTCAGTCAGGCGACCGGTGTTGGTGTTGTATCTGGAGCAATGATAGCTTGAGATCAGCGCCAGCGGTTGATCATGCCAGGGCGTCTCAACTTCGAATCTGGCGGCGTGGCCGAACGAATGATCCTTCAGCTTCAGCCCCAGCGCACGCACTGTACTGTCGTGCGAAATTTTCCCGAGTGTGATCATGACTTTCAGCTTGGGCAGGGCGTTGAGACGCGATTTCAGAAAGGGGCGACAGGCGTTGATTTCTGCGCCAACCGGCTTGTTCTCCGGGGGCACGCAACGCACAGCATTGGTGATCATGGCCGATTTCAGCTTCAACCCGTCATCTGGTCGTGCGTCATAATCCCCATCTGCAAATCCGAAGGTCTTGAGGGTGGGGTAAAGAAGATCACCTGCCCAGTCACCTGTGAACGGCCNNCCGGTTCGGTTNGCNCCCATNCGNCCNGGCGCCAGNCCGATGACGAGAAGCTCNGCCTNNGAAGTGCCGAAGCTCGGNACNGGGGCATTAAACCAGTCCGGCTCCAATTCGTTGTTCTTTTCACGATAGGCAACCAGCCGAGGGCAGAGCGGACAATCCAGGGGAGCTTCCGGGGGCGCGTCTGTCTCAGTCCTCGTCGTCGTCATACTCGTCATAACCTTCATCATCGCCATCGCGTGGCGGTCGACCGATCAGTTTGGCCAGATCGGTGAGATCGATAAAGGTATCAGCTGCCCGGCGCAAATCATCTGAGATCATTGCTGGCTGGCTTTTGACTGTCGATACGACGCTGACGCGCACGCCCTTGTCTTTCACGGCATGCACAACACGAGTGAGGTCCCCGTCGCCTGAGAAAATCACCATGTGATCGACATGCGCTGCCAGATTCATCATGTCGACGGTAATCTCGACATCCATGTCACCTTTGATCCGGCGACGACCATCGCGATCAGTAAATTCGCGAGCTGGTTTGGTGATGACGTTGTAACCATTGTATTGCAGCCAATCGACAAGCGGTCGAATTGGCGAGTAATCATCATTTTCGACAAGCGCAGTATAGTAATAAGCTCGGATCAGACGCCCACGCTTGCGGAACTCCTCCAATAATTTCCGGTAATCGATTTCTACGCCTACGGCTTTGGAGGCGGAGTAAAGATTTGCGCCGTCGATAAATAAAGCCAGCCTATCATTCTGATAAAATGCCACTTGTCCTCGCAAAAAAATAACTAAAATTCAGCCCATAGCTAATGGGTTAAACAAAAATACGCACGAGGTTACATTTGGTTCTCAACAGCTTGTCATGCTCATATGCGCTTTGACATCTTGCAGTTTGGGGCAGGTTAGTGGTTGCGGTTGTGAGAGCTTGCCGTTATACGGAAGAATTGTCTCCCAAGCACTGGATGGTTTAATGGCTCGCGTCACTGTTGAGGACTGCCTCGATAAAGTCGATAACCGATTTCAACTCGTACTGCTCGCTGCGCACCGCGCGCGGATGATCCGGGAAGGGTCGCCTATGGGCGTTGATCGCGACAATGACAAAGACCCTGTCGTTGCCCTGCGTGAGATCGCTGACGAAGCTGTAGATATGGCTGCCATCAAAGAAGCGCTGATTGCTAACCTTCAGACGATCCGTCCGAGCGAAGAGACTGAGCGTGAAGAAGACAAGCGCGCGCTGGAAGCTGCTCCAACCGCATCTGAGGAAGATGTAATGAAAGCTTACCAGCAGGAAATCGAATCTGCGCGGGAAGACCGCTACTAGACGTTTCCGCGCCGCGATAAACAGAGTATCCTGTTCCCATGGCGCCCGATGGTAACACACTGACAGACGTAACCGCTGATTCGTCGGTTGAGATTGTTCCTCTTCAGGAGAAACCTCAGCCGGCGCGTATTTTGCGGCAGTATGAGCTTGTAGATCGCGTGAAGGCCTATGCGCCGTCAGCGTCTGAAGAACAGCTCAACGCGGCATATGTCTATGCCATGATGAAGCACGGCACACAGCAGCGTGCGTCTGGCGATCCCTATTATTCTCACCCGGTTGCCGTTGCCGGCATTCTCACCGAGCTTCATCTCGATGAAGATAGCATCGTCGCCGGTTTGCTCCACGACACCGTGGAAGATACGGATGCGACGCTCGAGGAAATCGGGTCGCTGTTCGGCCAGGATGTTTGTGATCTCGTTGAAGGTGTGACCAAGCTCGGCGAGCTTGAATATTCGTCTGAGCAGTCAAAACAGGCGGAGAACTTTCAGAAGTTCATTCTGGCCTCGGTCCGTGACCTGCGGGTGCTGCTGGTGAAGCTGGCCGACCGGCTGCACAATATGCGCACCATTCACTTCATAAAGAAGGAAGAGAAGCGCAAGCGCATCTCGCGTGAGACGCTCGAGATTTATGCGCCGCTGGCACGCCGCGTGGGTATTTATAAATTCGCCGCCGAGTTCGAAGATATTGCATTTCGTGAGCTTAATCCGGACGCCTACGAGACGCTTCAGGTCCGGATAAAAGAGCTCAATGCGCGCAGCCTTGAAGACGTTTCCCGTGTAGATGTCGAACTGCGTGATATGCTGGAACGTGCAGGTATTGAGGGCCGGGTGGTGGGTCGTCAAAAACAGCCCTATTCGATCTGGCGGAAGATGAATCGCAAAGACATCTCTTTCAGGGACGTTGCGGACATTTATGCCTTCCGGATGATCTTGAAGAATCCCGATGACTGCTACCGCATGCTTGGGGTTGTTCATCAGAAATGGGCCTGTCTGCAGGAGCGGTTCCGCGATTATATTTCCATGCCNAAGCCGAACGGCTACCGATCAATCCACACGACNGTCCGTGCTGCAGGCAACCGGCGNATCGAATTGCAGATCCGCACCGAAGAAATGAACCGGACGGCAGAGACNGGTGTTGCGGCGCACTGGTCTTATAAGGGCAAGAACTATGGCTTCAATGCTGAGGGCGCNCTCGAAGTCGGNCTTGATCCGGCCAGAAGTTTGACTGCTTTTGCTGAGATGATTGGCGATGGTGCNGATGCGCAGGAGTTCTACGAGCACGCCAAGCTCGAAATGTACCTTGATCATGTGTTCGCTTTCACACCAAAAGGGCGCCTGATCGTACTGCCATCCGGGGCCATGCCTCTGGATTTTGCCTATGCCGTTCACACCCGGGTTGGCGATACTTGCCAGGGATGNCGGATCAATGGNGAGACNCGTCCGCTCCGCACCGGGCTGCGCAATGGNGATGTGGTCGAAATCATCCGCGGTGAAAAGCCTGCAGTCGTCGCNGGTTGGGACGCGTTGACGCAGACGGGGCGCGCGAAATCGGCCATCCGTCGTCTTATCCGCTCGCGTGAATCTGCGGGTTATCATTCGCTGGGTGAAAGCGCGCTTGAAGCCGCACTTCACCGCCTGAATTTTACGACGGAAGAGCTCGATCTCGACGAAGTCGCTCACCGGCTTCATCTGAAGTCCGGCGATGCGCTGCTGGAAGAACTTGGTCGACAGGCGATCGACGTGAAACAGGTGATTGCTGAAGCTTTTCCTGCACGGGCTCAGGAGATTATGCGCTCCATTGAGGCCATGCGGCTTGATGAATCGACAGCAAATCGCCTGATAGACATTCGCGATATGCCTGCCGGAGGCGGTCTTCATCTTTGTCATGATTGCTCGCCTGTTCTGGGTGACCGTATTGTCGGCCTTCAGAAGAAAGGTGAGCCCATCACCGTGCACTGCATCGATTGTAACCGCCTGGCTGACGACGGCGCCGAACAGGCACGTTGGTTCGACCTTTCCTGGTCGGGTCAGCCAGATGGAGGGATTATGGCTCTGGGCCGTATCTGCGTCACGGCGAACAATCGGGCTGGCGTCATGGCACAGCTCTGTACAGCGATCGCTGAGAGTGGCGGGAATATCATCACCGTGAAGTCGGGCGAAAGATCAATTGATTTCACCGACCTGATGTTTGATATCGAAGTCGCTGATCTGAAACACCTCACCTTGATTCTGGCGACGCTTCGCGCTTTGTCGGCGGTCGACAAGGTGGAACGCATAAGAGGCTGATACATGTCGCCTGAAGAGGTTCTCAACGCTTTCCGCGATGCTGACGCTTTGCTGGAAGGCCATTTCATTTTGTCGTCCGGACGCCGTAGTCCGGTCTTCCTTCAGAAGGCTCTGGTTTTTTCAAAGCCTGAAGTGTCTGAAAAACTGTGCGCGGCNCTGGCTGCGCAAGTCAGAGAGAAGTTTGGCAAGATCACNGTNGTCACCGGNCCTGCCGTTGGCGGCATTATTCCGGGCTATGAGATGGCACGGCAACTCNGCGCACGCGCCATGTTTGCTGAGCGCAATGAAGACGATGTTCTGATCTATAAGCGCGGCTTCGAGTTCGAGCCAGATGACCGCATTCTGTTGATGGAAGATATCGTCACCACAGGAAAATCCTTCCGTGAGACCGTTGAGGCGCTGAAAAGCCATCCGGGTACTCTGGTTGGCGGCGGCTGCATTATTGACCGTTCAAACGGCAAGGCAGATGTCGGCACAGATCTGATCTCGCTCGCTGCCGTGGATTTTCCTGACTATGATCCAAATGATCTCCCCGCTGAGCTGGCGGCACTGGAGCCCGTGAAGCCTGGCAGCCGGAGGAAGTTTTAATGGGTGATCGTATCCGTCTCGGCGTGAACATTGATCATGTTGCGACGATCCGAAATGCCAGAGGTGGCCTTCATCCGGACCCGTTTCGCGCCGCTGAAATTGTCAGCCGGGCGGGTGGTGATGGTCTGACGATCCATCTGCGCGAAGATCGGCGCCACATCATGGATGCCGATCTGCAGCGCATTCGTGAAGCTACAGATCTACCGATCAATCTGGAAATGGCCGCAACGGAGGAAATGCTGGACATCGCGCTNGCATTTAAGCCCGAGACGGCCATGTTCGTACCGGAAAAGCGCGAAGAACGCACCACGGAAGGCGGNCTCGATGTTGCGCGTGGTCACAATCATCTTGCGCCCTATGTCCGTCAGTTGAGAGAGAACGGATCCAAGGTCTCGCTCTTCATNGAGCCAGACATGGTTCAGCTCACCGCNGCGCATCAGATCGGCGCGAGCGTGACGGAATTTCATACAGGGCGCTTTGTCGAACTGTGCCAGGCTGAAGAAGGTGCCCTCGCGGGCGAAGAGCTCGAGCGTATTCAGGCCTGCGCCGAGCGTGCTGTGAGCCTTGGTATTGAACCTCAGGCTGGTCATGGCCTGACCTATGATACNGTGACACCCATCGCTCAAATTCCTGAGTTGACTGAACTTAACATCGGTCACTTCATTATCGGTGAGGCCGTATTTGTGGGCCTCGAAGCCGCAATTGGAGAAATGCGCCGCCTGATGGATGAGGCGCGTGCATGATCATCGGCATGGGCCAGGACATGGCAGACATCCGGCGCATCCGGAAGACGCTTGATCGCTTTGGAGAGCGTTTCAAGAACCGTGTCTACACCCCGACCGAAATTGCTTTGGCTGAACGTAGAAAACTGAAAGCAGAAACCTATGCGAAGCGGTTTGCAGCCAAGGAAGCCTGCGCCAAGGCGCTTGGGACCGGTGTCCCCCGGCGCGGTGTACATTGGAAGCATATGGGTGTCGTNAATCTGCCCTCCGGNAAGCCGACGATTGAGCTCNCNGGCGGCGCTGCAGAACGGCTGAAACAAATGACGCCAGACGGCTGGGACGCCTATGTTCATCTGTCCATCACTGATGACGACCCGTATGCGCTGGCCATGGTGATTATCGAGGCGTTTCCGANAGGCATGTATCCGTGAGGCCGGCGCGACCGAAGCGTACGCGCCTCCGCGCCCGCGTGAAGCAGGCTGCGAAACTGCCGCGCCTGGGCGATGAGCAGTGTACCGAGCTGGAAGACGCAATTGGATACAAATTCAAGGACCGCTCGCTGCTTGACCGGGCCATGACCCATTCGAGCGCTGTCCAGGAGCACGGGGCGCGATTTTCTTACGAACGCCTCGAATTTCTGGGTGACAGGGTATTGGGCCTCGTGATCGCCAATCTGCTGTTTGAGAAATTCGAAGGCGAACCTGAGGGCGGACTTGCGCCACGCCTCAATGCACTGGTGAACCGCGATGCTTGTGCCAGTGTCGCCAGAAAGCTCGGCCTTGATCGCTATCTCATTCTGGACCCGGCTGAAGAAAAGGCTGGCGGCCGTGCAAAAACCTCAATCCTGTCGGATATTTGTGAGGCAGTGCTTGGCGCGGTGTATCTGGACGGTGGTCTGAAACCCGCAACGCGACTGATCGAGACGTGCTGGGGACCGCTGTTGAAATCGGTGGGCAAACGGCCCAAGGACCCCAAATCTGCTCTTCAGGAATGGGCGCAGGGTCAGGGCTTTGCGACCCCGAGTTATGAAATTGTTGGCCAGGTGGGCCCTGACCACGCACCAGAGTTTGCCGCGCGTGTTCTCGTTGGAGAATTCGAACCCGTGGAAGGGCGAGGCCTTTCAAAACAGGATGCCCAACGTGCGGCAGCCAAGCTTATGCTCGTTGAGCACAATGTAGAAGGATTTACGGCGGATGACGCCTGAAACAGACACCACACGTGCCGGCTTTGTTGCTGTGATCGGTGCGCCAAACGCTGGCAAGTCGACCCTGGTGAACCGTATTGTCGGCGCCAAGGTCGCCATTGTTACACAGAAGGTTCAAACCACGCGCTTTCCGGTGCGTGGCATCGCCATGCGCGATGACGCGCAGCTCATTCTGGTCGATACGCCAGGAATTTTCCGAACCCGTCGTCGGCTTGACCGCGCCATGGTGAAAGCCGCGCTAGCGGGCGCTGAAGACGCTGACGTCATTCTGCATGTTATCGACGCGACAGGCTGGGTCGCAAAATCCCAGAAGCGCGATGTGACGGCCGCGCAAAAGCGCAGTATTGAAGACGACCTGCGCGTGATGAACGATCTTAAAGAGCTTGGCCGAAAAGCGGTTCTGGCACTGAACAAGATCGATGAATTCGACCATGCTGAAGTGCTGCCCATCATCCAGAAACTCCATGCCGAAGGGATCTACTCTGATATATTCCCGATCTCGGCGGCGAATGGTGACGGCGTTGATGTCCTAACCGACCTCCTCGCGCGCGCCGTGCCGGAAGGACCTTACCTTTATGATCCGGAACAGACGGCAGATCTGCCAATGCGGCTTCTGGCGTCTGAAGTGACGCGCGAAAAGCTCATGCTCCGGCTTCATGAAGAGCTGCCGTATCAGTTGATGGTCGACACCGAGAGCTGGGAAGAGCGTAAAGATGGATCTGTGAAGATCCAGCAGGCTGTGATTGTTGGCCGTGAAAATCATAAGGGCATGGTGCTCGGCAAAGGCGGCAGCTCGATCAAGGAAATCGGCAAGCGCGCCCGGGAAGAACTGGAAGCAATGCTGGACCGAAAGGTTCACCTGTTTCTGTTTGTCAAAGTGGATGAACGCTGGGAAGAAAAGCGCGACTCCTACACCCCATTCGGGCTCGAGTTTGATGTGTAATGGAATGGCGTGATCAGGGACTTGTTCTGGGCACCCGCCGTTTTGGCGAGTCTGGTCTGATCCTCGACGCATTTACGCGAGAGCATGGCCGCCAGTCTGGTTTCATTCATGGCGGCGGCAGCTCGAAAAAGCGTGCGAGTTTCGAGATCGGTACCTCACTGGAGCTGGAATGGCGCGCCAGAACTGAAAACCAGCTTGGTAATTTCAATCTGTCGGAACCAACCAGCCACCGGGCCGGCATGTTGATGTCTTCGAGGCTTGCGCTTCATGCGCTCAATTCGGTCACCTCTTTGCTGAATACTTCGCTTCCTGACGGTCAGGCCTATCCGAACCTGTTTGATGCCACTGAAACGGTGCTCGACCTTCTGACCGATAAAGAACTCTGGCCAGCTTTGATGGTCAGCTGGGAAGTTGGTTTTCTCCGTACTGTTGGCTATGGCCTCGATTTTTCCAAATGCGCCGTCTCTGGCCGGACCGACAAGCTCACCCATGTGAGCCCCCGAACTGGCCGGGCGGCCTGTGGTGAAGAAGTGCCGGAATACATCGACAAACTGCTTCCGCTGCCAGCATTTCTGGTCAGTTCAGAGGCTGATGCTACTCCCGAAGAAGTCGGCCAAGGCTTTCGGCTGACCGGTTGGTTCATCACCAACCGGCTTTATGCCGAAGCCCACAAACCCCCGCCGGGAAGCCGCGATCTTATGATCCGGCGACTCGTCGATCAGGAGTTGGTGGTTTTTTAGCGCCCTCTCTCTGGAAAGGAGAGAGGAGAGAGAGTTTTCCAAGTTTGCTTCGCTCGTAGGCTATGGCGCGAGTGGCTGAAGCACGCANAGCTTGCAGCCGTGAAGGTGNTANGCNGCGTCTTCGATGGAGGTCACNCGCGCTTTTCCNGCAGCTTCNANNGCTTTGAAGTGNTCCTGATAGCCATCATCCCAGACATCTTCATGNACNGTNGCNACNACCATGCCTTCGGGCTTGGTGATNCGTAANAGCTCGTTGAAGCCTTTNGGGCCAACATGNGCNTGNGTNAATGTGCCGACACAGGANACGGCGTCNTANGTGTTGCTCTCATAGGAGAGTGGGCCGGTCATATCCTCNACCTGNAGNTTTCGNTANACCTCTTTCTCACGTGCCATGTCCAGCATGTCTGGCGAGATATCCATGCCATCAATCGTTTTGAAGCCGCGCTGCGATAGCTCGACCCCGGCAAGNCCTGTGCCGCANCCGGCATCGAGCACCAGTTTGGCATCTGGCATCAGAGCCGCGATTTTATCGGCCACGACAGCCGGGGCGATATAGCCCATATCTTCCACAGTGTCTTTTTCATAAGTCTGTGCCCAGTCCTTATAGGCGTCACGGACTTCGTCCGGCTCACCTTTCAACGTGTAGATACGATTGAGGATCGGGTTTTCTGAGGCCTTTTCCATAGGCTTCCTTTCGGTGTGTGTTGTGATTCAAAAAAGATACGCAAACACACGCACGGCGACGCACGCGCTCGCCCGCGGACACGGGGTAGTGTCACTATAGAGTAGAGCTTGTGGTTTACCAAATCTGACCATGTTCAGTANACGGAATGACGGGCATTTTAGCGCCAGAACCGCGTCAGCGCGGGGCTGAGGCGGCAAGGGTCAGATGAGAGAGATTCGGGGCGGGGGAGGCGGCTCGAACACCTTCAGCCGGGGCAGTTTGCTGGCCTTGTCCGGCAACTGTCGCAGCCCAATCCCATCCAACACCTCACAGGCTTTCAGATGGAGCATGTTGAAGTCGTCCCGCTCTTGCTGGTCCTCGGTGGAATAATAGAGCGGTTCGGGCGGCAACCAGTGCGCCAGCGGCTTGAAATAGAGGCGGTTCAGGGAGCTTATAGGCCCTTCTCCCTTTTTTGTATGACCGCCCGCTGTGCGCCTTTTCGGCGCTGCGCGATGGGTCGCGCTCAAGGCTGCTGAGCTTGTCATCCCGGCCGAAGCCCCGGCACCAGGGCGAGAGCCGGGATCCAGAAATTGTCCCGAACTCTCTGGGTCCCGGATAGCCCGTCCTTCGGTCAGGCTTCCGGGATGACACTGTTTGGTATCCTGCAGACCGACTAGAAGCGCCTTCCTTGCCAGACGCTCCGCCATTTTGTCGGCGCGCTTCAGGACGCGGGGCAGGCGGGCAATGCGCGCATAAAGCTTCGGCACGTCGATCTCCAGGAGCGGGTCCGTGCGGAGGCGCTGAACCCGGCGTTTTCGGCGACGTCGACGCTCCGGCAGATTGTGCGGCGTGGTCACGCTGAACCCGCCAATCCGTACCCGGCCCGCTGCCATGTCAGCCTGACGCTGGTCTTCTTTCAGGAGCCATTTTTGTGGTTGGTTTTCTGTTAGATTTGCTCGGGCGTGTTCCTCACCTATGGTTCGGTCGCCCTGCGCCTGCGCGCTTGCTTGTATTGCCGCGAACTCAGACCTGTACGTTTTGTAACCGGAGTGATCCCCACCCAACCTCCCCTTTTTAAGGGGAGGAGTCCCGCCTGCAAGCGATGGACCGATAAGCCTGACCGCAGGCCCGGTGGGCTCTCCCCCTGGAAAAGGGGGGATAAGGGAAAGCTGAGACTGGACGACACTTTTGACCTGTTCGTGT
Organism: Ponticaulis sp.; assembly: GCA_002699325.1. GTDB lineage: Bacteria > Pseudomonadota > Alphaproteobacteria > Caulobacterales > Hyphomonadaceae > Ponticaulis. The sequence continues at coordinate 1,031 of PABS01000082.1, read as the reverse complement.
TTTACGCGAGCTGTTCAAGCAGTGCTGTTGACAAAGGTTTTGTGCGCTTGAGCATTTTACGCAGATTGAATTGGTCCAGCTCTAGCTCAAGCGCCAAGGCCGCTAACCCAATCTCGTCTGCCCAAATTCGCAAAGTAGCGACTACATCATCCGTTATGCATTGTGTCTCCAATTCTTGCTGACGAAGCCAGAAGACACTTCGAACAAGCTGAACAGCATAGTCCTCTTTGTGGCATCTATTGCAGACGATACGATGCACTCTGAAAGAGACTCGTCAGCTCAAAAATCAACTATCGATAGCCTTCGCGCAGAAATTCAATACAATAGAAAAATCAGACGACAGGACGCTTGGGGGGAGAAGGGCAAGGTGCTTTCATCGGTAGTGCTGCAAAAAGTTGAGAAAATCTTCTTTGAAATCGGAAACGGCAATCTGGAAGTTGCCCGAACCGAGTTGAAAACTAGCAACTTGGATAAGATATTTGATGCAGACTTGTTGGCTGCCATCGAGGAAGGTTTAGGAACGGGCAATTGGTTACAATTGAAACCGCTCTTCTTGAATACGAAATTTATAACCCAAGATGGATTAATATTCTGGGTCGCGCCTTATCGTCAATTCAGGAACGGTACGCGCTTTGAAAAAGTAACCGGAATTTTGGGGGTTGCCCCTATTCGGAACTCATATTCTCAAATTCGCGAAACGGCAGAGCAGCACTTCGGTGGAAATTTCCACGCCATATCTGAAATCATCGGTTTTCGACGCATCTCTTGTGTCGGAATTGCTGGAGGCAAAGAAGGAGAAGCATTTCTCGTACCGAATGGTTGGCTCATTGGTGACGTCTCTGAGGGCGTCGCATTGAATGATATGACAGAACAATATGCTCGTATTAGAGCATCGGAAACTACGGTGAGACGCATCCTAAGCCGCAATAGCGCGGATTTGGTATTAAGTGCTGTAATGGACACTATTAAGGGCGCTTCACTTCAGAATCTGGAGTTTCAATTTCACGAAGTCGCACATGGTATAGGCCTAG
>PABS01000081.1 GCA_002699325.1 Ponticaulis sp. | reverse complement strand
AATCCGCCAGGCGACCCTGATGCGCCGTGTTATCAATGCCTGGTGCCGGAAGAACCGCCACAAGCCGGGGATTGCAATGATCTGGGCGTGCTTGGCGCTGTCACGCATCTGACAGCGAGCCATCTTGCTCTGCTTGCGATCCGCTATGTGCTGGGTGAGACCAGAAATATGTTTAGCGTTTTGACTATAATGGAAGGGCTGGCGGGCCAGACCCGTGCAGTGTCCTTGCCCAAAGATCCTGCTTGCTCCGTATGCGGAGCAGATTGAGCTGTCACGGACAGCAGGAACTTACGCCTTGAAGTCTACGGGCGTGTGTGTACTTCTCCTGACGCTTTTGTGACAGGTTCGGGCAGGGTCATGTTTCGTCGGATTGTGGTTGTTTTGTTGGTGCTGGTGTCAGCGCTGGCTGCGACATGGCTTGCCGTTCGTCGCGCAGACATCCCCTATTCGCGGCTTGAAGTGAGGTATACTGCCGAAACCTCCGAGTTTGTGACACTCTCAAATGGTTTGATCACCCATTACACGGATGAGGGACCAAAAGATGCACCGGTTCTGCTTCTGGTGCATGGAATTGGATCGTCAGTCGCAACCTGGAGAAGCTGGCGTGCCAATCTGGAAGACGGCTATCGGGTTGTGGCTGTTGATCTGCCGGGTCATGGCCTGACACGTGTTCTGGATTCAACAGACCTTTCCAGTGCGGGGTTGGCGGACTTTCTCGGAGATTTCGCTGACGCGATCGGGCTCGATCGGTTTGTTCTCGTTGGCTCTTCGCTGGGCGGTCATGCGGCCTGGCTCTATGCCGTTGATGAGTCAGATGCGCTTGAAGGACTTGTCTTGATCGCAGCTTCGGGCCTGCCGCCAGCTCCGGCGGATACATCGCAATCACCCTGGGTCTACAAACTGGCTGCGCTCAGCTGGCTGCATCCGCTCCTGACCAGTCTCGATCCGGAGCCAGCCGTGCGTGCTGGCATGGAAAGCGCGTTCGTTGATCAGGGGTTCGTCACCGAAGCCGCCGTGGTTCAATATGCTGATCTTGTTCGCGCGCCGGGCCATCGTCAGGCCATTCTGGAGATTTCAACACGAGATCGCGCAGCAGCAGGCGAAGACGCCGAAAAGCTGAAAGATTTGGAAGTGTCAGTGCTGATCCTTCAGGGGCAGGCCGATGAAATCATACCGCCTGACCATGCCCGGCGGTTTCACAGCTTGCTGCCAAACTCTCGCCTGAAGGAATATCCGACCGTTGGCCATCTTCCGCATGAAGAGGCGCCCATGCAGACCCTGCAAGATTTGCGAGCGTTTCTCGCCACCGTCTTCACAGATGGCCAGACCGGTCAGTCAGACTGAGCCGCTGTTCGGCGGCTCTTCTCAGCGCTAGAGCATAGACGGAATGATACGGTCTGGTGGCTTATGGCCATCCACAAAGGTTTTGATATTGATCAGCACCTTCTCACCCATCTCGGTTCGACCTTCTTCAGTCGCGGAGCCCAGGTGAGGCAGGAGCACGACGTTTGGAAGATCTTTCAGCTTCGGGTTGATCGCAGGCTCATGCTCGAACACGTCGAGGCCGGCACCTGAGATTTTCCCGTCTTCCAGCGCTCGCGCCAGAGCCGCCTCATCAATCACCTCACCGCGTGATGTGTTTACGATAAAGGCGTGTGGCTGCATCAGCTCAATGCGGCGGGTTGAGAGCAGGTGATATGTTGCGGGAGTGTGCGGACAGTTCACTGAAACGAAATCCATCCGCGCCAGCATCTGATCGAGGCTGTCCCAATAGGTCGCGCCCAGATTCTCTTCGATCTGAGAGCTGACAGGCTTGCGGTTGTGATAATGAATCTGCATGCCAAAGGCGCGGGCACGTCGGGCCACAGCCTGACCAATCCTGCCCATGCCAATAATTCCGAGCCGCTTGCCGGAGATGCGGCGTCCCATCATCCAGGTTGGTGTCCAGCCCTGCCAGTCATCATTCTCGATGGCTTTCACGCCTTCAATCATACGCCGCGGCACGGCCAAGAGGAGTGCCATGGTCATGTCGGCGGTGTCTTCGGTGAGAACGCCGGGCGTGTTTGTGACTGTGATGCCTCGCTGGGTGGCGGACTGGACGTCGATATTGTCCACGCCTGCGCCAAACTGTGCGATCAGCCTGAGCTTGTCATTGGCATGTGCCAGCACACGCCCATCAATACGGTCTGTCACCGTCGGCACCAGAACGTCTGCTTCAGCGACGGCGTCAGCCAGTTCGCCCTGAGACATGGGCGTGTCAGACTCATTGAGCGTGGTATCGAAAAGCTCTTTCAGACGAAGCTCGACGACGCTCGGCAAGCGACGTGTGACAATGACCTTGATTTTCTGCGATGACATCGCGTCCCTATCCTGCTGACTTTTTTGTCTGGCATAGCAAACACCAGCGATATGGCCAATGCATCAGATTCCGCAATCTGAAAGCAGCCCCTGCCATCAATATTTCACTGTATTTCAGCGCCGTGTCTTTCTCAGACGTGTCAAAGCTCTGGATTTCGCCCGGAGCTATTCAGTTCTCTTGATGTCCCGATGAGGTCGACGTGGGGAGAATGCGTCTGTGGATCACTGAATTTCCAGCCTCAATGTTTACCCATCATTCACCTAAAACCGGCAAACACTTCCTGACCAATTCTTAACGGTGAATGCCAATGTTTACGGTTTTCCGAAGCCTGATCTTATCCGTATCACTGTTTGGCCTGCCAGCTGCTGCGCAGGTGATCCAGCCATCAGACCAGTCTACGCAGGCTGTGCGGATCAGTGCATTTTCCGGAAAACCTGTGCCGCGATTTGAATCGCTCAAATACTCTGCCGTGCATGGGCGTATCGGGCCAAGCCTCGAATATCCGATTGCCTGGCGTTATGAGCGTCAGGGTCTGCCGGTGATGGTGATCAAGGAATCTCGTGACTGGCGCATGGTGCGTGACCCGGCTGGCGATGAGGTCTGGATGCACGAGCGCACGCTCGGCGCAGAACCCAGCGTAATGGTCTATGGCGATACACGCCTTCCTCTATTGAAATCGGATGACGCCGATGCGCGCGTGATCGCTCAGATCGAGCCTGGCGCGATTGCGACGCTGATCGGGTGTGAAGGTGATTATTGCGAAATCTACATCAATCACCGACGCGGCTTTGCAGAGAAAGCAAAGCTCTGGGGCGCGCCCGGCACTGTGCCTGAATCGGTGGAAATGAACGTCGCGACAGCCGCTGTTTCTGATGCGGAAATGAACGGCTCGCACTGAACAGCATGTGCAGGGTGATCGCCTTTAGCGGTTGACCTCTGCGCGGACTTGCCGTTTGACAGAAGACTTCATACCCGCCGAACGACGCGCGAGAAGGATTATTCCCTTGTCAGGAACTTTTACACCTCAATCATCCTATACTTACGAAGAGCTTCTTGAGAGTGGGCGCAACAGCCTGTTCGGCGAAGGGAATGCTCAGCTGCCATCGCCTCCGATGCTGATGATGGACCGCATTACCGAAATCACGATTGATGGTGGACCACATGGTAAGGGCAATGTTGTTGGTGAGCTCGATATCCATCCAGACCTCTGGTTCTTCAAGTGTCACTTCATCGGTGATCCGGTCATGCCAGGGTGTCTCGGACTTGATGCCATGTGGCAGAATGTGGGCTTCTGGCTCGGCTGGAGCGGGTCTCCAGGCAAGGGGCGCGCTCTGGGCGTCGGCAATGTGAAATTCACCGGTCAGGTTACCCCTGACGTGAAGATGGTTCGCTATGAAGTCGATATTAAGCGCGTGAAACGTGGTCGCCTCGTTCTGGGAATCGCCGATGGGCGACTGTATGCCGATGACAAGCTCATTTATGCGGCTGACGACATGCGCGTCGGTCTGATGAAGCAGTCAGACCTCTGATCGCTCACCATGGCTGACGACACGCTCTGGTTGGCTGTTGATGATCAGGGCCAGCCTGAGATCTTTGCGTCTGTTCAGGGCGAAGGCCCGAGCCTCGGCTCGCCGCGTACATTCATCCGCTTGTCGGGATGTAATCTTCACTGTGTCTGGTGCGATACGGCCTATACCTGGAACTGGGAAGGCACCGCTTTTGACCATGAGACGGGTCGAAAGTTCGCCCCAGAGAATGAACGAATCGTCCAGACGATAGACGAGATCGTTTCGCGGGTTGCGGACACATCACCGTCAGGCATTGTGATTACCGGTGGTGAACCGCTGATGCAGAAGGGCAGACTTGCGCCGCTGATTACGGCCATCAAGGAGGCGTGTGGTCCGGTCTGGGTCGAGATTGAAACCAATGGGTCTGTGCTTCCCACGCGGGACCTCATCCCACTCATCAATCAGTTCAATGTCTCGCCCAAGCTGTCCCATTCAGGCAATGATATGGCCGTGGCTCAGCGTGAACAAAGTCTGACCGCGTTCGCGGCGCTTCCTTCCTCCTGGTTCAAATTCGTGATCAGCGAGCCGGGAGATGTTGAGGAAGTCCTGCGGATTTCCGACCGGTACAAAATCGCCCACGATCGCGTCTTTTTGATGCCTTTGGGTACGAGCAGCAAAGATATACGAGACCGAAGCGGTTGGATCATTGATAAATGCCTGAAACACGGCTTCAGGTTTACTGATCGCCTCCACATCCACATATTCGGAGATACACGTGGGACCTGAGATTGAATCAATTCTGGAAGTCCGGCCGGGCGATTTCGCAGACCCACAGGTCATCGCACTTCTCGATCACCATTTCCGGGATATGCATGCCAATTCTCCGCCCGGGAAAGCTTTCGCGCTCGATCTTACGGCCCTGCAGACGCTGGATATTACGTTTCTGACGCTTTGGCAGGACGATAAATTGCTCGGATGCGGCGCCTTGAAGCAGCTGTCAGTCAGCCATGCCGAGATTAAATCCATGCGGACCCATACCGATCATCTGAGAAAAGGTGTGGCGGCGCGGCTGCTCGCAGAGTTCATGGGATTGGCGCTTCAGCGCGGCTATTCCCGGCTGAGTGTAGAAACCGGGCGCGGCGCCGCGTTTGCGGCTGCCATCGCGCTTTACGAGCGCTTTGGTTTCGTCTCAGGCGACAAATTTGCAGACTACGAACCGAGCGATTTCAACCAGTTTTTTCATCTGGATCTCTGATCGCCACACTATCGCCGTGTCTTGACGCTTGATCAGAGCACACTTAGCGAATGTGCACGTATTTTTGATCGAATGGAGACATGGATGTCTGACTGGAACATGCCGGAAGGCAACCTCATGGCTGGCAAGCGCGGCATCGTCATGGGTGTCGCAAACCAGAATTCCATCGCCTGGGGCATTTCCAAGCAACTCGCCGCGCAAGGCGCCGAGATCGCGTTCACCTATCAGGGCGAAGGTCTTGAGCGCCGTGTCCGCCCACTGGTTGAGTCGATTGGCATGGACTTCATGATCCCGGCCGATGTGACGGACGATGAAAGCATGGATGCGGCATTCGCGGCGGTCAAAGAGAAGTGGGGCAAGATTGACTTTCTCGTTCATTCCATTGCCTTTGCGGGTAAGGAAGAACTCATGGGATCTATGGTCGCCAACACCTCCCGCGAAGGCTTCCGCCGGGCCATGGACATCTCTGTCTATTCCTTCATCGATTGCTCGCGGCGCGCGTCTGAAATGATGCCGGACGGCGGATCAATCATCTGCATGACCTATCTTGGTGCCGAGCGGACGGTGCCGTCCTATAACGTGATGGGTGTGGCCAAGGCGGCGCTTGAGGCCTCCACGCGCTATGCGGCGCGTGACCTTGGCAAGCAAGGCATCCGCGTGAACGCCATCTCCGCAGGTGCCATGCGTACGCTTTCACTCGCTGGTATTCGCGGCGGCAAATCCCTCATGGGCACGGGCCGCGAATGGTCTCTTCTGAAGGAAGACACAAAGATGGAAGGCGTTGCTGGCGCGGCCCTGTATCTTCTGTCTGACATTGGCCAGTCCATCGCGGGTGAAGTGCTGCACGTGGATGCAGGTTTCCATGTCGTTGGTGTGCCTGACCCGTCTGACGATGAGTGATCATCACTCAGCCCGCTGTCAATGCGGCGGGCTCGTCGCGCGTTGTGAGGGCGAACCGACCGGGATTGTTCAATGCCATTGTTCGGCTTGCAAACGCCGGACAGGCTCGCCCTTCGGGCTCGGTGCCTATTTTGATCGAGCCAAAGTCGAGATTCGCGGCGTATCGCAGCGATTTGTTCGCAAGGCTGACTCGGGCGGAGACTTTATTTAGCATTTCTGCCCGACCTGTGTGACCACGCTTTACTGGAGCACCGAGCGCCATCCGACTGGGGTTGGCATTGCGGTCGGCTGTATACCGAGCCTGAAAGATGTGACACCGCATCGCTCTGTATTTGATGAAGACAGATGTGCGTGGCTGGAGCCGCTAAATGTGACCACCTTTGAGCGTGGTCGGGACTCCAGGCAGATTAGATAAATCCATCGATTGCGGCGAAGCCTCCGGACTGTGTGACCTGTCCTGCTGTCGCGCCACTGGCGCCTCCAAGTGCGTAAATCTTGAGGTTTGCGGCGTTTGCGAGCTGCCGGAATCTGATTGCGCCGATTGCTCTTCCAGCACTTGGACTTCGTGACGGAAAGACCGTCGAAAACAGCACGCCGTCGCACACCGCCTCGCGTAAGGCTTTGGGGCTATGTGCGGATTGGGTCTGAAAGAAAAAACGTCCGCGCCATTTGCGGGCTTTATGCGCCTCTGCTTCTGGCCAATGGACGCCATCGGCTTTTACCGTCATGGCTAATTCCGGATCATTCGCAGTCAGGAACGGCGCGCCCGTCTGAAGGGTGGCCCGACGAAGTTTACGCGCGACAGCCTCACGGTCGTGGGCCCCGAAGTGGCGATAGATGATGCCTGTGCCGGGTGGCAGCGTCGGCACAATCGCCAGTGGGTCCGGAACACGCTTTGGGTCTGTCAGGAAAAACGCGCCCGGCCAGGNGGNGGGCATTTGACGTGTCGCCTGCCTTACGGCAGAGACCAGCTTCCACCTNTGNANTGANTTTTGANGGCTGACGGACATATTCATGAGCTTTGAGCAGAACCTCGCCGAGATAGAAGACCGGATTTTCCGAGCCTGTCAAAAGGCAGAGCGCGATGATCGCCCGGAACTCGTTGCGGTATCGAAACGACAGCCGGAGGCCCGTATCGAAGCGGCGCTTTCAGCAGGCGTCCGGGTGTTTGGTGAGAACCGGGTTCAGGAAGCGCAGGAGCGCTGGCCAGCACGCTGGGAGACCTATCCGGATCTGAAACTGCGCCTGATCGGACCGCTGCAGTCCAAAAAATCCGAAGACGCTGTCGCTTTGTTCGATACGATTGACGTGCTGGACCGGGAAAAGCTGTGCCGCACGATTGCTGATGCCGTTCAGAAACTTGGCCGCAGCCCTGAGATCCTTGTTCAGGTGAATACCGGGGAAGAGGACCAGAAGTCTGGTGTTCTTCCTGATGATCTGGATACATTTCTCACGGAAACCTGCCCCAACTACGACATCAAGCCGGTTGGGCTGATGTGTATTCCGCCTGCCGATGAGCCGGCTGGACCGCATTTTGCGCTGCTCGGAAAATTTGCCGAACGATACGGCCTTTCTCAGCTTTCCATGGGTATGAGCAATGACTTTGAGACAGCAATCCTGTTTGGCGCAACGCAGATCCGGGTTGGCTCTGCATTGTTCGGAGAGCGTGAGGTTTAGTCTTTATTTCCGCATCCGGAAGAATTCGTATTCCTCTTCCGGAAAGACCGGTTCGTCTGTCTGTTCCACCTCTTCAGGATAGATGCGCGGAGTCGGGAAGCCAGGGCGCGGCCGGACGTGTGCCCAGACAGGGTCTGTCTGGACTGATTGCACGGCTTCCAATTCGGCTTCTTCAGCAGAATCAGCATTGATGTTGCGCGCAATGTAAAAGCCGAAAAGCTTCCAGCNGTTCTTGTCATAGAGCGGGAAGTGTTCTCCGCGCAGTCTCACAACATAATGTGCCATAGGGGCTCCCGGTATCATTCAGCTCTAATTTATCACGCAGGCCAGGCGTTAATACAATTCATCGGACCATTAAGGACTGATCAGTCGACGTTGTCCGCGCGCATTTTTCTGCGCATTGATGACTTCGGTCCAGCCAAGTGCCTGATAAGCCCGAAGTGCGCCTGTGTTCTGGTGATCCACATCAAGTTTCAGAGGCTCTGAGGTTACGCTTCGTGCGACCTGTAACAAACTGCTGCCAATGCCGCAAAAGCGCCAGTCGGCATCAACGAAGAGGTGCGATATATACCCTGATACCGCATCCATGATCATGAAGCCGACCACGCCNGCCCGAGGCTCTGTGACGACAAAACACTCNCCCGAAAGCAGGGCGTTTTCCATCTGCATCAGCTCCCGNCGCGGGGCAGAGCGCCAGGGGAATTCAGAAAGGCAGGTCAGAAATACCTGAGAAATGCCGTTAAAGTCAGCAGGTCCGGCGGGACGGAGGGTCCAACCCGCAGAAGGGTGAAAGGTCAGGTCCATAAAGCGCTCTGTAGTCTTCCTATCGGGCAGAAATATGGTGTTTGATCTGGAGGGCAGAAATCAGGCGTCATGACAGAGTGAGTCGAACATGTCCTATGGGAACATGGTCCTGCGTGGCCATCTCCTGCCAGCCCGCTGCGGCGCAGGCGGCACGTGCATGAGCATTGCGAAGGTCGAGTTCCATAATCAGAGGTGTTGAGCAGAGCACGCGTCCGACGTCCATCAGTCCGGATCCGATGCCGCAAAACCGCCAGTCGGGATCGACAAACAGATGGCTCAGATATCCTGTTTCGGTGTTGAGGATCATGAAGCCGACAATGCCTGCTGAAGGCTCGGTCGCTACGAGCGTTGTTGTGTAGCTTAGCGCGTATTCCAGACCTTCAGGCTCTGTGTGTCGCGCAAATGGCCAGGGGAATTCCTTCAGACAACTGGCATAAACCTGCTGGATGCCTGCGCGGTCGTGGCGGGCATGCGGGCGGATTTCCCATCCGGCGCACAGATGAGCCATAAGTGCCATGGATTCAGCCTAATCTGAAACCANCTTTTCNCAAAATGACANAGTTTAAATCCTACCGTGATTGCAGGGCGAAGAAGTTTGCGTGTATGCGAAGAGTTCGGGGGACGACGACATGAAGATGTTCGACCATACGGCAATTCGCACCATCCATCATCTTGCGGGTTCGGGTGGTACAGTGATGAGTAAGGCCCTTGCCGCTCAGCCCGCTGTCGCGGTGATCAGCGAAGTTTCCCCAGTCGTGGGTAGCATTCGCTTCAATCCCTATGACCCGGTTCAGCAGTTCATCGCGAATTATGCGCGCCGGGACTCCGATTTTATCGGAGGAAAGTCATCCGATGTATTCGCGCGTGAGGTGTTCGCCGCGCGCCTGAGTTTCGTGCATNAAGCCTGTACAATGACAGGNCGATATCTCGTGGNNCGCGATCANGCACACAGCAACTTCATGCAGGTTCAGANGNNNNAGAAAAGTGCGCTCCTTGTATCGCTTGAAGAGGCAGGTATTCCGACCCGNTCATTGCTNACACTGCGCGACCCCGTCGATACCTGGCTTAACTATATTCGCGAAGGATGGGATAAGTCACTGGACGGGTTTCAGGATTTCTGTGAGCGAACAGAACATATTGTTTCGCTTTTCCCGAAAGAAAACATTGTCCTCTATGAAACCTTCTGCTCTGAGCCAGAAGTTGTAACAGAAGAAATGTGTCGAATACTTCAGCTTCCCTATGAGGAGGGATTTGAAGCCAGGCTTTCAGGTATAAAGCTGACAGGCGATTCTGGCCGCTCCAGCAATAAAGTCGAATTGCGTCCGCGGCGACCGGTCAGCGACGCCGTTGCGGCAGAAATCAATGCGAGTGAGGCGTATTCGAGACTGAAGCAGCGTTTCTGGCCTGAGAGCCCGGATGTTGAGGGTAGTTCAGACGCGGAAGTGGTTCCTGATAAGGTCTGATCGCTGCATTTCTGGTGTGCGTAAGGCCAAGCTCTCCGGCAAAAGATGATCCTATAAGGCGACCGCAATGAACCTTGTTCCAGGTGCAAGAATTCAGTCTGAGTTTCCGCTCCATCGCGCGATTAAGGATGTGATCCTGACCGCTATTCTGAGCCCTCTGACGTTCGGCCTCGTCCTATTTATCTTCCCTTATTATTTCCAGCGCGACACACTCGACCACAGTTTTGTCGTGGATGCCGAAGGCCGCAAGATCGGTAGTCTCGACTGCACGCTGACCCTGGGGGAAATGATCCGGCATGCCATACCCTGGATGATTATCTCACTGGTCACATTCGGCCTGGGATTTCTGTTCTTCCAGTTCCGGGTGGCGGTCTTCTGTTACAACAATACTGAAATCAACTGGTTTGAAGATGGCGCTGAGATCCCGAAGTCAGCTCGTTTGGCGAGCGAAGCGCGCCGCAAACGCCGGGTTGCTTCCCAAACCCATCGTCCATGACCAGCATTTTGTTGTCGCGCGTCCCCTGAAACGGGGGTGTCTGCCCGCTGAAAATCCCTGTAATTGAAGAGTCTTTTTGATTTAAGGTTGGGGGTGGAGATGAAATCCTTAGTATTGGCTGCTGCGGCTTCTGTTCCGGTTTTTTGTTGCTTTCCAGCCTCTGCGCAACAGCAAAATCCACAAGCACTGCTTTTTACGTCAGCGGTTGTGACGCTCGAAGTTGATAAGCAGTGCGAGGTTCTGAATTATGAGCAGGCAGCGGCGCTGAGGTATCTTTCAACAACGTTAAGCACCGTTTTGAAGCAGGCTCATGGTCATGACGCTGTTGAGAATAGCCGCGCTGGCTTAATCGAACAGGTAAAGGCGGCCGGATCGGGGTGTTTGCCGCGTGATGGCAATGAAAATTACTGGGTCAATGTTGATCAGGGAAAGGTGATGGCGGATGCGCTGATCGCTGCGCCGGCTATGATGCCGCCAGAAATCGCCTCATGCGCAGCCTTCAAAGGCGGCACTTCGCTGACCCGTGAGGAACTCACTGCGGCAAAAGCGGCGTCGGACACAAAATACGAAAACTTAAAGTACAAGCCTCTCTACGAGAATTTGAGAGATTCTGTGGTGCCAGACGTAACCTCAGGCTGCCGCGCCGAAGGCTATGCCGCCATTATGCAGGGCGCAGCTTATTTTATCAGCCGCGAAGACGCTCATGAGGGCGTGGATCCGGAAAAACTTGGTAGCGGGCGCTATTTTGGCCGCTGGCGAAACAAGAAAGACATCAGCTCCGGCCTGCCGTCCAATGCCGCAATCACATCAGTTCGAACGGATGACGCCCCTGATGGTGCAGTGGCGTACATCCGACTTGTTGGCAAAGGGAACTATGCGACCAATGGCGGCATACGGCTACGTCCTCGAGGAGACTGGACGGCGCGTCTCAGCGGAAGTGTGAATATTTTCCAGATTGTCGCCGGAGGTGACACGCGGTTTGACTTTGAGCGTACTGGCGGAGAAGGCGGTTTTTTTGGAGACAGTGATTTCATCTTGAGCCAGGCGGCAATTGAGCAACTCTTGGCGCTGCCGCCTGAAACAGAAGTCTCGTTTCTTTATCAGGGGGAAAATGCGGCGTACCCGTCTGTGTTCGTTGATGTTCTGGATGAGCCAGCCAAGGCCACGATAGCCGCAATGAAGCAGGCGATTGCCTGGGGTGCAGCACCAAGGCCCTAATAGCCGATACAAAAGAGCCCGGCGGATCGCCGGGCTCTTTTCAGCTGGGTGTTCTGGTGATCCCCGAGAAGGTTGGGGAGGAACGTATTCTTAGTCCGCTTTTTTCTTCATGCGTTTGCGATCATTCGGATCGAGATAGACCTTACGCAGACGGATGTTTTCCGGTGTGACCTCAACCAGCTCATCGTCCTGAATATAGGCGAGCGCCCGTTCAAGTGTGAGCTTCATTGGCGGTGTGAGGCGAACGGCTTCGTCTGTACCGGAGGCGCGGACGTTCGTCAGCTTTTTGCCTTTGAGGACGTTCACTTCCAGATCGTTATCGCGGCTGTGTTCGCCGACAATCATGCCGCCATACACTTTTTCCTGCGGCTCGATCATGATCTTGCCGCGGTCTTCAAGGTTCCAGAGCGCGAAGGCGACCGCTTCGCCTTTTTCCATAGCGATCAGAACGCCTGTGTGACGACCAGTGATCTTGCCTTTGTGCGGCTGATACTCATGGAAAACGCGGTTCATAATGGCCGTACCGCGTGTGTCAGACAACAGCTCGCCCTGATAACCGATCAGGCCACGCGTCGGCGCGTGGAAAACGAGACGTGTCCGGCCGATGCCGGATGGCTTCATTTCCGTCATCTCAGCTTTGCGCTCTGAGAGCTTCTGAACAACGGCGCCGGAATGCTCGTCGTCCACGTCAATGACGACTTCCTCGATTGGCTCAAGACGTTCGCCGTTCTCGTCTTCCTTGAAGACAACCTTCGGGCGTGAGACGCCGAGCTCGAAGCCTTCGCGGCGCATGGTCTCGATCAAAACCGAGAGCTGAAGCTCGCCCCGGCCTGCGACCTCAAAAGCCTCGGCTTCTGTTGAGCGTGTGACTTTCAACGCAACATTGCCTTCCGCTTCCTTGAGAAGGCGATCCCAGATCATGCGTGATGTCACCTTGGAGCCTTCTGTGCCGGCCAGTGGTGAGTCGTTGACGCGGAAGGTCATGGAAATAGTCGGCGGGTCGATTGGCTGGGCCTGCATGGGCTCATCAACGTCGAGCGCACAGATGGTGTCGGCAACCGTCGCTTTTGTCAGGCCAGCGATGGAGACAATATCACCTG
>PABS01000080.1 GCA_002699325.1 Ponticaulis sp. | reverse complement strand
CTGCACACCAACGCGTTTGATGAAGCCCTCGCTCTGCCGACGGACTTCTCCGCCCGCATTGCCCGAAACACCCAGCTTTTCCTGCAGCAGGAAGCAGGCGCCGCAGACATGATCGACCCCTGGGGCGGCTCTTACTATGTCGAGCGCCTCACCCATGACCTCGCCGCCAAGGCGATGGAGCATATTGAAGAGGTTGAAGAGCTCGGCGGCATGGCCAAGGCCATTGAAGAAGGCCTCCCGAAACTGCGCATCGAAGAAGCCGCTGCGCGCACGCAGGCGCGGATCGATTCAGGTGTGCAGACTGTTGTTGGCGTCAACAAGTTCCGCCTCGATGAGCCCGAAGACGTACCGGTTCTGAAAGTCGACAATGCCAATGTCCGCCGCATGCAGCTGGACAAGCTCTCACGTCTGCGCGCTGAGCGTGACCAGACTGAGGTAGATCAGGCGCTGCATGCTCTCACCCGNGCCACTGAAGAAGGCTCTGGAAATCTTCTTGATCTGGCCATCAAAGCCGCTCGCGTGAAAGCNACGGTCGGTGANATNTCCGCTGCNGTAGANAAGTCCGTCGGGCGTCACCAGGCCGTTATCAGATCNATTCAGGGGGTATATGCTTCCGGCATGAGCGAGAAATCCGAAACCGTCACAAAGGCCCGCGATATGGCNGCCGCCTTTGCAGAGGCCGAAGGTCGCCGACCGCGCATTCTGATCGCCAAAATGGGTCAGGACGGTCACGACCGCGGACAGAAAGTCGTNGCCTCCGGCATGGCCGATCTCGGCTGGGATGTGGATATTGGCCCNCTCTTCCAGACGCCNGANGANGCCGCCAAACANGCTGTCGAGAATGACGTTCATATCGTCGCGGCTTCATCGCTCGCCGCCGGACACCTGACGCTTGTGCCTGAGTTGAAGAAAGCGCTGGCCGATCAGGGCGCGCCCGAAATCATGATCGTCGTGGGCGGTGTCGTACCACCTCAGGACTATGACGCGCTAAAGGAAGCTGGCGCCGCCGCTATCTTCGCGCCGGGCACCGTCATCGCCGACGCAGCCATAAGCCTTCTCGAACAGCTCGGTCCGACCTTGGGACATGCGACCGCTGCTGAGTAAATGNAGAGTTCAAGCGTTCAGCCCGCAGCCAGCTCATCCCAGCAGGCAAGTGCATGCCCCGCATACATCAGGCCGGGGCCTCCGCTCATCTGAATCGCCACACCGAGCACATCGCCGAGCTCTTCGCGTGTCCCACCCGCTTTCATCAGGGCTTCAACGTGGAAATTGATGCAAGGCTCACATCGCGTCGCGAGGGCCATTCCCANTGCGATAAATTCTTTTTCCTTCGTGCTCAGGGCCCCGTTTTCTTTGACGACCTTGCTGAGCGATCCGAATTCCTTCGTGGTTTCGGGTATGGTTTTGTTCAATTCCCGCAACTCGCTGCGCATCGACTGGATTTTGTCGCGATAAGTCATCATTACCCCCTGAATGGATGTGAAACTCAGGTGGGGAGGCGCGTCCGGACATAAATGCGGCAGGTGCGCGCGACCAGTTTAATCAGCTATCAAAACTGTTTCCGGATGGAGAGATAGACAGTTCGGCCTTCGGGGTTCAGCCGGTCTGGGTGGTAGTTGAAAGGAATAACGCCATTTGAGTCGCGAACCTCTCTCACATTGTCGAACATGTTCTCGATCTCGAGAGAGATGCGCGCACCACTCAAAAAGCTGACATCCTGTGCCAGCGGGCTCGATGGCTTCACAGAGTAGAACAGACGAAGTTCAGTCTGGCTCAAATCTGAAAAACGCAGCGTTCCTGTGCTGCCCGACGTCACCTCTGTGTCCCCCTGCCAGGAATAGCCGAGGCGCGCGCCNAAACTCTTATAGTAAAAGCCTGAACGCAGCTCGAATTCGAATTCCGGTGTGCCGCCACCAGAGCCAGAAGCTGCACCATTCAGATANTCCTGAACGGGGTAGCCGTCTGCGAGAATACGCTGGTCCTCCAGATTCCAGGTCTGAAGAGCCGAGACGTAAACTCGCATAGCGTCTGGCGCACCGCGACCGCCACGGCCTCGCATACCGGGTGGCGGGCCCCTCCGGGCTGGGGAAGCTCCGCTTTGACCTTCCCCGCTACCACGCGCGCGGCCNGCTNCTGCTGGNCGCTGGGGTTTCTCCTGTTCGAACGTTTTCCTCCAGGATAGTCGCCAGGACAGGTTGCGCTTGGTTTCCTCAACAAAATTCAATGGCCGCAGATCATAGGATATCAGCCGACCATCTTCATCCCGCATAAATCGATCGGGAAACNCAGCCTGTACGGCNGCATCCACGCTTGGAATGGATCCGATAGGGTCNTCAATGCGGCTGTCGAGATAGGTGAGGTTCAGATTGAGGTCGCTTTCCTCAAGGGGCTTCAGCTCCGCGCTCAGCTTCATNACATGTCGCGTATCCGCCTTNAGGTCAGGATTGCCGCCGCTCAGCGTAGTCACCTCCACACTCTCACCCTGAATGAAATCGAAAACCTCGACATTCGGCGTGGTGCTGAGCGTATCGCCGAGCTGAGACATGCTCGGTGCCCCTTCCTCCAGGGTGTAAGATGCNAGNAGNCTNANCNNNTCCANGGGNGACCAGTTGANNGTNCCNTCNAAGCCGAAGAGCTGACCGAAATCTGANTACTCGCTGGCNGTCGCGCTGATATTGGCGGAGAGCTTGTGAATGCCTGTGATATTCATATCGTCGCTGATCAGCGGGATATCGAAGCTGCCCTGAACTTTGACGATTTGACGGTCCAGCTCAGTCTCCGTCACTTCACCGTCGAAGACCGTGCGTGATGTGCGGTCCATATGGCTGAGATCGANGTTCAGCCCCGTAGACACCTCTCCGGCTGGCAGTTCGAAAAGGCGACCATTGGCCAGGAGATTGGTGCTGGCCGAGTTGGAAACCCGCTCAGTGTCTTCGGACCGATAGGTGAGATAGGGCGTGAGATCGCTATTGGGATCAACGTCAGGATCGAGTGATAGCAGGGCTTGTTGAAAGGCGCTCGCATCGGGTTCGCGGTCTGTTGTGCCCGTAGACTCACTACGACTGATGGTCGTGTTCGACGTAATGAACCAGTCGCCAATGTCGGTCGTCAAACCGAGCGACAGACTCCCATCAATTGTTTCTGACTGGCTCATCAGCACCCCGGGCACACCGANAAGACGTGAGAATTTCATGTCCCCTGTCTCAGATGAAAACGGGCTTCCTGACGGCAGAATGAAATCGACCTCGGCCAGCCCAAGGAGCGACTCGGACTCGGAGGCATCGAGCGTGCCGGTCACCGTCATTCGGACATTGTTGTCGAAAGGCCGATGGTAAGAACCGGACAGTTCAAGGCTGCTTGTCTCCGGGGTCAGGCTGTCTGCTCCGCTCTGATCAAACAGGTCGAGGCCGCGATCAGACTCCAGAATCCCGGCGTTCGTTTCAATCTCACCGTCCAGGCTGAAACGGCGAGAATTAAAAAGGTTCAGGTATGTACCATCATACTCTTGCTCAAACCCGGCGCCAGACACAGGTCCGCCAAGCTCCGCTTCAAGCGTTTTCGATGTGAATTCGGGCTTGAGAACGATGTTCACAACACGCTGGTTTGCGCCGTAGCCAAACTTNAGCGCGGCTTCTTCCGGCAANACATCCATGCGTTCGATCGCTTCGGGTGGATAACTGCGAATTTCACGGAAACTCCCGATACGCACACCATCCACAAGGAAGACCGGCCCACCGTCTCCCCTGCCCCGACCACTTGAAAGTTCAGGGCCGAGCTCTGCAATCAATTCTTCCAGCGTGTTCACGCCATAGGCCTGCACATCATCGGTCGAAAGCCGAATCTCTGGTTCAATGTCTGTGAGAGCTTGTTTGACGAAGCGCGAGCCAACAACACGCACTTCTTCGAGCACTTGTTCAGCTTCGGTTTGAGGTTCAGAATCCTGAGCGAAACCAGGCAATGCCGCCTGCAACAAGACTATGCAGCTGCATAAAGTCACCAATCGCTTCACCACGCTACGCTCCACTTGGTACACTGCGGCTCATCGCAAACTGTCTGAGCCCATTCGCACTTTAAACGAAGCCGGAAACGGATTCCGTCTTCACAAAAATGCGAGCTGCAGACGCGCCTCGGAAACGTACGAAATCAGGCGACCTTATTCTCGAATAGCCAGTATTCGCGCACCCTGTACGCAAAACGCTCATACCCGGCAGAATCTGTTGGTTTAACGACGTAGGAGTTCGCATGCCGGTCATAAGCTTCGCGAATGTCTTCCTCCTGAGAGGAGGTTGAAAAGACGATCGTGGGAATACTTTTAAGTTTTTGGTCTGATTTCAGCTCGCGCAGAAGTCCAANTCCGCCAATGCCAGGCATTCTGAGATCTGTCACGATAAGTTGTGGTAAAGGCCCTGCCTGCAGTTGCGCTAATGCGTCTTCAGCGTCCNAAGCAAACGCATATTCGGCACCGTGGTCACACTGATCAAACGCCCTTTTTATGAGATACTGATCGAGATGATCGTCTTCGACGATTAAAATCCTAGGTATTGATGACACTCACTTAACCCCAAAAAAACGCATAAATCACAAAGCTCAAACCGGATGACCGTGTTCACGCTACCACCCAAATTGCATATTCATTCTACCACAAGGTTAGCCATCTTGTACACGCATGCTGGCTGTCATTGCCCCGGTGGCGGACCAAACAACTCAGTTATTTATCTTTAATTTCTTCGCCGCTATGTTCGTCTGAATGAGACGCCGATTCCAGCTTGCCCTTTTGGCGATTCCTGCAGGAACCCTCCTGACGCACGCTGTGGTAGGAACATGGCAGGCGTCAAATCTCGCGAAACTGAGAGACCGAGTTCAGACAGCGCTTTCTGATACGCTTACGCTGGAGAATGAGCTTGGCTATGGCGGCCTTATCCACAACTTTAAGAACGCACTCCTGCGCCGGGACGAGCCGGAGTTTCTCTCTGCCGCAAGGGAGAATGCCGAAGCGGCGATCACGCTGATCGACGGACTCGAAGCGCTGGCTCGGAGTGACGGGGTAGATTTCGAGCTGAACGCAACGCGCGAAATGGTCAGCAGTTACGCTGCAGCATTAGACACCATCGCCAACAACCCGAACNTAAGCGTTGCCCAACTGGACCAGCGCGTCCGGATTGATGACGAGCCCGCTCTGCTGGAAATCAAGGAATTTCAAACCGCTCTGATTAATGAAGTGCGCGGGTCAATCGAATTCATTGAAACTGTGCTTCTGGTAATTGGCGTTCTGATCAGTATGATNGCGCTGGCAGGTGGATACTACGTTTTCCTTCTCGCCCAATCGGAGCAACAGCGAGAGCTCGAACGCCGACGCATGACTGATCAGAAGCTGCTTGANCAGGTCAATCTTCACAATGCGGACCTGCAGCGGGTAAACACATCGCTTCAACAGTTTGCCGGCCTTGCCGCACACGATCTCGCAACCCCGAGTCGCCAGATCATATCCTTTTCTGAACTTGCAGAAGACAAAGCCACCAGTGATGAACAGCGCCAATTTTATCTTGGGGCTATTCGAAAGAGCGCTGAAAAAATGCGGCAGCTTGTAGAAACTCTGCTCGAATTCGCACGGCAGGGATTCCGAANCCCAAAGCGGGAAATGATCAATTCGGCATCGCTTCTGCGCGATGTCGTCAACGAGCTGAGCCGAAATCATCAGCGGCCCTTCAATATCCGAATTGGCGAGCTGCCCCATATCAACGCCGATCCGGTGCTGCTGGAACGCGTATTTACCAATCTGCTTGAAAACTCCATCAAATACGCAAAGCCAGACGTCCAGCCGGAGATCGAGGTGGAAGGCTGGCGCGCACAGGGACGCAGTTTCATCCGGGTGACGGATAATGGCATCGGCATTGATCCAGCTTATTCAGAAATTATTTTCGAGCCTTTCCGAAGAATCAAAGCCGATCATGAGGCTGGAACAGGGATCGGACTGTCGCTCGTGAAATCCATCATTGAATCTCATGGCGGGCGTATTCGTCTGGATTCCAGTTATAAAAACGGCACGCGGTTTATCATCTGGCTTCCGGAACGCATCTCAGCAGCGACCGACGAAGCAGCCTGATGAATGGCCGGCCGGTTCTCGCGCCATCTCCGCTAATCGCCACAGCCCTCACAATTCATAAGGCGGCACTGATCCCTTTCGTTACCGACAGAGTGAGCGACGCCGGTCATGATCCAGTCGCGGGCCTTCCGCCTTCCAGCCCGATTGTGAAGCGTGGGTTTGATTTCGATGCGCGCGCGGCCTGGAAACTGCTGACGGATCATTCTGACCTTTTCTTCGATACTCAGGCGATCTCATCCCAGAAGTCCCGACTGCGAGAGCTCAGCCGCCTCCGAGATCGTTGGGCGCATCAGCAAACACTCAAAGACAATGACGCCAGACGGTTCTGCGAATTGGGCAGCCAGCTGCTTCGCGATCTTGGCCGCAAACCAGAGGCCAGAGCCTTATCACTTCTGGCAAAACCGTTTGATGCGGATCTCGCCGAACAGATTAACTGGCTACTTGAGAGTCAGCAGATCATTCTACCGGCGGACCGCGACAGCATGTTGGTGGCACTCCATCTGGATGATGGTCTGGAAGGTCAGGCCCGCTTCCGGCGCGCTCTGGTCCATCAGGCAGCGCTCAGTGAGCTGGGTGTGACNGAGACGGCACCTGTCGCGCTCGAACTTACGGAAACTTCAGCTGACATCCCCGGTGAAGAACATGGCCTTCCGGAATCGACATTCTGGTGGCTATTGGGACTTGCTCATGACGCGCCAATTGAACTTCGAACGACTGCCTGGAAATCGCGCTGAACCCGCTTGATGCGCTCGGGCGGCACGCGTACTGATTTTCCATGGAATTTGATCTCTCCACCCGCCGCGGCCTCGCCCGTGCCATCACCCGTGTCGAAAGCCTCCGCGCAGACCATCAGGCTGAAGCCCGTGCCTTCCTGACCTCGGTCATGGAGAAAACCGGAACAAGTCAGCGCATTGGCATAACTGGCGTGCCTGGAGTTGGAAAATCTACCTTCATCGACGCGTTTGGGACGATGCTGACGGAAATGGGGCATCGCGTCGCCGTGCTCGCCGTGGATCCAACATCTCAACGCTCTGGCGGTTCGATACTCGGTGACAAGACACGAATGGCCCGCCTGTCGGTTGATGATCAAGCCTTCGTCCGTCCCTCCCCGGCCGGCGACACACTTGGCGGTGTCGCGCGAAAGACCCGTGAAAGCCTCCTCCTCTGTGAGGCGGCCGGTTATGATATCATTCTCGTGGAGACCGTCGGCGTTGGCCAGTCCGAGACGGTGGTCGCCGGCATGGTCGACTTCTTCCTTGTTCTCATGCTTCCCAATGCTGGCGATGACCTTCAGGGTATCAAGAAAGGTGTTCTTGAAGTCGCCGACATGATCGCGGTCAACAAAGCTGACATTGATGAGAGTGCAGCGAAGCGCGCCCAGCGTCACTATCAGAATGCGCTTCACATCCTTGAGCCCGCCAGCGAAGACTGGTCACCACCTGTGGTGACTTGCTCAGGTGCAACAGGCAAAGGACTGGAGGACGTCTGGGAGAAGATTAAGCTTCACCGCAAGAAGACCACAGAAAGCGGCTCGCGGGACGACCGGCGCGCCGCTCAGCAGATCGAATGGATGAACGAACTCATCCAGGATGGCCTTATGGCCGCGTTTCGCGCCCATCCCGAGGTGCGAAGCCAACTCGAGGCGTTGAAAAAAGAAGTCGCAAACGGCACCCTGCCAGCTTCAGCTGCTGCAGATCAGCTGCTTGATATTTTTGGCCCGTCAGATGCAAAACTCTCAAACTAGATCCAGTGGTGCGGGTCCCATCGACGATCACTGAGACAAATTTTCTCCGGTTTCTTTCAAGAGCTCCAGCGCCAGTTCGCGTGCACGGCCTGTTGGCCGCCCCATTAATTCCTCGAGACTGCGTCCAAACAATCCAACGCCCAAAGCCAGGACGACACTCAGCAGGATGACATCCTGAACGCGCTGGACGGGTGCGTCGCCCGGATGAATTTTCTTACTGATCACCTGCGAAACGGCGTTTCGCACTGATGTCAGCCGGTGCGTTTCATCGCGAAGCTCCAGCCAGGCTGCCAGCCGGGCAGCCCCCTTGTTCTCAAAGGTTTCAAGTAGCGCCTGAAAGGCAAATCCGCGGCTGATTTTAGCGTCATCCGTCACTTCAATTGTCATAATCCGATCAACCAGATCTTCGATCATGCGCTCCATCAGATTNGAATGCACATTCTCGATCGTGCCNTAATAGTGAAGCACGGTTGCNTTAGACACGCCGGCNGCNTTNGCNACATCGGCNAGNCGCAAAGNTTGCGGCCCNTCTTCGATCAGCAGCNCCTNCGCTGCAGAGAGAATATTNTCNCGCGACTCTTCNGGNGTACGNCGCGTGCGAATTGCTTTTTTCATGCTATTGACAATTTTGTTAATTAGATTATTTTGTGATGCATAGTCTCATGCATCAGTTGATAGGTTTGACGATGGCACACAAGCAATCTCCTGACGATCTTACAATCTCACCGCGAGATATTCATTTCTCAGTTGAAAGCGCAGGCAAGGGTCACTGGCTCGGTGGCGATCCGGTTGGCACAGCTGTTCTCAACGCCTTGTCCATCACCTTTCCAGATGGCGAGCGTATGTTCATGGATTCTGTGCGCGCCTATAAGAGCGAGCTCTCAGGCAAGCTCCTTGAAGACGTGAATGATTTCATCCGTCAGGAAGCTATACACTCGCGCGAGCATCACTTGTTGAACCAACTCATTGATCGAGAAAAATATCCGGTCGAAGAGATTGAGAAGATGGTGCGGGATCGCGTCCAATTTGCGCGTGACGGCGGCCCCATGCGCATGCTGGTCGGCACAATCTGCCTTGAGCACTTCACCGCCATGATGGCCGACCTGATGCAAGAGCAGCAGGAAATGTTCGAAGGCACAGATCCTGACATTGAGGCCATGTGGCGCTGGCATGCCATGGAGGAAACAGAACACAAGGCTGTCGCCTATGATGTGTTCATGAAGGTCACCAAAGACCTCTCTCCATTGAAACGCTATATCCGGCGCTGCATGTCCATGCTCATCATCTCGCAGAACTTCACGACCAACATTACCACCTATGCGTCCAGGCTTCTGGAAGCTGACGGCTATTCNCCNGCCGANGCGCGCNAGGCNGTNAAACGNTANCTNTGGAAGTCCCCATCGCTTTTCGGCAAAGGCTGGAAGGCATGGCTGGCCTGGTTCAAACCCGGATTTCATCCGTGGGATCATGACAATCGCGATCTCATGGCAGAGTGGAAAGCCGAATTCGACCTCGCCGCAGCGCGCTGAACCAGAGGATCGCTTTTGCGGCCTGCGCGTTGACAATGCGGAGGTCGCAAAATGGCGAAACATGCAAAACCAACAGCGCTGGTGACAGGCGCAGCAAACGGCATCGGTCTTGGCGTTTCCAAAGCGCTTTCAGATTCCGGATATCGCGTCCNCATGTTCGATCGCGACGAGGATCAGCTGACCAGAGAGGCCAAATCCCTGGGCGCTGAATTCTGCGTCGGCGATGTCACATCAGAAGCCGATCTGATCGGCGCTATCGCGCGAGCCAAAGGGGAGGATGATGAGATTGACCTTATCGTCTCAAATGCTGGCATTTCGGAATTCGCGAGTTTGGAAAACACGACACTCGATGACTGGAACAGCGTGCTGGCGACCAATCTCACACCGGCCTTCCTCCTCGCAAAGCATGCTGAAACTGCACTCCGCGCCGCAAGCGGGCGAATGGTGCTGATCGCTTCAACCCGCGCGCATATGTCTGAGCCCGATACACACGCTTATGCCGCCACCAAAGGCGGGCTTGTCGCGCTGACCCACTCGCTCGCCATCAGTCTTGGCCCGGACGTGCTTGTGAACTGCATTTCACCCGGCTGGATCAACTCATCTGGCGAAGACCTGAACGAAGACGATCATGCCCAGCACCCGGCAGGACGCGTCGGCATGCCAGAGGACATTGCAAAGGCTGTCCTCTATTTCGCCGACGCCCAGAATGATTTCGTAACCGGCGCTGAACTCGTCATTGATGGCGGGATGACGCGCAAAATGATCTACACCTGAAACATAAGTGCAGAGATACCCGTCAGGCTCTGCGAACAATCCGGTCTGATGCCGNTTCAGAATCTGAATGCCCACGCATTTCTTCCGCCTTGGCTCGTAAAGCTGCCACACAGCTATCTGTAGAGAGGATGTGCGTGATCTCCTCTGGCGGTTGACGCAAAAGCTTATCGAGTGGCTCAGCCCGGCCGACGAGAAAGCCTTGAATTTCGTCGCATCCGCCTTCAACCAGAGCACGGAACGCACCNGGCGTTTCCACCCCCTCNGCCACAATATTCATATTCAGCGCCCGACCGAGGCGGATAATCGTGTCGATGATTTCCCGTGCGCTCCGCATGGTTTCCATGGTCTGAACAAATGACTGGTCGATCTTGATCGAATCGAACGGGAAACGGCTGAGATAGCCAAGCGATGAATACCCCGTACCAAAGTCATCGAGCGCAATTTTGACGCCCAAATCCTTGAGCTTGCGGAAAATCGCCACCGCGCGCTGATCGTCGTCGATGAGAACATTCTCGGTGATCTCTATTTCCAGCCGCGACGGCTCCAGTCCGGATGCATTAAGTGCCGAACGAACGGTTTCGACAAAGTCACGATCCCGGAATTGGAGCGGGCTGGCATTCACGCTCACTCGCCCCTGNCCTTCGCCGCTTGCCGCGTTTGCACAAGCGGTGTGGAGCACCCATTCGCCGATCTTGATGATCTGTCCACTGCCTTCGGCCACAGGGATAAACTCTGCCGGGCTCACCCAGCCNCGCGACGGGTGCTGCCAACGTATCAGCGCTTCATAACTTTCAATCTCCCCGTTTCGGGTGAGCAGTCTTGGCTGATAGTGAACNTCAAACTGGTCATTCTCCAGCGCCACTGCGAGGTCCAGNTCGAGGAGCTGACGCTTNCGNACNTGATCATCCATACCCGGTTCAAAGATCGCNTAGCGGTTCCGGCCCTGAGATTTGGATTGATAGAGCGCGGTGTCAGCACGCGTGATCAGACTGACATCTTCAATGCCGTCGCGTGGACACAGGGCAATGCCGATCGATGCTCCAACGGTCACGCGNTTGCCATCAGACAAGGCAATCGGTTGATTCAGNGAATGCAAAAGCCGTATNGCGAGGTCGGCCGACTGATTGGCGAAACTGATACTGGATTGAAGGATTGCAAACTCATCCCCGCCCAGCCGCGCGACCGAATCACGTGGCGATATATGCGCTCGCAGGCGATCGGCTGTCGCTTTCAAAACTTCATCGCCNGCACCATGGCCATAGAGGTCGTTGACGTCCTTGAAACGNTCCAGATCAATCAGAATGACGGCAGAAAGCACACCATGCTGAACCGTTCGCTCAATCATCCGTGTCAGGCGGTCATTGAACAGGGCCCGGTTGGGCAGATTGGTCAGCGGATCGTGCTGAGCAAGGTATCGAATGCGTGCTTCAGCCTTCTGGCGTTCGCGGATATCCACAATGGCAAGGACACAGGTTGTCTGCCCCTTATAGAAAATATCGCGTCCACGCACTTCGACTGGAATCTTCGCCCCAGAGGAGGTGATAATACTGATATCACGTGCTTCTGACACATCAGAAGACACGAGCTTATTCAGTACCTTCATATCACTGTCTGCAAAGAATTCAGCGAGCGGACGGCCTCGAATTTCATCAAGTGACGCGTCCAGTAGTCGGGACAGTGCCGCGTTTCCGTCGATCACCTGACCGTTCACTGACAGGCACAATGCTTCGAATGTTGCATCAGCAAGGGCTGATAACCGCTCTGCCTCTTCCAGCGCTCGCTGATTTTCTACAGCTTCGGAGCGCTCGCTTTCAATGAGTTGAAGGTTATCNAGNANGGCNTTGAAGGTCAGGATCAGACGCTCGGCTTCATCGCCCGCGCTGACTGGCAGCCGGGCATTGAGATCTGCAGTCCCGCGGACGAGTTTATCCATCGCATGTTCAACGTGCCCGATGCCTATGCGTGTATTGTGTTCGCTTTCATTAAGGCCCCATTCTTCGGCGCTGTCCGCCACCCGGATGCCCATGGTCTTTTTGAGNNCATAAAACAGCACGAGACCGGTTCCAAAGGCCCAGAGAAAATTGACGCCGACACCGAAGAGCTGAACCTGAAACTGTTCCATCCGGGACATTGAAAGATTCGCTGCAGGCGCCAGAAAAGCCAGCGAAAGCGTGCCGACAATGCCAGCTCCCGCATGCGCACCGATCGCGCCGACGGCATCGTCGATCCGAAAGCGGCGTTCTACTACTTCATTGATCGCATTCGCCGTCAATGCGCCCAGCATGCCGACAAGAATGCTGCCTGGCGTGTCCAGAACAGCGCAACCAGCAGTCACAGCGACAAGTCCGCCGATCATCCCGCAAAGCACTTTTTCAGGAAGGACCGTTCGATCGCGGAGCATGGTCCAGACATAGCCGATCGCNGTGCCGGCCGAGCCAGCCAGCAAAGTCATGGCAATGATCGATCCAATGGTCATGTCCGCCCTGGTGGTGGAGCCACCATTAAATCCGATCCACCCGATATACAGAAGAATGGCACCTGTTGCGGCAAGCACAGCGCTATGGCCCGAGAAACGGATCGGCTGGCCATCAATATTGAACCGCCCCCGTCGGACACCAAGGATCAGACAGGCGGCAAGCGTCAGCCATCCGCCTGTCGCATGCACAACGGTCGAACCTGCAAAATCGATAAATCCCATATTGCCAAGGAAAGCGCCGGAATTGTCTTGCAGGGCGCTACCCCAGCTCCAATGAACGAAAACCGGATAGATCANTGCGCCAATCGCCAGGGAGCCGAGTGTATAAGCTGACAAGCGCATGCGCTCCGCGACACCACCAGAAACGATCGTTGCGGCCGTNCCGCAGAACATGGCCTGGAAGACGAAGAAGATGAGACCCTCAGAATTGACGTTACGCAGTCCGAACAGATCGCTGTCCCAACCGGTGNAGAGCGGGCCCGTCACGCCGAAGGCAAACATNTAGCCGACAAACGCAAAGGCCAGTGTAGAAACCGCGAAGTCCATCACGTTCTTCATGGCTACGTTGATGGAATTTTTAGAGCGGACCATGCCAGCTTCCAGCAGCAGAAAGCCAACCTGCATNAGCATGACAAGCGCAGCCGCAACGATTACCCAGACCGCATCCAGCANTTGATNGATGGTTTGAATGTCCGCAGCCTCGGTCGANGCGTTGGCTCGACTTGAAAGCGCGAAAAGAAAAAGAATGGAAAAAAGCCCGCGCGAAATCGACACCAACATCACCTCCTCATTCTGAGAACACTAATGAGTGTAGTCGACTAGGGTTAATATTTTCGTGTTGGAAAATTTTAAATACTTCAGTCGCTGTTCACAGACAGATATTTCAGCATTGATTACACTGAATACTTATCGAGATTCCTTCTGTGCTCTACGGCGCTCGTCCTATGCACATCGAGGTCAGGGCCAGCTTCATTGACAAGTCGGGATAAAAGACAATCCTGAGTGCTCACAGGTGAGAGGGGACGTGATGGCNAAGGTTATCGGTCTGGGTGGGATATTCATGAGCTGCAAGGATACCGAGGCCACCAAAGCCTGGTATCGCAAGGTGATCGGTGTGGATGGCAATGATTATGGTGGCTGGGACTTCCTTCACGCCGAAGCTGGANAAACATTTCCGCAAGGTGCCCGGTCAATCTTCGCAATGTTCGATAAGGCCGATTATTTCAAACCTTCTGACCTGCCCTTCATGCTAAATCTGATGGTCGATGACCTGGACGGCNTTCTTGCCCGGCTTGATGCAGAAGGTATTGAACAGGTGCAGGAGCGCGAAACGCATGCCTATGGAAAGTTTGCCTGGCTGATGGACCCCGATGGCCGCAAGGTCGAGCTCTGGGAACCCATCGAACCTGCAGAGTAGAACCTGCACCNCCTGATCNCATCCTGCCAAACTCAAACGGCANACTGCGACAAACATCGGCTTTGCAGACCTGACAAGCTGCGAAAAACCTGAAATTCTGCCCCGATAAAAGTCGGGGAAGAAAACATGCAGAACTATACAGATTATGACGCCGTGGGGCTCGCCGAGCTGGTGGCAAAGAAAGAGGTCAGCCCGGAAGAGCTTTTGACCTCTGCACTGGAGCGCGCAGAGAAAGCNAAAGCAGAGCTGAACTGCGTCTCCGCCCTCTTTCCAGAGATTGCNCGCGCACAGATCGAAGCGGGCCTCCCTGACAGCCCGCTTTCCGGCGTTCCTTTCATGACGAAAGATCTTGGNNNNGCCGTCAAAGGCGCCCCNCTCACCAGTGGNTCNNGGCTCTTCAAGGACAATATCGCCTTTCATAACTCCACANTGGTGGAACGATATATGAAGGCNGGCATCCTNCTGATGGGTCANACGACNAGNCCCGAATANGGCCTGACCACGTCNACNGAGAGCGCCCTGTTNGGTCAGACGCGAAACCCCTGGAATCTGGAACGGACNTCTGGCGGCTCGTCTGGCGGCGCCTCCGCTGCCGTCGCAAGCGGGGTATTGCCCCTTGCACAGGCGAGCGACGGTGGCGGCTCCATCCGCATTCCAGCCGCCTGTACGGGCCTGTTCGGCATGAAGCCCTCCCGCGGACGGATTCCGCTGGGGCCCATGGTCACTGAAGCCTGGAATGGTCTGTCTACGGTTCACGCTCTGTCCCGGAGCGTGCGAGACAACGCCGTGCTGATGGACCTGACCCACGGCCGTGAAACCGGATCGCGCTATCTCACGTCTCCGCCTGAAACGAGCTTTCTCTCAGCCGTCCAGACAGCGCCGAAGCCGCTGCGCATTGGCCTCTGGCAAATTGCGCCCAATGGCACTCAGCCGGATGCGGATGCGCAGAAAGGCCTCGATGAGACTGCTCGTCTTCTTGAAGAGCTCGGCCATACCGTTGAAGCATCAGGCCCTGATCTGGATGGAACGGCGCTCGGCAAGGCGCTGGTCATGATCATCGCCGCCAATATCGCCAATATTGTCGATACACGCGCCGCGGCTCTGGACCGGAAGCTGCAAGAGGATGATCTCGAGCCGGTTACCTATGATATGGCCCGGCTTGGCCGCACAATCCCGATGGATACACTTGTCCGTTCCGACCTTACTTGCCAGGACGCGGCCATTCGTTTTGAGCGGTGGATGGATGAAAACAGCTTTGATGTCTGCCTGATGCCAACACTGTCCCGCGCGCCGGTAGAGCTGGGTGTGCTTAGCCTCACACCTGAAGACAAAATGGCCTATCAGGAAGCAGTGACGAGTTTTGCGCCGCACACAGCCGTCTTCAACATGACAGGTTGCCCGGCAATGTCGGTGCCGCTTCACTGGACGGATGATGACCTGCCTTTAGGCATGATGTTCGGTGCACGCCATGGCCAGGAAGCGCTGCTTTACGCGCTCGCAGGTCAGCTCGAAATTGCAAAACCCTGGTTCAACCGCAATCCACCGGTATTCTATGAGTAAAGAGAATTTGAAATGGCACGCAGGCGGCTGTCACTGCGGCGCTGTACGATTTGAAGTTGCCCTGCCCGATCGCATTGAGGTGGAAGACTGTAACTGTTCCGTCTGCCTGAAAAGCCAGAATGCGCATATCATTGTACCGCTTTCCCGCTTCAGGCTGCTCACCGGGGAAGATCAGCTTTCCACCTACACTTTCAACACCGGGAAGGCTCAGCATACGTTCTGTTCGGTCTGTAGCGTGAAGAGCTTTTACACACCGCGCTCCAATCCGGATGGCCGTGCGGTAACCTGGCGCTGTCTGGATGATCCCTATGAATTTACCAGTGTCGAAATCCACACATTCGACGGCGTGAACTGGGAGAAGAACGCCGCCAGCCTGGCCCACAAGTCGAAAGGCTGACCGTTCACATGGCGAGCGCCAGAGACGCAAGAAACGCTTTGAAATTGTGAACACAGTGCGCGATCATTGGCAGGGCCAGCCCTCCCGACCAGATCCGGAGACCACCAAGTCCTACGCCCATCATAAAAACGATTGCCAGGCCGAACGGTGTGTACTGCCCATGAATGTAAGCAAAGCCGGCGGATGATGCGACCACCACCAGCGCCTTTGGCCAGCGGCTCGCAAGTGCCGTCGATATAAACGCGCCGCGAAAGAGAAACTCCTCAATGACCGGCGCAATCACAACAGCCACAACAAAGAATGTGAGGAGCTGCGCCGCCGGAAAATTGCGGATGGCGCCCTCTTTAAACGCATCTGCGGGCTCTCCGCCTGCTCCGCGAAAGAATGGTTCGAGAAGAGACGCAAACCAGTCCGGCAATAGCAGGGCCCCAATCACCGTAAACACCACGCTGGCCGATGTGACACGACCGGGTCGGAGCACCTCATACTCCAGCTCATTGCGCCTGAAATGCAAAAAGCAGAGCCAGCCGATAAACAGCTCCATAAAGCCCACAATTGCCAGATGTGCAGGGTGAGCGCCATCTGTCGCAAACCGCCAGATCAGAATGGCCGATCCCCGTTCCAGCATAAAGTGAAGCGGGATGACGACATTGTAGAGCAGATAGTTAAAAGAGCCGAAGGCGACCACACTCCAGAATATGGCAGGAACCAGCATATCCTTGAGGTTGCGATCACCCGGCTTCAGTGTGCGGTTAAAGCTCAAAACGGTCCTGCGCCCGGCTAGTCCGCCGCAGCACGTGCCAGATCGCTTGCCTGAGCGACCCATTGCTCGCGCATGACGCGGCCCTGAAAGCGCAAATAACTATCGATCCATGCCGCTTCATTGCGCGTCCAGTCGGCAATCTGGCTGTAATGGAAGATGCCAAGCGCATTGAGAATGCCTTCAATCTTTGGGCCAATACCGCCAATCTTTTTCAGGTCGTCTGCGTCCCCGTTCGGCTTATCCAGTGAAGCAGGACGCACCTCCTCGATAATCTCGCCGTGTTCCGCAGTGCTCACGTTAGATTCCGTCTGAGGTCCGTGTTCTGGCTCCATGGGCTCGCTTTCAAACTCCGAAAGAAACCCAACTGGATCCACACCTACATCATCGCCTTTAAGAGGTTCAGCATCTTCGCCAACCGTCGGCAGAATGTCGTCATCTGCTTCACTCGCCGCGTCCAGAGACGCCGCATCGAGATAATTCAGCCGGCCTTCCAGATAGCGATTGCGCCAACGGAGCCGCACCAGCTCCTGCTCGGCTTCGCTGCTGCCTTGCGAGGTCTTAGCCAGAGCTGACTTTAGGCGTTTGATCTCACTTTGCAGATCGGCCATTTCATCAGACGGCTTTAATTCGTCGTTTGTCTCTGCAGGCTGTGATGTAAGCGATCCGGAATTCTCAAGAAAATTAACCCGTGCTTTCAGATAGCGGTTCTGCCAGTCAAGGCGTGCCATACGGCCTGTATCCACTGGCGCGATCGGATTTTGCGCTTCTTGCGTGTTTTCATCGTCGCTTTGCTCAGCTGCAACTTTCGTCTCCACCAGTTCAGACAGACGCTTGAGCTCTGCTCTCAGCTTCTCGGCTTCTGACGCCTTTGCTCTGGCCGTGCGCAGTTCATCCGAAAATTGCGCCAGCTCGAACTTCAGCGCTTCGAGCTCTGCACGGCGCTCTTCCTTATCGAGTTGGGCCAGAACCAGTTCAGCTGGCTCGGTCAGTGGACGGTCGGGAACTTGCCCCTTCAGAGCGGCAAGCTCAGACGTCAAAATCTTGTTCCGGGTTTCCAGATAGAGTCGCATCCATCGATCCAATCCCGGATCATCTTGCGTTTCAGGCACAATCTGGGAAGGCTCTGCAACCTTCTCAGGCGCTTGTTCAGAAAGCCTGGTTTCAAGATGACGGACACGCGAAGCGAGATATCGCTGCGACCAGACATCTGCAGCGCCAGCACTTTCACTGGAAAGCCTGTCTTCTGCAGCCTTTTGTTCCGCAGAAACAACAGCCGCCTGCGCGGCCTTCAGCGCCGATTGCAGCTGGCTTGTTTGCTCGCGCAGAGCCTTGTTTTGAGCTGAAACCTGTTTGACTTCAGCCAGCGCGCGGTCAGCGTCATCCAGCTTCTCTTGCTGCTCGTCCGTAACGTGAGCAGGAATATCGACCAGCGGTGCGGTGACGTGAACAGACTTTGCTCGCGGGATAATAATCCCTCTCAGCAACCAGCCAAAAGCGAGACCGACAATACCAGCACCAAGGAGATACATCCACACGCTGGCAAGCAGCTCACCCATCTGACGACTCCCTCAACCGTACTGAAATCTGGCGATCCGGATCCACATCTCTCGCCCGGCCCAGCCCTGAAGTGTCCGTCCTCACTTCAGTCATCTCAATCTGATCTAACGGAACTCCATGTGCAATGAAATAGCTCACCACGGCCGTCTGTCTGTCTTGTGTGAGCTTTTCGAGCGCAATGCGCTTACCGCCTGCATACATGGCCGCATCAACATAAAAGATCAGATGCGGGCAAGCCGTCATGACAGCAAGGACGCCATCGAGTGCCCGACCTGACTCACGCGACAGCTCATCCCTGGCATATTCAAAGTTGATAGGCCCCAAATCCAGCGCCTCGTCCAGCGCCGCTGTGCAGACTTGGCGTGTTGGCAGCTCGCCAGTATCAGGCGCTGTTTCAAATGCCTCCAGGCGCAGGGGCACAATGTCGGCATGGGGAACTATATCCACATAGGTGCCAGCCTGAACCAGGTCCTCGCGCAGATAGTCCGCCGCGCTGGCCGTGGCCTGCCCGTTAATCGTGACCCGGTCTTCCAGATAGACCATCACACCATTTTGGTATCTGACGAAGCCCGGAAGAGCCACCTTGATCGCCTCTACCCAGTCAGAATCCGCCATTTCGGAGACCTGCATCTGATCCACGACCGGCTGCTTATAAACGGATTTTGCAATGCGGATCAGCTCTTGCCTGGCTGCATTTGACGGCACATCACCAGACAGCCGGAGCTCCGAGCGTGTGAGCGTTGCAGACCAGACCGCCGTACCAAGAAGATCTACGCTGGTTGCATAACCTGCCGGCGGCCGCGTCATGCGAGAAAGGATTTCGAGCTTCACATCATTGTTTGGCGCCTGCCCTGAGAGATAGAGGTTTTTCCCAGACAACCGGAATTCACCATCATCGAGTCGCGCCAGCTCTGACAGACCCAAAACAATTGCCTGAGCCCAGTCTCCATCTGGCACGCCGTCTCGATAGCTCAATTGAAGGCGAACATCTTCTTCACCGAAACCAAGCTCTGTGAGCACTGCAGATACATCTTCCGCGGCCTCAGGATTTGGCACCATCCCATTCAGCGTGATGATGTCTGTGGTTTTGAAGGCTGCAAATTCATAGGGATCTGCAGGTGGCTGTACGCTCACTTGATCGCGTACGGAACGTATACCGCCACCAAGCCAACCATCCCCTCCAGGAATGCTTTTGACAGCATCAAGCGCCTGAGCCTTGAAGTCCTCGGTCGGCGCAGTACCCGTTACAACGGCGCGGCGCCCCTCCAGACGAACACTGGCCCAG
This sequence comes from Ponticaulis sp., assembly GCA_002699325.1. Classification (GTDB taxonomy): domain Bacteria; phylum Pseudomonadota; class Alphaproteobacteria; order Caulobacterales; family Hyphomonadaceae; genus Ponticaulis. Next base: position 953 of record PABS01000080.1, on the reverse strand, counting down.
GTGAACAGATCACCTGCGAGCGCAGCCTCGGCTTGCTCCTGCAGACTGGCTTCCAGCTTGTCAGACGAGTTGTGGCTGACATATACCGCGTGCGAGACGGCCAGACCAAACACCACCACGCCAACAGTCAGCACTACCAGTTCTATGAGGTTACGCCTCTTAAACGCCATATATTGCGATCCCGCCTCGCTCTGATCGAATCATCGTGACTCCAGCTCGTATACTCATTTGGGCCAAGGGGTCGGAAAGAAAACCGGCAAAGATATGACCAAGCCTGACAAACCTACCGGTAAATCGCTGGAGTTGATTACCAGTTCCACAAACCCGCAAATCAAAGCCCTGAAAACACTCGAACGGAAAAAAGGGCGTCGCGAACAGAACGCGTTTCTGGCCGAAGGCGCGCGCCTGATTGAGGAAGGGCTGAGTCATGGCTGGAAACCGCAAACGGTGATCTGCTCGCCCGATGGGCTCGAGCGAACTTTCGTCGCAGATCTGATTTCACGCGCTGAAGATCAGGGCGCTCGCCGCCTATTGGTACATGAACGCCTGCTCAGCCAGATTGCGCGCAAGGACAATCCGCAAACCCTGCTGGCGACATTTGAGCCCCGTCAGCTCACCCTTGCAGATATCCCACCTCAGCACACAAAGAAGGGCACACTTCTCGCGCTCTATCAGGTGCGTGACCCCGGTAATCTGGGGACCATTCTGCGCACATCCGATTTTGCTGGCGTGAACGGCGTCATACTGATCGGAGATTGTTGCGACCCTTACAGTTTCGAAGGTGTCCGCGCGAGCATGGGCTCGCTCTTCGCCATGCCGTTCTATTCAGCCAGTGAAACCGAATTCCTCGAATGGAAAGCCCATCAGGCCTCTCCCATGATCGCGGCGAGCATGAACGGCACCACACCCCATCATGAAGCGAGCTATGGTGAGGCCAATCTGATTATTATGGG
>PABS01000079.1 GCA_002699325.1 Ponticaulis sp. | reverse complement strand
GCCTTTGGTTTCTTTCTTTATGGCTCTGTTGGTATCGTCGCTCTGCTGAATGGCGGCCTGTTTCTCGACTATGATTTTCTGGTCGCAGAAGGGCCTGAAGGCCATTGGGGGCAGCATATCGGTATTATTATTATCGAGCTTGGCGTTCTGTTCGCTGTAGCCGGCAGCATGGTGACCATCTTCTACGCGTTCGCTGGTCGTGCGCCTGAAATCGACGATGAGGACTGGTAAAACATGGCCGAATTCATCTTCGAACGTTACAATTACTGGGCCATCATTCTTCTGATGATGGTTGGCCTTTACGTCACCTTCCAGGCCGGCAACCTCGTCAAGCGTATGGTGGGTTTGTCAGTCTTTCAGACGTCCGTCTTCCTGTTTTACATTACACTTGGGAAAATTCGCGGTGGGTCTGCGCCAATCCTTTACGGGCGCGATTATCCAAAAGAGCATGGCGGTGGTCACGGCGATGATCATGGCGACTCGCATGGCGCAGCACATGGTGGCGCAGACGCTGATCATGGTGCAGGCCATTCGGCCGGGTCGGGCGGGCCCTCCGATATGAGCGGTGTGGATGAGCTGGGCCGGCCTTATGTCGACGGACATATTGATCCGGGGCATGTCGGCGGTGAGCCGCTGCAAGAACTCTATTCCAACCCATTGCCGCACGTTCTCATTCTGACGGCGATTGTGGTTGGGGTTGCGACACTGGCTGTCGGCCTCGCAATTATCGTTCGGATCCGCGAATCCTACGGAACCATCGAAATGGATGAGGTGCGGACGGCAGATATCGAACATGCCAAAACCGAAGCCTCTGCGGAGAGTGCCTGACCTATGCCGATTGAGATCATTTCTCTGCTGCCGGAATCCCTGGTCCGTCACCTGCCGGTGCTGATCGTCGTAATTCCGATGCTGACGTCTCCGCTGGCTGCGGCTATGCCCAGCTGGCGTGTGTCCTGGGGGCTTGTGCTTGCAGCTTCCGTTATCTCGTTCATCTGCGCCTTTGGCCTGGTGGAAATTACCTTTTCAGGTGAGCGGCTGAGCTATGCGCTCGGCGGCTGGGCACCGCCGCTTGGCATTGAGTTTGTCATTGACCGGCTGAACTCGCCGATCCTGCTTCTGGTGTCCTTCATTGGTCTTCTGGCGACGATTTACGCCATGCCGACCATGGTGAAGGAGATTCCAGAGGCCAAGCGCTCGCTCTTCCTGGCGGCTTACGTTCTGTGTTTCGCCGGGCTTCTGGGCGTGGCCGTGACGGGCGACGCATTCAACCTGTTCGTCTTCCTCGAGATTTCGTCGATTTCGACTTATGTGCTCGTCGCACTGGGCGGCAATCAGGATCGTCGCGCGTTCACAGCTGCCTTCAACTATCTGATCATGGGTTCGCTCGGCGCGACCTTCTACGTCATCGGTATTGGTTTTCTTTATGCCGCAACAGGCACGCTCAACATGGCTGATATGGCGACGCGTGTGCCGGAAGTGGCCGACAGCCGTACGATCCATGCAGGCTTTGCCTTCATCGTTGTGGGGCTTGGGCTGAAGTTTGCCATGTTCCCGCTGCACCAGTGGCTGCCAAACGCCTATGCCTATTCTCCGAACTTCGTGACGGTCTTCCTGTCGGCGACGGCAACAAAGGTTGCGTTTTACGCACTGATCCGTCTTCTGTTCTCGGTCTTCTCACCAGAGCTCGGTTTCCAGGAGATCATCTTCACCTGGGTGCTGGCGCCTCTTGCGGCGATTGCCGCCATCGCCTGTTCCTTCCAGGCGGTGTTCCAGACCGACATCAAACGTATGCTGGCCTATTCGTCTGTTGCCCAGGTTGGCTACATGCTTCTTGGCCTCTCTCTGGCCAGCGAAGCCGGTGTTTCGGCAAGCCTGTTCCACCTGATCAATCACGCCTTCATGAAGGGCGCTCTGTTCATGGCTGTTGGCGCGATTGCGCTGCAACTTGGTTCCTCGCAGCTGCGTGACTTTGCGGGCATTGCCAAGAAAGCACCATGGACGGCGTCAGCCATGGCTATTGCCGCGCTGAGCCTTGTGGGCGTGCCACTCACGGCTGGTTTCCTCTCCAAGGTTGCGCTGTTCCGGGCGGCGCTGGTTCAGGACTGGTGGTGGGTTGTTGTGGTGCTGGCCATCAGCTCCGTTCTGGCGGTGCTTTATGTNGGCCGGATCCTGGAAGCGAGNTTCTTCAAGACCCCGGGNCCAACCCAGATGAATGTGAAGGAAGCGCCGCTTATGCTNCTGATNCCGCTNTGGGTGCTGGCCATTGCCAATATCGCTTTCGGCCTTGATGCCGGGTTTATCACCACGCTGACGGATGGCGCTGCCAGTGTCGCGTTCCCAGGAGTTCTGCCATGAGCAATGAGCTGCTGATTTCCCTGATCCTGATCGTNCCGCTGCTGGTTGGCGTGGGCGTTCTGATCTTCAATAGCATTCCAGATGTCCGCGAAGGCTGTACGCTTGTCGGTGCGGGACTGCTTTTCATTCTGTGCTGCATTATGGCGAGCCGCGTGGCTGCCGGGCAGGACGTCGCTCTGCCGGGCGAGGGCATGGCGGAATGGAGTGTTGCTCTGGGGTTGAGCTTCCAGTTCAANCTCGAACCNCTTGGNGCCATGTTNGCGCTGATTGCGAGTGGCCTCTGGATCCTGAACTCGCTGTATTCCATCGGCTATATGCGTGGCAGCCGTGAACGTAATCAGACGCGCTTCTANTTNTGTTTCGGCGTTGCGATNTTTGGCGCNATGGGTGTTGCCATGTCCGGCAACCTGTTCACGCTGTTTGTTTTCTATGAAGTCCTGACGCTGTCGACCTATCCTCTGGTTGCCCATAAAGGTGACGAGAATGCTCGCCGTGGCGCGCGTATTTATCTCCTGACGCTTCTGGGGACGTCCATCGGCTTCCTTCTGTTTGCGACAGTCTGGACGTTTGCGATTGCCGGTAGCCTTGATTTTGTTCCGGGTGGCCTTCTGGCAGGGCAGGTGGGTCCATGGATTGGCGGGGTTCTGCTCCTGCTATTTGCCTTCGGTATCGGTAAAGCAGCCCTTATGCCGTTCCATTTCTGGCTGCCAAACGCCATGGTGGCGCCAACACCGGTCTCTGCGCTTCTGCACGCTGTGGCCGTTGTGAAAGCCGGTGTGTTCACCGTGCTGAAGGTAGCAGTGTATATCTTCGGACTGGATCTGTTGTCGGCGCTTCCGGCCACCGAGATTGTCATCTGGGTGGGCTGTTTCACCATTGTGGTCGCTTCGCTGATCGCGCTGACCAAGGACAATCTCAAAGCGCGACTGGCTTATTCGACCGTTTCTCAGCTGTCTTATGTGACGGTTGGCGCCATGCTGGCCAATACGGCCGGTGCAACTGGCGCCGGGCTTCAGATTGCGATGCACGCGGTTGCTAAAATGACACTCTTCATGTGCGCAGGCGCAATTTATGTCGCCACGGGTAAAACCGAGATCAGCCAGATGCGGGGGCTCGGCAAGAAAATGCCGATCGTCTTCACCTGCTTCTTCATTGCGTCGCTGTCGATTATCGGTGTGCCGCCTCTTGGTGGAGCTTGGGCGAAGTATGAACTTATGCAGGGCGCGATTGATGCCGACCGCGTTTACGTTGTGATTGTTCTGATCGCATCGACGCTTCTGAACGTCGCCTACCTTCTGCCGATTGCCATTCTCGGCCTGTTGCCGCCCAAAGACCCTGCGCTGGAAATCGCAGCCTTCAAGCGACCAGGCGGCGCGCCAGCGCTGACGGTCATCCCGCTGTCCATCACGGCGCTTGGCTGTTTCCTTCTGTTCTTCGGCGTCGATTACATTTCTGATTTCATCCAGCCCGTTTTCGGAGCGCGCCCATGAGCGAGACTTCTCCAAATGAGCATCAGCACGGTCCTTCCGGGGACAAGTATCCGGGTGACCGGATCTTCGGTTGGACGAGCCACCCCAAAACAGGGACGTTCGTCTTCATCGGAATGCTGGTCCTGTCAGCCGCCCTCGTGCTTGCGAGTTTCGTGCTTCCAGAGCGGCATGAGTATGTCCACCTGGCAGAGTTTGCGCCTTTCTATGCCATCTTTGGCTTTCTGGCCTTCGGGCTGGTGGTTCTGAGCGGCTGGCCGCTGAGGAAACTGCTGGGCCGACCAGAGAATTATTACGAGCCGGAGGAAAACGACCGTGTTTGACCCTCAGTCTCTTCTCGCCACAACAAATCCCGGCTTTATCGTCATCATTGCCGGCATGATTGCGTATTTCGCCCGCCAGAAGATCATTCGCGGCGTTGTGACCATTGGTGGCCCGCTGCTGGGTCTTCTGACATTGGCGCTGCATCAGGCGCAGGGGCAGCCATTGGCGACTTTCGACGTCATGGAGCTCACCCTTGTTCTTTATCAGGTTGAGAAAGTCTCCATTGTCTTCGGCCTCGCATTCCTGATCGCCGCTCTGGCGAACTCCATTTACGCATTGCATGAAAAAGACCCGCTTCAGGATGCCATGGCGCTGATCTATGCGGGCGCGGCCATTGCTGCGACCTTTGCCGGTGACCTGATGACGGTGTTCGTGTTCTGGGAGCTGACAGCTATTTCGTCGGTTTTCCTGATCCTGCAATCTGGCACTCCAGAGGCTTATAAGGCGAGCATGCGCTATCTCGGCGTTCAGATCCTGTCTGGCGTTCTGCTGCTTATGGGGTCGGCCTTCATTATGGGCGAGTTCGGTACGCTCGAATATTCAGCCTTCCTCAGTGAGGGCGAAGGGCTCAGCCTTTCTGATGATCCTGGCGCGATCTTCCTGTTCGTTGCGCTGGGNATCAAAGCNGCCTTCCCTCTCCTGCATAATTGGCTCCAGGACTCCTATCCAAAAGCCACGCATACAGGCGCGGTTGTNCTGTCNGCCTTTACGACNAAGCTTGCNGTNTANGCNCTNTGGCGNTTCTTCCCNGGTGAGGATTCGCTGATNTGGATCGGNGCGATCATGACCGTCTTCCCNGTCTTCTTNGCTGTGATCGAGAACGANCTGCGNAAGGTNCTGGCNTATTCNCTNAACAACCAGGTNGGCTTNATGGTCTGCGCGATTGGTATCGGCACGCCATTGGCGCTNAACGGTGCAGCGGCGCACGCCTTCTGTCACATNCTNTATAANGGCCTGCTCTTCATGAGCATGGGCGCNGTNATGTATCGTACNGGTACGACCAAGGCGACNGAGCTNGGNGGGCTTTACCGCACCATGCCNNTNACGGCGATCTTCTGTCTNATCGGNGCGGCNTCGATNTCNGCNTTNCCGCTCTTNTCNGGNTTTGCNGCCAANTCGCTNACCATGAGCGGTGTNGGNCANGAGTATGAGNATGGNGTCNANTATCTCTGGATCATCTGGATGATGCTGCTCTTCGCNTCTGCNGGNGTGCTTGAGCACTCNGGTATCAAGATNCCGTANTTTGCNTTNTTCGGNCANGANAGCGGCAAGCGCCCGAANGANGCNCCNTTCAANATGCTGCTNGCNATGGGNATTGCNGCNTTCTTCTGCGTNTGGCTNGGNTTNCCNGGNCTGGGCGGCATTGGCTTNCTNTATGGGCTGTTGCCNTTCCAGGANGANGCNCAGGCNTATCTCGCCAAAGACCTCTGGACCGTCGACCATGTGCTGACCCAGATGCAGCTTNTGGTGTTCGCCGCGCTNGCCTTCATCGTGNTGAACCGNATCAANCTCTATCCGCCAGAGAANCGCGGTGTGGTGCTCGATACGGACTGGCTGTACCGCCGCCCACTCTATGCGAGNATTGTGTGGCTCGGTGCCGTCTGGCAGCGCCTTGGACCTGGCATGNCAGGCTCGGCCCTGAAAGTGTCTCGTCGCGTCTATAACCACATTGAAGCGACGTTCAGCCCGCAGGGACAGCTGAGTCGTGGCCCGCTTTCAGCCGGTATGGCTGTCTGGACCAGTATTGTGCTGGCAGTTGTCATGATCCTTGCCCTGTTTGCGGGCCCTTAGGCTGCGGCAACCTCACTAATGCGGGCCTGAACCAGGCCCGTACCTGCTGCATTGCAGAACCCACTTTTGACAGCCAAAACTCCCTCGCTGTGATGTGCAATTTGAATGGCGCAGCGCTGGAGTGGGCGTCTTTATATTGCGGAAATTCAGTGTATTGAGTGCCTTTCGGCTGCGTTTTTACATGCGGGCGAGTATGGTTGAGCGCGCCTTTGCCGGTGCGCATCCTCAAGATCTGCCGCTGCGTCAAGTAAAGGCAAAAGCTTCTGATTTTTGCATCGCAATATTCGGCCGTATTTCTGGAATGTTGATGGTAGAACTTACTATTTTGGTGCAAATGCAATCTTTGTTCTTGATTTCACATGTCTTCCTGAGGAAATATGCCACCTATAAAGACTGCATAAATGCAGAATAAGGGTCCTTTCGGGGGCCTGGGGAGGTTTATATGACACCAACATCCAGTATTGACCTGGACGCGGAAACACACGCGCAGCTTATTCAGATGACGTCTGACGTCGTTGCGGCATATGTGAGTAACAATCCGGTTCAGGCCAATGATCTACCAAATGTGATCGAGCGGGTTCACGCGACCATTCGGGACTTGTCAGTCGCACCAGTTGAGCAGGCGCCCAAAGATGTCGCGCCAGCTGTATCAGTTCGTAAATCGATTACACCGGACTATCTTATCTGTCTGGAGGACGGAAAACGGTTCAAATCCTTGAAGCGGCACCTTCGATCGAAGTACAATCTGTCTCCGGAAGAGTACCGGGAAAAATGGGGGCTTCCATCCGATTATCCGATGGTCGCACCGAACTATGCGAAGCAAAGATCAGAACTCGCAAAGAAAATGGGGCTTGGACAGTCCAAGTCTTAAAACAACCGAAGTCTCGATCGCTTGTTTCGCAACCGAAACAAGAAATTCACAGCTCTCGCCAAGAAAAGTTTNTTTAGACTCTTGGCGAGTGATTCGAATTAACCGATGTTAACCATATGGGCGTAACAAGCGGGCGAGACATGGAACGGAAACTCAGTAAAGTTCTGTCCGAAGAGCAGGCAAAACTTCTCAAATACTGGATCAGTAAATGCGAAGCNGGCCGCCTTCCAGCGCGGCGACAGGTCAGCCCTGCCGATTTAATCTTCTGTCTTCCCAATATTTCGATTCTTGAGCAGAAGGAAGGTGAAGGATTTGTTTTTCGTCTGACCGCCTCGAATCTCAAGGACGTGCTTGGCGCTGAGTGCCGAGGGAAGTCCGTCGCGGAAGAATGTGGCAATGAGGTCCCCTGGGCTGAAGCCGTTCGCCGTTGCCTCTCCACACGAGCGCCTGTTTTCGGCTCTACGCCGGTTGGCCATCGCCGTCTCCATCATTGGATGCGCCTGCCGCTTGAACCGAGCCGGGAGGGGTGTCAGCCGGTTCTGTGCTATGACGCCCTTCGTTTTGATGAAGCGGGCGATGGACCCAAACGCGAAACCATGTTCGTGACCGCAGATCTTATCCGTCGCCGACTACAGTCGCGCCAGAACGCAGCCTGAAGTTCAGCCATATCCTGTTGAGACGTTTANCNCGGTTGTGGACATTTATCANATANGAGGAATATAATCCTACACCTGCGTTGGCGGGTTAGCCTGTCTGCAAGTTCAATAATCAGACGGGTGAAGGATATGACCGAACAACACGATGAATTGGCGCAGATGGTGACGGCTCTTGTGGAATGCGCCACGGGCCGCGAGCAGGCCGAACTCTTTGCGAGAACACGGGGCCACGCGCCCGTTGCTCGCGCCCGACAAGTCGCCATGTATTTATCCCACGTTGTGCTCTCGATGAGCCTTGCGCAGGTCGGCGGCGCGTTTGGCCGGGATAAATCCACTGTGGCCCATGCGGTACACCAGATCGAAGATCTGAGAGATGAGCCAGTGTTCGACGACTGGATGAACGGACTGGAAGAAAGCCTCAGAATGCTGTTCGAAACGCGCAAAACCTCGCCGCATGTCTTGTCTGGTGTCTGGCGAGGGGTAGCGCGCGTTGGCAGGAAAAGCGCCGGTCAGTCCGCGCCTGCGCCAGCCATACCGTAAATCCGTCCCAGCATGGCGCGCAGACCATTTGCGCGCTGTGCGCTGAGCGCTTCGTTCAGACCGACCTCCTTGAAAAAGGCATCAGCGTCGAAATTGACAATCTCGGTCTTGGGCTGGCCATTGAACAGTTCGCTGAGCACCGCAATGAGTCCCGAAACAATAATTGCGTCAGACTGGGCGCGAAAGGCAACGGTGTCGGGCGTACTCTTACTATCATCGGGGACGATCCAGACCTGACTGGCACATCCGGGAACCTTGTAGATATCGACCATCTCTTCAGGGCTCAGTGGCGGTAACGCCTTGCCGAGATCGATAATATGCTCATACCGCGCCTCCCAGTCATCAAGGAAAGCAAAGGTGTCGCGAAGTTCGTCTGCCCGGGTCTGTACACTCATGACAGGCAGATGGGCTATTTTGATGGGAAAGAAAAGGGATGAAGGGTCAGGAAATCAGTAGCTGACGTCACCAATACACTCGCCAATCTCTTTCAGGGCGTGAACGCCAATACAGAAGGGACGCTCAAAGACGTTCCGTGANGCACTCACGCATTGCAGGAGATTGAGCTGAGCCTGATTGAAACAGGCCTGAGTTTGCTGNTCTTCCAGGGCGGAGGACACGAAAGCTGTNCGGGCTTGTGTCTCACCGAGGATTTTCAAAGCTGCCAGTGTTGCAATGTTTCCGGCGCTGACTTCGCGTTCTCCGCGGATCGTGTATTGGCGCGGGCGCGACTGNAAACCGCGATTTACAGGAATGGGCTGCTGAAAGCCGACGCCGGCGGGTTGTTGAGAGAGACGGTCCCAGAGCGATGTCGTGCCCGCCAGTGCGTTGGCGCTGGAGATCGTCGTGTCCACATCAGGGCTCAAAAAGATAGAGCGGATATTCCCAGCCTGAGGCCGACCTGTCGTGGCGGCTGTACGGATCTGATTGGCGTGATCGGTTGGGCGACCTGAGAGGCGAGCTTTGGCCCAGCCGAGACTTTGCAGGGTATAAGCCTGTTGCTTGACCTGCTCGCCTGCAATGTCGAGACGGCGTGCGTCCGCCTTGCCTGCGCCAAGTGCCCGACTCATTGCGTCCTCTGCGCCAGCCAGACTTAAAGTGTAGGCCGGGCTGTTGCGCATGCCATTCAGAAGGCGTTCGCGACCGTGATAGGCGTCTGTATCTTCGACGCCCTTACGGAAGTTTTCGGACTGCGCGGCGAGAAGGGCCGAATACGCCAGCCAGCCCGAAGCAAGACGCTGGGCATTATGCGTACCGAGCATATTCATCGCGTTTTCGATATCGGCGGTAGATTCCAGATCGCGTTTGAAACTNGAAACGTCAGTCTGGTAGCTTCCGTAGGGAATAGCCGTCTCTGCGAGAACATCTGTNGTCGTGGTTGTGTAGGTGGANGTCGCGCCCNNAGTTGTCGTTCCAGATTGGGACGGTAGCGGCTGAGGGGGTTGCTGGCTCGACGGGAGCGGGTAAGTCACAGCCGGCGCAGGGCTGTGGATTGTATTTTGCTGCGTATTCGTCGGCTCTGTGGCAAAAGAATTGCTAGCAGACAGTGTAAGAACAGCGAATCCGGAAATAATGCCGACTGTCCCAGATTTGAACAACATAACTCACACTCCCCACACTCGAACGAGGTTTCGCACGAAGTGTACCACCCACATCATATTGCCTCAATCATGCTTCAGCATCGTTTGCAGTGGTTAATATGTGTTAACAATTTGAGTTCTGATGANAAATTTTTTCACTGGTAAGCCAGTGTTTCGACTGAATTCAAAATTTGCGAGCGCGGGCTGGGTCGTGCTCTGTTTCCTTGCGGCTATTGTTTCATTCGCCCTGCAAGCGCCAGCTCTTTTAGCTGTTATAGCGCTGAGTGTGGGTCTGGCACCTGCTGTTATTCATCTGATTGCTGGCAGCGACGACGCGCGCGAAGCCGCTGAAATCTGGGTTGTTTTTGCCTGGATTGCTGTCGGACTGTCCGCTGTTTTATTCAGTGGCGGGATCATGTCGCCTCTGGTCATCATGCTGGCGCTTGGCCCGCTCCATGCGCTTGCCGTCGGNCGGTTCAGGCTCGGACTGGAAGCGAGCGTCTTCTCTGCCATTGCTTACCTGGCGCTGATTCTCTCTGAATCTGTTGGTATGCCACTGTCGTCCCTCAATATTCTGGGGATCATGACAGCGCCCATTGCCGCCATCAGCGTGGTGCAGGTCGGGCTCTACGCAACCACCATGGGTGAAGTCCTCGCCGAGCGTCGCGGTCAGCAACGCCAGCTCGACCTCTGGTTTTCAACACTGGCCGGGACACCTGTTCTGATTCTGAACATTGATCGCAATCAGCGGGTTCGTTCCTGGATGGGAGATATTGATCTGTTGGTTGATGTAACACCCAAACAGCTGGGCCGCGCAAAACTCGATGATCTTTTTTCGAACGCGGATGATTTTCTGCGTGAATTTGAAAACGGGGTGCGGCCTGAGTTTCGGGGCGAAGCCGAAGAGGTTTGCGATACCAGTTTCCAGAGAACGCGAGACGGTTATCGTTTTGTGATTACGCCAAGGCGCGTTCCGACCGTGGCTGAGCTCTCATTGACCTCTGACGGGTCGAACGCTGCGGTGTGGGTGGCAAGCCTCGGTCATGAGCTGAAGAACATGATCAACCCGGTCGGGGGCTATTCTGACCTCCTGCTCGCCGAGCGTGCGGGCCCATTGAGCGAGCCCTATAAAGAGTTCGCCAAGAACATCAAACAGGGCGCTGAGCATTTGGGGCATCTGGTTGATGATCTGATGATGGCCGCCAAGACACGTACCGGAAAGCTGAAGCTCGCGCCAGAAACGCTCGATGCCGTGGGTGAGGCTGAAGATGTGCTTCAGTTGCTGGGCTGGCAGGCTGACGTACATGGTGTTGAGTTAAATCTTGCCGATGACAGTGGAGATTTCTGGGTCAATGCGGATCGCAAAGCGCTGCGCCAGATCCTGATCAATCTGATTTCCAACGCGATCAAATATTCAAAACAGGGCGACCCTGTGGAGATCTCGGTCTCAGAGAGTGATGTCTTCGTGACGTTTGGCGTGCGCGACCGTGGCGAAGGCATGCCGCCCGAAGAAGTCGCCCGGTTGGGCGAGCCCTTCTTCCAGGGGGAGAATGCAAAATCCCGTGCGGGCACTGGTCTTGGTCTCTCCATCGTCCGACTTCTTGCCGAAGAGATGCAGGGCCATGTGACTTTTGAAAGCGAAGTGGGCCAGGGCACGAACGCCATGCTCTATCTGCCCAAGGCTGAACCCATGGCTCTGGATACAGAACAGGCCGCCGAATAGCTTCCTAAAGTGGCGGCAGCCGCGAAAACATGTGTGCCGCTGCAAAATCACCGACNTCAATCAGCAAGGTTGCGGGCTCTACGTCTTTCGAACGGGCATCAGGCTGAATAAGGATCTCAACGCGCTCTCGGGGATCGAGCTCGCCCAGCGCTTCAGTGGCTGTATTGGGAAAGATGAAGCGTGCGCGCCGTTCGCCGGTTTCAGGATCAGTNATGACTTCCCGCCCGCTCGGCCAATAGGCACGTGTGATGCCTTTCGGCGGCGGGCCGGGTTCACCAGAGAAAATAGCGCCGAGCCAGGGCTCAGTGGATTTGTCGGGATCACGGATCAGGATTCGCGCTGTGGAGGGTGGCGCGTCAGTTTCCGTCAGAAAGAGGTCGACGGCCAGGCGGAATGGCTTTTCGACGAGCGGGTTTTCNAGCGGGCGAGAAAAGCTTGCTGGAAAGGCGTCCGGATCTTCCACGTCCGGCGCCAGGAGGCCGAACTGGAAGAGATAGTCTTCGGTCGACCCGTTCTGAACGATGCGCCAGGTATCCCAGCGACTGCGAGACGCGCTCCAGTCGTGTTCATCGCCCGGAAACTCCATAACCATGGTGCCGATAAAGGCTGCAAAAGCGCCGCGCAGATGCCCGACGGCCTGCATGAAGTCTTTGGAACCACAGTCCTGCGTATTCGCAAACCGCGTCACTTCCCTGGCGGCGCTTTCAATCGAATCTGACGGCAGGCCTGCACGAAGAAGTGCGCCGCGCGCCTGAAGCTGACCAGCAGACAGCGCGGCACGTTCGAGTTCAGTGAAATAGCCGCACTTCTCGTCGGCAGCTTTCAGAGAAGTGCGCTCGAGAAAAGCCTGTTCCGCGTCGCGATAGACTTTCGGCTGGGCCGTGGCCGTGAAAGGCAGGCTTGCGATGAGGCCGAGACAGAGGACATGCACAGGTTTGAACATGCGCAGGAAAATACGCGGTCCTGCTTTCTCAAGCGTAAATAAAGTGTGACGCAGAGCAGGCAGGGCTGCGTCAAACCAGCGCTGTTGGGGCCTTAAAGGCTGTCTTGTTCTTCGATCTCGATCTCACGGATGACAGCGACCGCACCTGTAATTACAAGGGCGCCAAGTATGATCAGACCGAGCCATGGATTGATCAGGAAGGCACTCTGGTCAGAAATGCCATTAGCTGAGGACAGTGCGGTCGATTGAACGGCGTCACTGGAGACCTGTGTTGCTGCGGACAGAAAGAATGTATGTGCCATGTCTGGACCCGTTTGTTTTTCTGAGCCTGACAAGGCAAGAGTAATGCCAGATCATGTTCNGCGGAGAGGTTATGTCTGATCGACTGCCAACATCATTTTGGGTGGACGCTCTGGTTCGCCGGGCAGACCTTGGCGGGGCGAGTGCCTTCATTGTGCATAAAGGCGATGCGCAACGTGGTGATGTGATCATTAAGGTTAGCAGGCTGGACGGCACTGCAGCCCTCTTTGCACCATCACCTCTGATGGCAGAAAGTCGCAGTTTCGACTGGTTGCCCCTNCCAGGAGCGTATGCGCCGGAACCGGACGTGGACGCGATCGTCTCGCGGCGCCGGGGATATGATCCTGATCTCTGGATTATTGAAGTTGAAGATCGTGAAGGACGTCACTTCCTGACCGAGCCGGTGAACACGCAATAAGGGCCGATTTTCGGCGTTCAAACCCTTAACTCCATCGGCGAGATTCTCCGCGAAACGAAGTCTGGTATTAAAAGCCTTGGCGTATTCTCGCTCCATAATATCGGAGTAGGGTGATACATGCTGTTTCTGTTCAATGACCGCGTTCTGGAAATCGGCAATCCGGAAGTCCGCCTGATGGCGAACTGGCCGGAATTGGGGTGTGGCCGACCAGACCTTCTGTTTGCGCGTGATGCCATTGATTTCGCCAAGGCCCTGGTGATCGACAGCGATCACTTCGGCGTTGATGAGGCGCTTTACGCAGATTGTGCGGCTTTGCTTGCCGTGAAAACGCACGCAAATACAGCGTTCTTCATCCGCGCAGCGGGCGAGGATGTCGCGTCAAAGGTTGAGGCGCGCCTGACCCTGATCCCGGAAGAGCATCTCAAGCGGGTTCGCAATCAACGTCGGCCAGTTGGCGCTCACGCCTCACTGGAACCGCTTTGGGTTCGCGCCGCCTGAGCTTTTCGAAACGGCGCCAACAGAACGTATAAGAGGCTGGAGGTTTCGCCCTCAGGTCTTCTGTCGAGACCCAGCGTCATGGTTTTATGGCCGTCTCTAGGCTGGGGTTTATAGGTCCGCAGAAGGCGGTCCCAGATCGACAGACAAAATCCGAAATTTGAATTGGTTTCTTCCCGATAGACGGAATGATGAACCCGATGCATGTCGGGTGTCACGATTACGCACCGCAGGACAGCGTCTATGGGGCGCGGCAGATTGATATTGGCATGNTCAAACAGGCTTGCGGCATTGAGGATCACTTCGAACAAAAAGACCGCCAGCGCCGCCGGGCCGAGTAGCCAGATAGCGGCGAGCTTAATGCCGAAAGAAATGATCATCTCTCCCGGGTGAAACCGGACGCCGGATGAGGCGTCGAGATCTTCATCGGTATGATGCACGCGATGAAGCGCCCAGAGCGGCGGAATGTAATGCATGAAGAGATGCTGAAGCCAGATCGCCAGGTCCAGCAGAACAATGGCGAGGATCACCTCAACCCAGACCGGGAAGGGGGTGACATTGAACAGTCCCAGACCCTCTTCTTCCATCCATGCNGCNAAACCAACTGCGGCGAGCGGAAAGGCAAGGCGCAAAAGGATTGAAGACAGGATGAGCAGGCCAAAATTGCTGAACCAGCGGGCGCTCCATGCCTTAATGCGTTGCCTGCGAGGGATCAGAATTTCGCACAGAGTGAGAAGCGCGAATATGCCTGCAAAAACGCCGAGCCGTATCGGCACCTCATATTGAGCGATCTCTGTCATCGGCGCGTTTCCCANGCNAGCCAGACGGCNGATATGCCAATCAGTACGGCCATGCTCTTACGCAATATGTTGCTNCGCCCACCATCGGCAACGAGTGCNCCAACCTTTGCGGCGCTGATCACAATCGCACTGTGGATGACGACACTGACCAAAATGTGCAGCGTGCCGAGGGTGAAGGCTTGCGCCCGAAAACTGCCATGGGCTGGTGAGATAAAACCCGGCAGCAGTGAGATGTAGAAGATCGCGGCTTTNGGGTTGAGGANGTTTGCCAGAAAACCGCGCCAGAAGGGGGCCGCGAAACTCTCCTGCGTGTNGCCGGGCGANCTTTCTGACGCATCGTTCCAGGCCTCCCAGGCAAGGTAGAAGAGAAACAGCACCCCGGCCCAGCGCAAAACGGAATAGACAATGGGCAGCCGGGCAATCACTTCGGCCACACCGATCACCGCGGCAATCATATAAACGGCCAGCCCCAGCGTGACCCCGAGCACCGCCTTAAAGCCTGCAGCGCGGCCCTCGCTGGCGGAGAGCGCCGCCAGATATCCCATGTTCGGNCCCGGCGTNAGNTCNACNAANCTCACGGCGAGNAGNAANGGNATNAGAATNGNNGGNTCAAACGGAAATGCCATGAGCGCATTGTTCACGGCATTTCAGGTTTGAGAAGGGCTCAGGCCGGTTCTTCGCCCATATAAACAAGCTTCTGGACGCGNCGACCNGTATTGACCTCTGAGGTATAGAGGTTGCCATCGGAATCCGCGACGACCGAGTGAAGCCATGTAAATTCGCCGGGATATCGGCCGATACGACCGATTGTTGCCAGCGGCTCATAGGTTTCCCGATCGAGGATCCAGATGCGGCTGTTCATCATTTCAGCGATGTAGATATATTTGCCATCGGGTGAGAAATCGATGTCAGACACGGTGCGGGTACCACCCGTTTCTGGCGCGATGACGATGTCGCGCACGAATTCGAGATCGCCTGCATCTGTGCGCTGGAAGACCTGCGCGCGATTATTNCGACGATCACAGACGAAGATCAGGCCGTCTTCTGTNCCGACAACNCANTGNACAATNTCNCCAAAGCTGCGGGCTTNNGGGTTCGCGCCGCCATCGCCTGTGCTGGTCGCCTGGCTTTGATCAAAGCTGCCCTCGCGCGTGCCGCCCGACGGGTCTTCAGCATATGCGCCTTCATAGCCGGCAAAGCCGAGGCTGCCATCTTCGAAGCGGATGATACGCTTGTTGATATAGCCGTCAGCAATGACGACCTCGCCATCGCCGCGCCAGACATCAGCCGGGTTGCCGAGATACTCCTCACTGTCGTTCCCGGCTGTTTCGCCGTGCTTTCCGACAATGCGGATGAATTCGCCATCGCCGGTGAAGTTCAGGACAACATGATCGCCATCGCCATTGCCGCCAACCCAGACCGTTCCATCATTGTCGACGAAAAGGCCATGAATATTGCGCGGCCATTGATTGACACCATCGATCACCGGGCCGGTTTCAGGGCCGCCCCAGCCGCCAACATATTCGCCATCCTGAGCAAATTTCATAATGGTCGGACCCGGTCGGCAGCATTTTTCAGCAATTGGCGGNTCAGTCGTCAGGCCGGTATCGGTGCCGCCAAGGGTGTGGGGCCGGTGGGCGATCCAGACATTGTCCTCTGCGTCCACGGCNAGGCCGGGAACCTGACCAATAATCTGGTCGCCCGGCATGTCCGGCCATGCTGCATCAACCATGAAGCGCGGAACCATGGTGCCTTCGGGCGCAAGGATTTCCATCTCCAGAGGCACCAGCGCCGAATGAGGCGAGGTCGTTTCTGTGCTCGTTGCGACTTCCGGTGTGTCGGCTTCGGCGGGCGGAGGGTTTTCAACGCATGCGACGAGACTGAACGCCGCCAAAGCCCCGAGCCCGTTGATCACAAATTTGCGGTGTTGGTTCTGATTTCCAGCGCGGGCCGACATGATTGCTCTCCGTAATAACCGAGTACAGAGCTAGTGTTTTTCGGTCTGCCGCCCAGAGCAAATAAACTTTTGTTCAAGTGGTGAGAAATCGCTGGCCTTAGGGGGGCGTCAGAGCAATTGGAGCGTGGTTTTGCTCAGAAATGCGACGAGCAGAGCCCAGCCAAAGCTCATGAATGTACCGATGATGATGTATTCGCTCATTTTTCGATTGTTCGATTTGTTGATTTCCCCGAACCGCAAAATGGATTTGGCAGCGATCAGAAATCCGACGCCTTCGGGATGACCTGACAAGACAAGCAGGATTATCAGGCTGCGTTCGAGATAGCCTATATACTTTCCGCCGCCTGAGAGACCCGTCCCTTCGTCCGCGGCGAGCTGATCTGAAAATGGCTGCATGGCTTTCTGAATGAGGATGCCACCTGCCGGGATGGCCGCGATTACGGCCGAAGTGATTACCAGTAAATTCAGGGCAATGGAGATGTCTTCCGGAGACAGAATATCGGGCCACCAGCTTTGGCCGAGTGTTGCGGGGAAGGCGAACGCCAAGACAATGATTACCCCGATATGCACGACTTGATCGAGAAGAAAGCTCCCGATCGTGTCCTTCAGTAGATAGACCTTTACCGCATCCATCGCGAGATGCGTGCCAATAAGGATGGCGAGGAGGATGGGCGGAAAACTGCCGAGAAGTACAATGGTGACGACTGCTACGATGAGAATGTGTGCGAGCAGAAACAGGAGGTTTTGCTTGCGCGCGATCATCCAGTTTGACTGTGCTGGGAAATCTGCGATCAGATGGGCAGCGATCAGCACGATGAGAAGTTCAGTCATCGGTATCGTCCTTTTCGATTACAGCCAATATCACCTGTAATTTTGATAACAGGACAAATTACCTGTTTTTTTGCCTTTCAAGCAGCAGCTTTGGCCAATCTGTTTCTTCGAAGACTTCGACTGTGTTTTCTATGATGTTCCAATTGGAACCATGGAATGAATCTGCGACAGTCTGTTGCCTTACCTGTGGCGTGAGTCGCTTACCGAGTTCAGTTTGTGTTGTTTTTCCGATTGTCAGGGCCAACGCGTTTATCTCTGCCTGTCTTGTAGTCCATTTATCGACCAAATGGCCGCAGGATAGCACGCTCGCTTCGATCCACCTTGATTCCCAGCCAAAGTGAACTGGAAGAGAAATAGCTAAATTTTGCCGCTTAAGACTATCGAGCCGTCGCCCCGATAAAGTGAACGCTTCCCCGGAGGAAAATGCCACGCCCGATGGATCAAATTCGTTTAGCTGGCCGATTGCGATGGAAACCCGAGTGTCGGCTTCAATTCCAGAGATTGAGCGCATTCTCGCTCTGAGCAGTAGTGCGAGCCTGAGCGCAAATCTTACATTGAATAGCGCAAGCTGCCATTCGTCGCCGCGATAGAACGTCAGGTCCCGTGTCTGAGCTATCCTCCAGTGCTTCTTGAACTCTCGAAACGTCTTCTCGCTTATTGATCGGACTTTCGACAACTCATGATGAGGCCAACTGGACGATCCAACGAGATCGCCAGTTAATACGGCGACTAAGCGAGGTTTATTGATGGGCATGAAGTCTCGTTACAGGCTAATTTGCCTGTAATATATAATACAGGCTAATTCGCCTGTCAAAATTTATGCTCAGGCAGCAGCTCGTAAATGGGAAGAGCCAGAGCGACTCACGATAAAGTCAGACCAGACAGGATTTAGCAGTTCGCCGTAATCAGTTTTTGCCAGTCTGTTTGCTCAAAGAGGACCAGAGCCTCCTGCAAGACGCGCCAGTTCGCACCGCGAAGCGAGTCCGTCACGGTTTGCTTTCGGACAGGGGGCGACAGCGTTTCTGAGATCTGCTGATGTGTCGCGGTCGGCATGATGAGCGCCTGAGCCAGGATTTCAGCCTGGCGCTTTGTCCAGCCCTTCGCAAGGCCGCTACAGAGGTGAAGAAGGGTTCGCATCCATTCCCGCAACGGACCTGTCTGGAGTGGCAACGCGCCGGTGAGGTCGAAATAGCTTGTCATGTGGCTGAGGGCGCGGTCAGAAAGGCCCGACGCCAAGTGTGATTTCGATGCGCCATTCTGAGGACCAATACCAATCGCAATGCGAGCCACGAGNCCGAACTCCGCATAAAGGCGCGCGCGGATCAACAGCGCGAGCCGCAAGGAGAGCTCAGGACGTGACATCGTGATGTGCCAGGTGCCGATTTCCGGGCAGGTGACCTCAGTTTGGCACGTCTGAAACAGCTGTGCACAATCGCTCAGCGTCTTGCGGACGGCATTCGCCTGAGATGGTAAAGACGGTTCGACCGGAAGTTGCTTTCCCGACAGAACGCCATACACTTTCTGATCCTGCATAACGCCCCCACTGGCAGACTGCATGACAGAAGCAGGGTGACGAGAAGTTGTGGGGTTTCAAACCTTGTGCCCGGCCAGGGTCTCATAGATCGGGAGAGCTGCTTCCAGAATAGGCTGAAGTTCGTCAGGAAGCTCAGGTATTGGGCCGGGCGGATCGCCAAAACCAGTCGATGCGTTGACGCTATCATACCAGTGTGGCGCCCAGGCGCCGTCTTCAGGCTTGGGTCCGGCCTTCCAGTGCAGCATCTCATCTGAATAGGGAATCTCCAGACGGCGGCAGAGTTTTTCCAGTGTCCCTGCGGGATCCTTCAGAATGTCATCGCTGTCGACGACGGTCGGTGCGGCGCCAGTCAGGTGAAGGACATGATCAAAAAGGTCGGCCTGCTGTTCAAAGCCGATATCTGAGAGTTTGACGTCTTCAGACTTTCGGGCATAGCTCGCCAGAACACGTGCCGGATGGCGAATGAGAAAGGCGTTTCGGACAGCGCTCATCCAGTCTCGCGGGATCCCTGCGAGCATGTGATGCGTCATATGCTTCTGATAGAGGATGGGGGCTGACACAGGCTCATAGGCGATCGCCTGAATGACGGCTTCCGGATCATGCGGCTGGCTGGCCAGCGTTTCCTCGCGCATGGGGTGCTCAAGCTCTGTCATGCTGAGATAAGCGGCGTAGAATGGCTCGTCGATGCAAACTGTATCAGAGCGCGCGCCAAAGCTGCGCATGGTGGCGGTGGAGAGATTGCGTGGGCCAGACCACATGGCGATGCGGATGGTGTCGGTCATGCGATTGGCGTCAGGCTGCGGGCGACGAGGTCCTGATAGAGCTCGCGGACACGCTGGGTCATGGGCCCGTTCAGATGAGCGATGTCGCGGCCATCGACTTCCCGAACTGGCGATACGCCCGCAAAGGTGCCAGTGATAAAAACCTCATCAGCTGAATAGACATCGAACAGAGAGAAGCGCTTTTCGATGGNCGGAATACCGGCATCGCGGCAGACTTTGAGGATGTTGCCACGCGTGATGCCGCCCAGGCAGTATTCCGGTGGGGAGGTCCAGACTTCGCCGTCGCGTACGATAAAAAAGTGCGTGGAATTACAGGTGGCTACAAAGCCCGCCGGGTCCAGCATCAGGCCCTCATCGGCGCCAGCCTTCTCGGCCTGAATGCAGGCGAGAATACAATTGAGCTTGGAGTGTGAATTGAGCTTCTGATCCTGCTCAGCTGGCCCTGTTCTGCGCACATGCACTGTGAAGAGGTTCTGGCCGCGATTGATGATTTCCGGAACGGGCGATTTGTATTCCGGAATGATGACGATGGTTGCCTTGCCAATGGTGAAGCGCGGCCCCTGATAGGGCGTCTTCTTGATGCCGCGCGTGACCATGAGGCGAATATGAACGCCGTCTTCCATCTTGTTCGCCTTGAGACAGTCAAAAAGGCGGGTCTGCAGTTCATCGGGCGTCAGGCCGATATCCATGTCAATNGTTTTCGCGCCTGCNTACAGCCGCTTCATATGCTCTGGCAGAAAGGCCACGCCGCCGTCTTTCACGCGCAGACCTTCCCAGACGCCATCGCCGAGAATGTAACCACTGTCGAAAACGGATACCACGGCTTCGTTGCGCGGCTTCAGTTCGCCGTTGACCGATACAAGAATGTCAGCGTTTCGCGGGTCTTCGGTATAGTCGTGCACGCCATGTGCGTCATCCGTCATGATCTGATCCTATAAGTCTTCAGGGTGGTCGCCAAGAAAGACGCCGCCGCCGATACGCCGGAGTACCTGCGGATTTTCGGAAGACCGGGCCTGTTTAACGGTTTCGACGATGTAAAGCGGGCGGCGTTTTTGCGACATAAAAATGCGCCCGATATACTCACCGAGAATGGCCAGGATCATGAAATTCATGGCGCTGGAGATCGCGACGAGTACCATGAGACTGGTCCAGCCGGGCACTGTGCTGGTCGTCATCCAGATGATGACAGCTACGACCGCAGCAAAACCACTGAAAAAGAACATTAGCGTGGCGAGGCGAGCAGCAATGCGAACCGGCGCCATGGAAAAGCCCATGAATGCCGCCACAGCCAGAGAGAGCATTTTCCGGATAGGGTATTTGGTTTCACCGGCAAAACGTGCGTCGCGATGATAGGCGAATGGGACCTGTTTCAGGCCGATCGACGCCACCATGCCGCGCACAAACCTGTCATGCTCTGGCATTTCGACAATGATGCGCGCCGCACGTCCGGTCATGAGGCGGAAGTCACCGGCATCAAGCGGAATATCAACCGAGGAATTGGCTTTCAGGAGGCGATAAAAGCCAGTGGCCGTCAGCTTTTTGAAGCCTGATTCTCCGGCCCTGCTGTCNCGCTGTCCATAAACCACATCAGCCTTGTTTTCCTTCAGAACGCTCAACATGTCGCCAAGCAGCTCAGGCGGGTCCTGAAGGTCGGCATCCAGCACAAGCACATACGACCCCTGGCAGCTGGCAAGNCCAGCAGTCAATGCGATCTGGTGACCGTAATTGCGTGCCAGTTTCACGCCAACGATATGATCATTCCCGGCGCTGGCGTCTTCAATCATCGGCCAGGTGGCGTCGCCTGAACCGTCATCAATCAGAACAAGTTCGAAGCGATCTTCAAAAACCGAGCGCCCGGCGTCGCAGGCACGGCGGATCAACTCTGCCAGCCCCTCTTCCTCATTATAGCAGGGGACAACTATGGAGAGGAAGCCTGTGCGGGAGACTTTGGATAGTTCAGTGTGCCCCATTGAGACGGATGAATGGTCAGCGCTTGTGCCGTTCTCTGACAATCCTCACTCCTTCGTCCTGAATCCCTGGCCCATATTCCCGTCGCGAGAGATTCACGCAAGGAAAAGCGCAAAAATTTAAGCTTTGCGGGAGTAATTTGCGCCAGTTGCCTCCGTGGCAACTGGCGCGGAAACTGCATAGTGTCTGCTATAGCCCTGTGGCGAAAATGGAAACGCGGCGGACCCGCAAGTCTGCTATGTTCAGGTTCAAATCCTGACGGGGCTTCCAACACTCTCGCTAAAGCCAGAGTGACGATCAATACACTTCAAGTGCTTCCATATCCTCTTGCGTGAGTGAGAGTTCGGCAGCCTTTACGAGACTGTCGAGATGTGAGGATTTGGTGGCGCTTGCGATCGGCGCGGTGACGCCGTCGCGATGCAGTAGCCATGCGATGGCGACCTCGGCCATTTTCGCGTTTTTGCGTTCGGCAACGCTCTCAAGCGCTTCGAGAACGTTCATACCTGTTTCNAGGTATTTCTCGACCATTCCGCCGCGCGANGCGCCTTTCAGGTCATCTTTCGAGCGGTATTTTCCGGTCAGAAANCCTGAAGCCAGAGAGAAATAGGTGACGATACCGATATTGTGATCCATGCAGTACCGTTGAAGCGGTCCTTCAAACTCGCCCCGCGAGACCAGTGAATATTCTGGCTGCAGAACCTGATAAGCTGGCAGGTCGTTCTTTTGGGCGACCTTCATCGCGTCGTCCAGTTGATTGTCGTCAAAGTTCGATGCGCCNATTGCTCGGATTTTTCCTTCATCGATCAGGTCTTTATAGACGCCGAGCGTTTCTTCATGCGGCGTATCCGGGTCGAACTTGTGNGAGAAATANAGGTCGATGTAATCCGTCTTCAGGCGCGAGAGAGAATTTTCAACAGCCTCACGGATCCAGCGCGGAGACAGCCCTTTATTGTCTCCACCCATATCCATGCCGACTTTGGTGAAGATCTGAACCTTGTCGCGCTTGCCGGGGCGTGCAGACAGCCAGTCACCGATCAGGGTCTCACTCTCACCGCCTGAATTGCCGGGCTTCCAGCGGGAATAGACATCGGCGGTATCGATGGTCGTTACGCCCTTGTCGAAACAGGCGTCCAGCATCTCAAAGCTTTCTGTGGGATCAAGCGTCCAGCCGAAAACATTGCCCCCAAACACCACTTTTGAAATTTCGAGGCCGGTTGTGCCGAGTGTTCTGGTTTGCATGAGAGGTCCTTTCGGTGGTCGAATAAGAATAAGCCAATATGAAAGCCAACTCTCTCGACATGCGCGTCGTTCCTGAAAAGAGAAGTCTTTCAGGTGGGCAGATCGTCGGGCGATAAGGCATCCAGAAAATCCATGGCCTGAACGACGCGGTCCACGTTTCGTCCTTTGACTTCAAGAAATGGGGCTGCGTCCTGACTGAGGAGCTCTCGAAACCGCGCCTGCATGATACCGCGTTCAGGCCCGCCTTCGCGGATCCGGTCNGGGATGAACGGGATGTCGTCGGCTGACAGGAAATAGGCGAAGGGCTGTACCTGCGTGTTCAGAATGTCGGCCATGCCTTCAGAACGCTCGCCGAAATATCGTTCCTGCCAGAGCGCGGTTGTGAGTGCATCCGTGTCAGCGACGAGCCAGCCATTTTGAGATTTTCGCGCGGCGTCATTTTCCATCTCAATCTGCGTTCGTGCGATGTGCTCCAGCTCTTCCAGCTTCCATGGGGCGTCAGAGACGGGCGCGCGTTCCAGCGTATAGGTGCGACCGTATTCCGGTACGAAGGGGCAGTTCAGTGTATCGGCGAGCGAGAGAGCGAGCGTGGTTGTGCCGGTCGATTCTGCGCCTGTGACCACCACGCGCCGAACATACCAGGCACGAACCGGGGAAGGGAGGAAGTGCCAGTTTTCATAGGGCGCTTTTCGTATCTCTGTGCCGGATACGGGAAAAGTCGACCTGTCTGGGTCGACCTGAACCCAGTCTGCCTTGAGGCGTTCAGCGAGGCCTTCGCCATAGGCATCTGAGGTGAAAACCGCGTCCACCGGTGCATCCAGCATGCCCCGGATGATCTCCAGATGCCGGTCCCAGGCATTCGTGCCATCCACGCCAGGCGGGACGGGGTCAATGTCAGCAACGAGATGAACGTCCGGATGAATCTCCGAAATCCAGGCTTGTCGAACTTCCAGCGGAATATCCTGATCGGGATGGGCCAGAATGCCGACCGTCACCCGCTTGCATTGCTTGCAGGCGGTTTTGATCAGGTGAGAATGACCCAGATGAAATGGCCAGAACTTTCCAACAATCAGGCCGTGATCATACATCGGCCGAAGAGACCTTCTGTTCCTTCTCGCGGGCAGCGCGCCATTCCATCAGGCCGACAATGCACATGATCAGGAAAACCAGATACAGCCCGGCAGTCAGCCAGAGGCCTTTGGAGATATAGAGTGGGATGTAGATCAGGTCTGCAGCAATCCAGAGCCACCAGTTCGCGATCCATTTCCGCGAAAGCATGAACTGGGCAACGAGGCTCATCGCTGTTGTGAGCGCGTCCCAGCCGGCAACCGTGGAGTCTGTATATCTGTGCAAGAGAAACTGTATTGCCGCGGCGATGATGATCACGGCCAGCGCGCAGAGGCTGAGCATGAGCGGGGAGGGTTCGTGAACCTCAACCCCGGTCTTGTCTTCGCCGCCGCGCAGCCACCAGTACCAGCCCAGACAGGCCAGGCCGAAATACACGAGCTGAAGCCCTGCATCGGCATACAGCCCGGACTGAATGAACAGGATGAGGAAGAAAACGTAATTCGCCATCCCGACCGGAAAGGTCCAGATATTGCGCTTGACCAGAAGCCAGACGCAGGCCGCACCGGTGATGAAGCCGAAGATTTCGATCCAGTTCATACCGCCTTCCCGGTCTGATGAGGCCAGAGCCAGTTTTGGCGAGCCGCGCGGAGTAGGGCAAGCCTGCAGACCGGATTAAGTTTTGCAGGCACAGGGATGTTTCAGAACAGTGGCAAGCGGTCCTGAGCGGAAACCTCCCTGTACCTGCCCACGAAACGAACCTTCATTCTGCTGGGGTAGGTAATCGAATGAGGTTGTTTCGGGTCTCGTCGCGGTGNTTTTTCAGATACCGCATGAAAGGCGTGCCGCCTGTGCCCACATCNGTGTCATTGCCCGCGCCGGACCGGTTCTGACGATTGATGTAAGAGGCGGCGTATTCGAGATGGCGGCTTCTGAAGTCCGCGACCGCCTGAATGTTGGCATTGTAGGCATCGGCCAGTGCAGCATCGGCGGATGCGTTGACGAAACTGCGCAGCGTGCTGGTTTCGCGGACATCGTCGATAAAGCGGCGATGCGCTGGCGGACGATAGATATGAAGCTCATCCAGATAGGCACGTAATGGGTCGGCTGCGTGACCGACACCAAACAGGGCATCCATGCTGGGAACGATCGAGGATTGCGAGCCAGTCTGCCCGCGAAAGGCCTGTCCCTGACCTTCAAATTCCTCGACATCCTCATAGATCAGGCCGTCTGGCAGGGCCGGATTATCCTTCCAGCCGTGGATGTANGGNCGGACACGTTCGAAATAGATATATGGATCACAACGCTCTGGCATGCGGTCGAAGATGGCGTTGATGCCTTGCCAGTGCTCTGCCATCTCTTCCAGAAGCTGGCGGACCCGTGCCGGGTCTTTCTGGTCTATTGCCTGGATGATCGGAGCAAACAGAGCGAGCACGCTGCCTGCCTGCGCCTCAATCGCGACATGGATCAGAACAAACCAGGCTTCATCCATGCCGGAGAGGAAGTTTTGCAGCATATAGATGTTGTCGAGTGAAATCNGGCCGGATTTGTCGATCTTGCTCCAATTGTCCAGCACATAGCCNGAATAGGGNAGNAGCGGCTGCTGGCCGGTTTTCTTNGCCAGCGCGACCATAGGCACTGCGAGTTGACGCGGCAGGGAGTGCGGCGCCTCCGGTTCTCCCCAGACATAGGCCTGCACCATGAATGAATAGTGCACCATGGCCTTGCGGGCTTCGACATCGCTGAGCCTTTCGATCGTGTCGGCGGAAATCTCTGGAAGATGGCGTAAAAGGTGCCGACGGACCTTGCCTGTCGGGAGGAAGTCCGGCAGAGCCATCGCGACCTCAGCAGAGGCTTTGAGCTCATTCGTCAGGTGGATATCTGCAGCATCAAAGCTGCACAGAAATCCTCGGTCGGGGGACATATCGTATGTGTCCAGCGATAAAACTGGCATGATTTGCCTCTTGACTGGTGGTCGATGAAGTCAATTATACGCGTCTTCTGCCCGAATATCCTTGCGATTCGAGTTTTGAAGGCTGCAATAGCGCAATGAAGTACGGTTATGGACGCTATTAACGAAAGAATATTGTCAGAGCTCGAGGTGGATGGCCGCGTGAGCAATGCCGAGCTGGCGAGTCGCGTGGGTCTGTCAGCCTCTGCCTGTCTCCGCCGCGTGCAGGAACTCGAGCGCTCCGGAATTATCAAAAGCTATCGCGCTGTGCTGGATCGCTCCAAGCTCGGCACGGCGATGACGGTGTTTGTGATGGTCGGGCTGGGTGGTCAGCTTAAGAAGGATGCGCAGGCCTTCGAGCAGGCTATGGCACGCGCTCCTGAAGTTCGCGAATGCCACAATATTACTGGCTCGGTGGAATACTTATTGCGCGTGGAAGTGGGCAGTCTGGAAGCATATAAGAGCTTCCACTCTGACACTTTGGGAATGCTGCCGCAGGTGCGGAGCATCACATCTCACTTCTGTCTGGATTCGGCGAAGGATCTTCGGGCCTAGCCTCTGCCATTTGCTCACGCAGATAGGCGCTGAAAGCCTGATCGGTTTCAAATGATCGCGGATCGCGCAAATCACCGGGTAGTTTGTTTTGCGCCCGCATCTCTTCGAGCGGCAGACTGTCATCGACAATGCCATGATCGCGCATGAGCGGCAGGATGTATCCGGGAATCCAGCGTCGCACATCCCAGAACGGAATACTCTGCCGGATGGCAGGGCTTTGCCTGGTGAGGCCGGTAAAGCAGCTCTCGCTCAACGTGTTGTAGAAATGCGGTTCTTCATGCAGTTCGGTGGAAAACTCCAGAAGGTTTCGCAGCCAGATCTGAAGGGTTTCCGGGTCGGCCTGGACATCATGAAAATACATTGTGAGTGGCGGGTCCGCCGCGAGCCGCTTGCCGATCACATCACGCTCTGTACCGAAGACGGGAAAGGTCTCGAAATGGCGGAAGAAGCCGCCAATCGGTTGGAAGGTCTGCCAGTTTGTGCGCCGGGCTTCCACTGAAACGGCAAGGTGTTCGCCATTTGAAAAACCGAAGGTGATGAAAATGTGGACCTGGATCGGATTGTCGCCAAATGGCTGTTCAATGAACTGAGCCGTCTGGAGTTGAGAGAGGTCGAACGTCTTCTCGGTCCAGACCACGTCAGCGACGGTTTCTTCGCGAAACGCGGCATCACGGAAATTATGGATGGTCACCAGATCGCCATCAAACTCAGCATAGGCCCGCTGCTCATGCAGATCGACCCAGTTCTGTTCGGGTGGTGACTTGGTGAAATAGGCCGAGAAGAAGACCAGAAATATGCCGGCAACATACATGCGCCTGCGCCATCTGTTCGGG
The DNA here is from genome assembly GCA_002699325.1 of Ponticaulis sp. Lineage (GTDB taxonomy): Bacteria > Pseudomonadota > Alphaproteobacteria > Caulobacterales > Hyphomonadaceae > Ponticaulis. Next base: position 4,587 of record PABS01000079.1, on the reverse strand, counting down.
CCTGGCCAGAACCAGAGTGAGAAAATCAGCGGGAATGCGAGCAGGCCAGCTATGCCGCGAATAACTTCGTTCCAGCCAACCCAGTAAAACAATCCGCCAGCGACGATGATCGCGCCCCAGATGATCAGAGCCGCAAGAAAGAGCTGACCGATGGTTCGGGCCACCGGGTGGAAAATGAATGTCCGGATTTTTTCCAAAGTTTCGCCCATCTGGCTGACTACGCCTTCGCGTAAAGCGGGCACGGCAGGTTCAGTTCCGAGCCACGCTCGTCTCTGTATCACCGTCCCAGGTTTCGAACCCGGGCTGGCGCGTATACCAGCTCAGGGCATGAAACCGCTCGCGGGTCACATTCGCATCGAGATGTGAGGGGATGTTCTGACCATTCTCGAGTGCCTGGCAGACGGCCCAGTGATAGCGGCGAAAGAGCTCCAGCTTGTCGAGCGTGGCATTGTCCGGACGGCAGGCAAGCGCAGCCAGATTATCTGTGTCGCGTACAATGGCGATAATGCGATCAACATCGCAGGTATTGCGCGGGGTGGTGAGTGGCTCGCGGACGAGACGCAGCACCCAAATCAGAGTCCAGGCGGACTCAAATCGCCAGGCAAAACGGATATTTTCCTGCTCTGAAGGAGTGGGATTGTCGATATAGGCCAGCTCTGTCGGGGTGAAGTATTTCCGCGCATCCCGTTCGGCGACGATTTCCTGGATGATATCATGATCCATGCCGTCGCCCTTCATGGCCGCGAGTGTCAGCGCCATGAGCCTGTCAGCAACCTCATGCCGGTCGCGCACCTGAACGGTGCTTTCAGCTTCCACCGGTTCCATATCCGGATTGAAGGGCACACCTTCACCGCGCAAACGTTCTTCAACACGGGCAACGCGCTCTGCCTGTTCGGCAACATCACTGGCGGGCGGACCCTCTCCGGTCCCGTCTTCCAGCCCGGGCGTTACGTATTTGCTTTTCGGGTTGGTAAGCTTGCCAAACATTCGGCTGAACCAACTCATGAGCACTCCGACAACATAATTTTCTACGCTTTTCCGCTTAAGTTTGCGGACACTCGCGGCAATATAATGGCAGGATTCCTATTTCCGCGGGAATTTATTTTCGCAGGTTCTGTTTGCGTTGAACAGCAGCAAACAAGACAAGGCTGTGAATGACGCGATTTGCGGGAAAGAAAAGCCCCTAACGCTGAAACCAGTTGTGGAGAACCTTACGGGTCGGCAGCTTTTGGTCCGGATGAGCGGGCAGATCGATAAATCCCAAATTCCTCAGCAACTCTCACGCGAATGGAGCGTTGCGCCTCTATGACATCAAGCACATACACTGGTGATATGGAAATCATCGACCCCGATCAGGCGCTCACAGACGAGCAAGTAAAGCATCTTGAGCAGGCTAGAGGCCTTGCGCGTCTGATGGACGATCGGTTCCACATCGCTGGTATTGGTATCGGCCTGGACGGTATTATCGGCCTGGTGCCCGGTGTGGGGGACCTGTTCACCTCCGCCATGGGCATGTACCACATCCGGCTTGCCGACAAGCTGGGCATGGGGTGGGGTACCAAAGCACAGATGATGGGGAATCTGGGCGTCGACTTTGTCGTTGGCCTGGTCCCGCTTTTGGGTGACTTTCTCGACTTCGGCTTCAAAAGCCACCGCAAGAACATGAAGCTGATCGAGAAAAAACTCGCCAAGCGCGGTCAGATCAAACTCTGATCAGGCCTTCGGGTCTAAGATCGTATTTGCTGTTTTCGAGAACTCTTCTGCCAGCGAGCGATAGCGGTCCGACAGGGCAGATGTGCGCCGCCAGCATAGGGCGATCTTTCGTTCTGCCTTTGTATGGTTGATGCGCCGAATGACCAGATGCGGGTCCCGCCGGGCTTCTGACAGCGCATAAAGACTTGGCAGAATGGCAATGCCGGCTCCCATGACGGCCATCTGCCGGACAGCATCAAGACTGGTGCCCTCATATTCCGTACTCACATGTGTCCCCACCATGGTCGCGAGCTCGCGCACCAGCAAGCTCAGCCTGTGACCTGCGCCAAGTGAGATAAAAGCGTGGTGTTTGAGGTCTTCGAGATCAACCGGATCTGAGCTGGAGCTGAGCGGGTCGTCAGGCGCCGCGCATACCCAGAGTTCCTCGCGAAACAAAAAGGCTGTTTCAGCTTCGGGATGATCCTCCACAGTGGAAATGATCAGATCAAAATTCCCGTCGATCAGATGCTGATCGAGATCTATCGTGCGTTCTTCGCGCACGGCAAGACGGAGCTGGGGAAACCGCTCATGGAGATGCCGGGTGACGGACGGGAGAAGGTAGGGGCCGATTGACGGCAGGACACCGAGGTTCAGACGTCCTGAAAACTCATGTTCACTTTGGCGTGCAATCGCTTTGAGTTCCTCGACTTCCCTCAAAATTAAACGCGCCTGTACCACGACATCCTTCCCAGCAGGGGTGATGAGGGCGCCATGACGCCCGCGCTCAATCAGATGAGCGCCGAGCTCTGCCTCCATGTCCGCAATTTGAACAGAAAGGCTCGACTGACTGACATTCAGCCGACGTGCTGCTTCGCCGAACCGGCCTGTTTCAGCGATAGCAATCAAATAGGAGAGCTGGCGTAGCGTGGGTCTCATCTATCGTAATTTCCGATCAATAATCTGAATTCTTTATATTAGAATAATCAAAGGAGCATCTCCATTTCAATCAGGCAACAGAAAAGGAGATCAAAAATGCGTCGTAGTCGTGCCCGCTTCATCATCCGCAGGAGAAAGGCGTTTCGGCAACGATTTTCCCGTCCCGTAGCCAACCGGGTGAATGGCGACCCGCCAACCAGACCGGGTGCCGCAATGCCGAACAGCCTGGAGCCGGGGCGTTCCGCCACCTGATCCTTCCAATGAGACGGGGGCCCAGCCTCGTCCATCCCGCCTCACCCCTTAACCTGCGAGACTGGCCCCTCAGTCTCGCCATTTTTTTGAAAGGAGACGCGAATGACCCGGGTTTTCAAACGCGCCATTGAGTTTTTCGAATGGGCTCCGTCTGCAGGACTTCTATTGATTGCGGCTACTGTGCTGGCAGTCTTTGCAAACAACTCGCTGCTGGCGAGCGCCTATGATGGCTTTCTGACAACTCCCATGCAGGTGAGCGTTGGCTCCCTGATTATCGACAAGCCCCTGGTTCTCTGGATCAATGACGGCCTGATGGCCGTGTTTTTCTTTCTGATTGGTCTGGAGATCAAAAGAGAGGTCCTTCAGGGCCAGCTGTCATCACTGGACAAGATCTCGTTGCCTTTCATGGCAGCGGTTGGCGGTATGGCAATTCCCGCGATCATTTTCGTGCTGCTGAACCGGGATGCCGGTGCCAACATTGATGGCTGGGCGATCCCCGCCGCAACGGATATCGCCTTTGCGCTCGGCATTCTTGCGCTCCTGGGAAGCNGGGTTCCGCCAGCGCTGAAAGTGCTCCTTCTGGCCATCGCAATTATTGATGACCTCGGCGCCATCGTCATCATCGCGCTGTTCTACACCGAAAATCTGTCAATTGAGGCGCTTGGCCTTGCCTCCGTTGCGCTTGCTGGCCTCGTCGCGCTGAACCGTGCGGGTGTGAAGCGAATTGGCCCCTATGTCATCCTGGGCATATTCATGTGGGTGTGCGTTCTCAAATCAGGCGTTCACGCCACGCTGGCCGGGGTCATCACCGCACTCGCCATCCCAATCCATGGCGCAACGGCAGAAGATGTCTCCCCTCTGAAGCGCCTTGAGCATGGCCTGCATCCATGGGTCGCATTCGCCATCGTGCCATTGTTCGCCTTTGCGAATGCGGGTGTGTCTTTTGCAGGTCTGACGATGGACGCGTTGTTCTCACCGCTCACCCTCGGCATTGCGGCTGGCCTGTTCATTGGTAAGCAGCTGGGTGTGTTCGGTTTTGGCTATCTGGCGGTGAAGACCGGTATGGCGCGCATGCCAGACGGTGTGAATTGGCTTCAGATTTATGGTCTGGCGTGTCTCACCGGTATTGGCTTCACCATGTCGCTCTTCATCGGAACTCTCGCATTCTCGGACGCGGCCATGATGAATGAGGTTCGGTTGGGCGTACTTGCGGGCTCCACTCTGTCCGCGCTCGTAGGCGTCGGCGTGCTTCTCAGCGCTTCGCCACAGAAAAAGATGGTGGCTCAGCCCGCCGAATAGTTTCCACTTTCCTCCTAAACTGTACGCAGCGGCTTTCTGGCCGCTGCGTTTTTTTGCTTGCGATACATACCGTTTGACGATCCAAATTCTGGTGCTAATGGCGGGAACCATTTTTGCGAAATGAGCGTTTCGCTGGGTGCTGTTCCATTTGAGGGGTAAGTATCGTGGCTCAGAAGCAGCGAACGATCTGCATTATCGGCCTGGGTACTTTCGGAACAGTTCTTGCCAGAGAACTCACCCGAATGAATGATCGTGTCGTCGGTCTGGATATCGATGACTCCAGGGTCAGCGATCTCGCCGATGAACTCCATTCTACAGTTCAGATTGATGCGACAGATAATAAGGCGCTCAGTCAGATTGGACTTGACGCGTGTGACAGCATTGTTGTGTCGATTGGCGACAACATGC
>PABS01000078.1 GCA_002699325.1 Ponticaulis sp. | reverse complement strand
CCCGACTTATCGGAAACGGAAATCAGCGCACGCTTAATGGGAAGATTGGTCATGGAGAGCCTTTGACGGTCTGGGAATCTGTTGGCGGCTGCTTAAGCGCTTTTTGAGCCAATTTCCAGTGCTCAGCGGCCTGTTTCACGCTCAGAACTCGCCGCAACCTAAACGAAAGATAATCTGCCAGCCGATTGCGTGACCATCAATTGCAGGTTTAGCCTTTATCAGCCTGCTGATGGGGTGATGTATGAGATTTCTTCTTCCCGCGGCCGCCGCGTGTCTGGCTGCCTGTGGTTCGCCCGGAAATGAAGCGGCAACCGTCTCAAGTCAGCCTGAGACGCCGGTTCTTCAAACCATTGCAACGCCCGACCCATGCGGCGTTGGACCGAAGCCCGCCGATGCACCTGCCGCGTATAAGGGCCGAAACCATTATGTCTGCCAGCTTCCGCCGCCTGAGATCACCTCCGATGCAGCGCTTGCTCAGCTTGGCGATGAGAGACTGACCCTGCAGGCGGACGGCGATGTCCTGACCATGTTGATGAGATCTGAAAATGGCGCCGAACCCATTGAGTGCTGTTCGCTTCAGGGGGTGGAATGGTCCCAAATTGACGAGAGCGCCGTCTGGGTGACGCGGCTACGTCTCCTTGACCTCCAATCCGGCATGCTGAAACAGGCCTCCGTCTCACTTGGCCCGGACACCATAATTACAGAAGACGACTGGGTGGAATGGCGCGGTCCCGGCGCGCCCGACATGCCAGAATTCGATCCCGAGCTTGAGGGCCAGGTCATTGAAACCGAACTCTATAGTCCTGAGCTGGAAGAAACCCGCCGCATTGAAGTCTACCTGCCGCCTGGCGCGGATCTCGGAACACCCCTGCCGGTGATCTTCATGGCCGATGGCGGGGTAGACTGGCATGCGCGCTATATCGAACCACTGATCCGGTCAGGTAAAATTCGACCTGTCTTGCTGATTGGCCTGCCATCTGGCCAAAATGGCATTGTGGAAGATCGGTCAGAGCTGGGCAATGACATCAGAAACCTGGATTATCTCATACCGGACGCCATACCCGAAGCGTTCGGCATCAGCAGATTTGATGCGCATCTGAAATTCGTCACGGATACGCTTCTGTCCCACATCAGGGAGACATATCCGGCCTCGCCTGAATGGCGGAACACTGTCGTCACCGGTGGCTCCAGCGGAGGCGGGTTTGCCCTGAACGCCGCCCTTCGCGCGCCCGCCACTTTCGGCCATAGCTGGCCCATGTCGCCCGGTTCCGGTGATCTCCGCGCGCCGATAGAAAACTGGGACGGTCCAAAACCTGCTTTCCGTCTCAGCGCAGGCTATTATGAGCCAAGCTTTCTCAAGAGTGCGATGCGCTCTGAGGAGAACTTACGCGCATCAGGGTTTGATGTTGATACGCACTGGTTTGCAGCCGGTCATTCGACAGACCAGAGAGAAATCCGCTTCGTAGAAAATCTGAAAGCCGTATTCCCGGCAGAGGACTGACCCGTCAGGCCAGCTAGTCCATCTTCACGAATGACCATTTGATGATATTGCTCGGCATGCTGGCATCGCCGTTCGGGTCGGCATCGCTGCTGAGCACCATCTGCCAGCATTTCTCCACCGTACCCCGCGCCAGATAGACCGACCGCTCAATCGCCTTGCGCTTGTGCGTAGTCTGAAACTGCCAGGCTGTCCCGCTCGGCAGGATGATCCGTAAATGTTCGCCATCCTGCGACAGTCGCACTGACGGGTGCAGATGGAAGCGCACATCATAGGGTATGGTATCCGTGTTTTCTGACTGTCCGGCAGACACCGGCCGGAACAGGCTGTCCTCACCTCTCAGCTCTTGCCCGTCGGGAGCCATAAACAGGCGCCGCCTGAAAATCAGTCCGAACTCATCCTTCCAGCCGGCATGTTGAGCATCAATCATGATCTCGTTCTGCTCTTCCATGCGCTTGGCCGAAATACCGGGTGGTCCGGTCGGCGCGTCCACACCCAACAACCGCACAGGCACGAAATGCGCCGAGTTATGGCCCGTCAGAACGAGCGTTGAATGGCCATCCGTCCGGCGGGTTGCCGCCTGCCAGACAGGATCAACATCCCGGTGCGACCCGCAATTGGTAACAATACGCTCACCATGGTCTTCAAACTCAAAGGCCAGACATCCGGCATGGGCTTCGTGGCCATACTCAATAGAGGGGGCATGTCCCGCATCAAGCAGCAAACGGGATTTCCCCGCTTCCATTTTCTGAATGCCGGACTTGGTCGCAAAGGCAAAGGCGCGTGCACCCGAATAGGGAAACAGCGCATTTTTGAGGTCGATGCGGCGACCTTCACTCCCCCCATTCATGATGGGCAGACCACCATCTGAACAGCGCAGAAACTTCAGCATGCCCGCAATGCGTGGAACAAGTTTGTTGATAAAACCCAGCGTCGGGCGCCCCGTCCGCAGATAGAGATCGTCTATCGTTTGAAGGTCGATCAGGATTTCCAGAAGCGCTTCGGGGTTTCGACTGACATGGCCACCATCGGCGAGGATCTGATCATTCAGGGTGAATTCGATCTGGCTCTCAAGGCCCGCAATACGCCGATCGCCCTCCTCCGCGGCAAAGGCATAAGCCATCTGCGCGAAAAGAGATTTCAGAACCGCACGTGGCTCATCGCAATCAGGCGTGCCAAATTGCAAATGCCGGGCCTGCCGGGCAAGTGAGGCAAGAACTTCGCTCTCCGGGGCGCGATTTTCCAGAAAGTTCGGCCCCCCGACCAACCAGTTCCAGACCCGCTCAGCCGTCACCGGAATGCGCCAGACAAAGCCATTCCATTTGCCGAACTGCTGCACCCAGTCAGTGATCAGGTCACGGCCAAACCGCTGACCTTCGGGGCTGTGAGCAATCAAATCGTTCAGCCACTGAAACCGGTGAAGCCGGTCGGCATAATGCCGCGACGGGCCAGAGCGCGACCAGGGCGGCATTTTCTGTCCGACATCCAACCGGTCGCGACCGATATTCCAGTGTCCACGCAACAGCGCTTCCCCGCGTGAGGCTGTGCCAGTGCGAAGGTTTTTCGGGTAGACGGTGAGTTTGTCGGGGACAGGGCCGCTGAGTTTCATTTTATAGACAGGCGTCCGCTTTGCATCCTCGCCCATGCGGCCTCGATAGCGACGCCAGTTCAAAAGATCTTTTTCTGCTGCAGATCCTTCTACCACCAGATTTAGCTCTCCGGTCTCAGGGCGGCGATATTTCCGGCATAGGCCTCAGGACCACCTTTAAAGACGGCTGACCCGGCAACAATCGCGCTGACACCCGCAGAAATCGCAGCTGGTGCATTCTCCGGCTTCAGCCCGCCATCCACTTCAAGGATGATGTCGCGGCCTGTCTCATCAATCTTTTTGCGGAGCGCTTCAATCTTGCGAAGCTGGCTGTCGATGAAGGACTGGCCGCCAAAGCCCGGATTCACAGACATCACCAGAATGATGTCCACTTCATCCATCACATAATCCAGCGCACTCACCGGCGTTGAGGGGTTCAGCGCCACACCCGGCTTCATGCCGTGTGAGCGGATGGATTGCAGCGTGCGGTGAAGGTGCGGCCCGGCCTCAGGGTGCACCGTCAGGAGATCCGCCCCTGCATCAGCAAAATCTGCGATGAACTGATCGACCGGCGCAATCATCAAATGCACGTCGAACGGCTTTTTCGAATGCTTGCGAATGGCTTTGATTACGGGCGGCCCAAAGGTCAGGTTCGGCACGAAATGGCCGTCCATGACATCGACATGGATCATGTCGGCGCCAGCGTTATCGATGGCGCGCACTTCTTCGCCGAGGCAGGCAAAATCAGCAGACAGGATGGAGGGAGAAATAAGGACAGAACTCATACCCGACAGATACCAGCGTGCGTCCCCAGCCACAAGGCAAAGGACGCACTCTGTCGACAGGAATTCGGTTAACGGTATCCGGGTGGGTTACCGTAATATCCCTGAGTTTTCGGCCAGACGCGAACCCGGTCTGTACCGAAGCTCACATAGACGGGTGTTCCCGGTCCGATCACGACGTCAGCGCCCTGTACGATCTCCTGGATTTTGCCATCGCCAAAGTCGATTATATAGGCATAACCCGGACGTGTATTGCCGGCTTTCGTAGCCTGATTGCCGACCACGCCGCCGATCACAGCGCCAGCGATACCGGCTGCCGCGCGCTCTTCAGAGCCACCACCAATCTGCGAACCGGCAAGACCACCCAGCACAGCGCCAGTTGCTGCGCCCAGATAGTTCTGGTCTGGTTTGATGGTTACGGGTTCAGCAGAAATCACAACGCCTTCACGGACAGTTGCCGTCTGGCCAACACCGCGAGCGGTACGCTCGGTCGCGCCATAGCTACCTGCACATCCACCGAGCACCAGAAGAGTGCCGAGGCCAGCTGCCGCAATGACAGAACGAGAAGACTTAAATACGGGCATCATCAGCTCCTGAAAATATTATATGGCAGAGTTTCGCTCTGTCTGACTGAACCGGATATGAATTCTTTGCGGCAGTTTGATGATCAACGATAAAAAATTATCGAGCTGCCATCAGTGTATTCATGTTCGTTCCAGCTGACAGATAAAGAAAGCATCGCATCCGCCGGGCTCGTCGAAGCTTTGTGGCAATGTCAGAAGATCGCCTTCTGATGTGACACAGTTCTCAAATCCGCTCAGCGAATCCGTGGCAATCTGCTTGCGGGACCATCCTTCGGTTTCAGAAAGGAAACGGTCAACCAGCGCAACGCCTTCACGCGGCAATGGCGTACAGACGCAGTAGACCAGACGTCCACCGGGCTTCACCATTTTAGCAGCCGACTGGAGTAGCTTTAATTGAATATCAGGAAACCGCTCAAGATCAGAGGCTGACTTGATCCAGGGACCTTCTGGATGGCGGCGCAGTGTTCCAAGCGCTGAACATGGCGCATCAACCAGCACCGCATCAAATAGCGTATCCGGTGTCCATTTGGTGGCATCCGCCACCACGCATTTTGCCTCCAGCTGGGTTCGTTTCAGGTTCTGCTCGACCCGGCGCATGCGCTTTGCCGCACGATCGAGCGCCGTCACATCCGCGCCGCTGGATGCAAGCTGAAGCGTTTTACCACCCGGCGCGGCACACAGGTCGAGGACNCGNTCACCACGCTGTGGCGAAAGCACCTGCACGGGCAGCGTTGCCGCCACATCCTGAACCCACCAGCTTCCTGCTTCATATCCGGTCAGTGTTTCCACNACACCTTCAGACAGGCGAACCGAGGTTGGCCCGACGGGCAAGCCGCCAAGCCGTTCAGACCACAGCTTTCGATCACGCGGGCAGGTCAGGTCCAGCGGCGGAATTTCGAGTGCAGCGCCAGCCAGCTGGTCTGCTGCTTCCGCGCCGATCATCTCATCGAGCATATCGCAGAAGGCTCCTGGCCAGACAGAAGCCGGACGCATATCGAGTTGTTCGAGTGTATCGGGCTGGATCTTACGCAGTACGGCGTTGATCAGNCCNCCNGCNTTNCGNGCCGCNTCGATATAACGGGCGCTTTCCACGGTTTCCGANACCGCTGCATGAAGCGGTGTCCCCAGCACACAGATCTGAGCAACGCCAATACGAAGAACATGGCNAACATCACCATCCAGCTCCTCAAAGGCNCGCCCTTTCACNTGCGGGGCGATCGCGGTATCGATCCAGCCCAGATACCTCAGGACGGCCGATGTCATAGCGCGCGCAAAGCCGCGGTCAGGGCCTTCAAGCGCGCTAAAACGCTCTTCCTGAGACAGGGCTTCGTCGAGTGTCTGACGATGATCTAGAATTCGGGTAAGCAGCGCCACAGAGGCGATGCGAGATGGGAGTCCGGACATTCAAGGCCCCCTATCACACAGCTTTCAGCGTGTCAGGCTGCTTTTGCTTCCAACCGATGAAGTTCAGCCACGCGGTGCGCCATGGGGGANGCTTCAGGTTGTTCATAACTGACACGGGCATGGATTGGGTTGACCGTTGCGACCCGTCCAAGGGCAGGTGAGCGCTCAAGCACATCCCAGCGGCTGGCGCGCATGGCGCGTTCGAGCTTCTTCAGCGCGCTCGCCATCACCGCGCTGTCNTGGCAGAGCCGGGCCGCAAAAGCATCCGCCTTGCATTCTGGTTTCAGAGCACGAGCGGCGATGCGCTTGGAAAGACCCACTTCAGTGTCTTCAAACTCCATCACGCGGCGCGGAGCCGAGTTGAATGGATTAAAGAGCGAAAGTGTGAGGCGCATGGCCGTAAAATTCCGGTCGCCCGCTTCAATATGGCCGAGCTCATGACCAATCACCGCCGCAATCTCGATCCGGCTGAGCACCTTGAACAGGCCAGATGTTACAACGATGCGCCCACCCGTGCGCCGAGGCCCAAGAGAAAAGGCAAGCGGCACTTCNGCATCCACGAGGTAAAATTTCGGGCGCTTCAATCCGGCCTGATCGACAAGCTTGAAAGCGTCGCCAAGAAAAGTGCGGTAGATATTACTNGGTGCAGAGGCCTGAGTCAGGAAAACAGCCTTCAGCCGTCCAAGCAGCAAGTCAGCNGCAAACATATCCCAGAAAAAGAGAATAGCTGGCACGGAAATCGCGAGCAAAAGACCGGGGATCAGACCACCGATGAAATAACCGGCAAAATATGAAATCGCGAACGCAAAAAGGTTGACCTTGAGCAGATGCAAGGCTCACTCCCTCTGTCATGAAATAGGAAACGTCAGTCTCATTGGTTCTTTATCCTNCGACTTGAATCCTTAACAAAAACTCTCAAATTTCCGATATCTGAAAACAAAACTATAAATATTCGTCTGATTGGGTTCGACATGACTGAAAAATCACTTCCTGAAGGCGCTGCGAAAGATAAAGACATCGCACCAGACGCCCTGCGAGCCNTGGAAGAAGCGGCCGAACGTCGCCGTGCAGCTGAAGCCGCNGAGAACGAAGCGCCCAAAGAATATATGGGTCCGCGNGGTCCTGAGCCGACCCGACATGGGGATTGGGAGCGCAAAGGCATCGCCTACGATTTTTAAGAGTTTTTACACAGGGTTAGGCGAACGGCGGCTTCTCGGCTAGCGCGACTCCGACTGGCCCAGTGCTTGCACCAACACCTGGCAAACCGCCTATTCGGCTATGTCAGGAGTTGAGGCTATGCCAAAACTGAACACTTTCTTCGCTGCAGCGCTGGCAGCGTCCACAATGATAACACCGGTAAGTGCCGGCGATATGGGGCCAAATCCCCCGGTCGCGGTTTACCCCGGCTATGCAGGTCACAGCACTGCGTCAGCTCAGGCGAATGCTTCAGCCTCATCTTATGGGGGCGGTTATGCCAGCNCCCAGTCTTCNGCTCAGGCTTCGGCACGCGGATATGGCGCACAGTCGTCTGCATCAGCCTCCGCTTCAGCAACAGCTTCGGGAAATCTGGTTGCAGCCGACGATATTGTCTGCGTCATGGGTGAAGAAGAAATTCCGTGCGACACGGTTCCAGGCCTGGCTGACGCCCTGCGCTCACAAGGTCTCACAGATATCGCATCGCGCGTCCCGGCCTTTTCAGGACCTGTGGGCGGTCCGCCCGTCGCCTATGCTCCAACGACAGTCCATCAGGCACCACCAGTTGGATATGCCGGCTCTTCTGCAAGCGCATCTGCTTCCAGCTATGCGTCAGCATCGTCCTATGCTGGCACAGGCGCCTCTTACACCCAGCGCACGGTTCATCCTGGATATGCCGCAGCGTCTGCAACAGCAAATGCGCAGGCCGTCGCGCCCCAGGCGGGCTATCCGGCCCACACGACCTACGCGCCTGCACCAGCTCCGGTCTATTCGGGCGGCTATACAACGACGCGCCAGTACACCGGCGGATACACATCAGGATACCGCTATGGTGCGCCAAGTTATGTCACGCCATGCGGACAAGTTGTTTATCGTCCCGCGCCATCGCCATGTGGACCTGTACGCTATATTCCGCCAGCGCCTGTTAAAGTTCATCTCGGCGAGTCGGTATACGCTCTGAATGGCGGTGTGGGTTCAGGCGTCAACGGTGCTTACTATGGCGGCGGCGGNACCTATATCGCAGGCGCAAGCGCGTATTCNGGCGTCATGGCCTCTGCAGCAGCGCGCTTCACCTTCCGNACGCCAAAACCGAAAACCCGCTACCCGCATCCAAAGCACCGGTATCCAAAACCTAAGACGCGCAATCCAGGCGGCCATCACGGCGGCTGTGGTGGCGGCTGCTAGCCGTCACCTCTTTTGAAATTCCTGACAAAAAAAACCCGGTCGGATGATCCCGACCGGGTTTTCTAATGACCTAAGAGGTCCGTGGGTGTATTTATGGGTCTGTTATTAAGCTTCAATTGCCTGATTGTCACGCTCTCCTGTGCGAATTCTCATCGCAGCTTCGAGACTTGTGACAAAAATCTTACCATCGCCAATTTTGCCCGTATTGGCAGTCTCTGAAACGGCGGAGACGATCTTGTCGACAGACTCGTCTGAACACGCGATTTCAACCTTCACTTTTGGCAGAAGACGGACTTCATATTCTGTGCCACGATAGACTTCAGTTTTGCCTTGCTGACGGCCGTAACCGCGAACTTCAGTCACTGTCAGGCCGGTCACACCAAGATCGGTCAGGGCGTCCAGAACGGCATCAAGTTTTGACGGTTTGAATACAGCAGTTACGAATTTCATATTAGCTCTCCTTGTCCTGTGTAGGGTGTGTAACATACGCAGCTTACTTAAACAAGTGATTTTTTGAGGAAATTGCTGGCTTCAGCCCCACTGGCGCAACAACGCGCGCCCGCTCAGGCAAGGTGGGATCTATTCTGATCCGTTTGATACCTTCTACCAGATTAACGCCACCGAAGTTGGGCAGCATGAACTCCCCCACTCGTTCCCATCCTTCAGACGCAGATGTGAACACCTTCCAGTTTACCGGAGGCGTATATAAAGCGCGTGTCCAGGCAGATGGTTCCAGAAGTGCGTCTCGCATCAGGCGCTTGATCTGCTGGCGGGAAAACGGGCGCCCATGACCAAAAGGCGTTTTGTCCGACAAAGACCATGCACCAGACCGGTTGGGCACGACCACCAGAACATGTGCTTCGGGCGCACTGACGCGCCAGACTTCACGAAGAAAACGTGGATAGTTTGAGGTCTCTTCGAGGCTGTGAACGATCAGCACCCGGTCGAACGTCGAGTCGGGAAATGGCAACTCGCACTCATCTGCCATGGCACTGGCCGAACCGCGGGATGTTGGATGCCATTCATGACCGCCCTGCCCGGCGGGCATCAGGCTGATGAGTCGCCGCGCATGTCCCTGAAGATGCTCGAGATAGGAACCGGCATAGCCGAGCCCCAGTACATCAAGCCCTTCCATACTGCCCCAGAGACCATCCACCCGCTCAAAAATAGCTTTCAGCGCGCAGCGCCCAAGCGGCGTATCGTAAAAATTGATAAGATCTGTAACATCCAGTCTCATAGCCTGCAGCGCCGTCCCTGTGTTAGCTCATACTTGGCAGAAGCCTGACAGATATAGAATGAACTGAAAGGAAAGTTCCGTCATGTCCGCAATTGAAGTCCATATGTTTCCATGTCTTTCGGATAATTACGGATTTCTGGTACATGATCCCTCCTCTGGCGAGACCGCTGCAATTGATACACCAGATGCCGACAAAATCATGGCCGAAGCGGAGGCAAAAGGCTGGACCATCACCCAGATCTGGAACACGCACTGGCATCCCGACCATGCTGGCGGCAATCAGAAAATCAAAGACGCAACTGGATGTATGATCATCGGTCCGGCTGGTGAGGAAGAGAAGATTCCCGGCCTGGACCGCGCCGTGTGTCAGGATAGCCTCGTCAATCTGGGCACACATACGGCACGTGTACTCGACGTTCCGGGGCATACCTCCGGCCATATCGCCTTCTACATGGAAGATCAGGCTACGGCCTTTGTCGGCGATACGCTGTTCGCGCTGGGCTGCGGCCGGCTGTTCGAAGGCACGCCCGCTCAGATGTGGGAGAGCCTTTCTCAGATCCGCGCTTTGCCCGACAACACGACCATTTATTGCGCACACGAATACACTGCTGCAAACGCGCGCTTCGCACTAACGATTGAACCGGAGAATCCAGAGCTGCAGGCCTACGCAGATCGCGTCACCGAGCTCCGCAGCCGTGACGAGCCGACCGTGCCGACCACGCTCCGTCGCGAGCTGGAAGCCAATCCGTTTTTACGCGCCGATGATCCCGCGCTTCAGACTGCGATGGGCCATCCTGGCGATGCCGTGGAAACCTTCGCCGAAATCCGACGCCGCAAGGATAATTTCTGATGGATTTTGCGCGTTCCGGAGATCTCGGCCTTAAGGAGGTTATTCGCCTTCTTGATATGTCCCCCCATCCAGAAGGCGGCTGGTATAAAGAAACCTTCAGAGACACACATACAGTCAACGAGCGAAGCGCAGGCACGGCAATCTACTACCTTCTGGAAGCCGGAGACCTCTCTCACTGGCACAGGGTTGATGCTACCGAAATCTGGCATTGGTATGCTGGCGGCCCGCTTGCTCTCACATGGTCCAGAGACGGATCCCGTAAGACAACCGATACGCATACTCTGGGTCCAGACTTGCGCGCTGGCCAGCGGCCACAATGCACTATTGAAGCAGGCTGGTGGCAAACTGCCGAAAGCCTCGGCGCCTGGACACTGGTAGGCTGTACGGTCGCGCCGGGTTTCGAGTTTTCAGGATTTGAACTCGCATCTCCCGACTGGCGGCCTGAATAGCAAAATGCGCCCGAATGTGTCGAAGCACCTTCCCACCACTTAGAATAACTTGCTGTGGATATTTCTATCTTCTGCAGCCCTGGTCAGCACTTGTTTACTTGCTGGCGCTAATCCTGAGGAGGCCCACAAAGACGATCTCGGATTATGACGCACAACCTGCAAGCCCGACTAACCCGATCTCTTATTTTATTTACGCTGCTGGCAGTGTTCGCCACAGCGACCGCTGCTGTATGGGCTGTGACCAGTCATCTTCGTCATCAGCAATCACAAGCGCTTTCAAAATACATTGCGGAGCGCGGCAACCGCGAAGCCTTTCACTTTCATGAAGTTCAAAACGCGCAGGATGCGGCCATCCGAAGTTTCTGGCACTACTACACCACGCTGAGCNNTGAAGANATCNATNAGGGAATGGAGCGCTATTTCCCCGTNCAAGCGGACGGGACGCGCCGNAGCATTGATGCGCTATATGACGGCNCAGCAATCCCAGGCCTNGGCGATATCCANGGGTTTGNCGCCTATTTCAGCGGNAANGCAGAATGGACTCCNGACCGGGCNCGNACNNTNTACGCAACGTTTCTGACGATTGTTCGNCTCAACCCCTCGGTGACCGGCCAGATGGAAAGCCTCTGGTTTTTTAACGAAACCGATGACCTGTTGATCTTTGCCCCAAATCGTACCGACAAACTGGAATTCTATCGCAAAACGGCCCCG
This sequence comes from Ponticaulis sp., assembly GCA_002699325.1. Taxonomy (GTDB): domain Bacteria; phylum Pseudomonadota; class Alphaproteobacteria; order Caulobacterales; family Hyphomonadaceae; genus Ponticaulis. The sequence goes on along the minus strand of PABS01000078.1, from coordinate 978 downwards.
GCTGACTTTGAAATTTCGTCCCAACCGCTCGCTGAAACCTCAAGCTACCGCAACAACCCTAACGCCACGACACGCTGCACACCACTCACTCGTCTTGCCTATGTGGAAGATGGTGAAGCGCTCACCACGGGATGCCAGACCCCGGTTCGAACAGCTGGTGCTCAGCTTGGAGTTTTCGGCACGACCATGCCGATGGGGAATGCTTTTCGCGAAGCCCTGCTGGACGTTCCGATGGAAGAAGCCGATCTGATGTTCATCTCGGCAGATGGTGAGTTGATTGCCCACGAGTCCTTCCTTGAAGGGGATTTTCTTTCACGCGAACAGGTCAACGAAGCCGAAGCGCGGGTGAATCCCATTTATCTGGTTGATCGATTTGAGGCGAATGGCTTTGAAAGAGATGTTCTAGATCAAAACCCAAACCAGATTTTTCCCGGGCTGGTTGGTTACTATCATCTCAACATTCCAGACTGGTATCTCGTCATCACACTGCCGCGAAACGCGCTTCTGATGGACGCTATTGAGCAGGTTGCGCCGATTGCCAGCATGCTACTGCTCGTATCACTCGGCCTTCTGGGCATGCTTGTCTGGTATATCCGTCAGTTTGCCATCAAACCAATCGGGGTGCTGGCGCGCGCCTTTGACCTTGATGAAGAAGCCGATCCGGTCATTCAAAGACAGAAGCGCCGACTGATGACCCGCTCAGACGAAATCGGAAGTCTGGCGCGAACCCTGAAGACTTATAAGTCGACAACAGAAGACCATCTCAGCGAACTCGAGGAAAAAGTCGCGGCCCGGACCAGCGAACTTCAGCGCGTGAATGAGGCCAAATCTTCATTTCTGGCCACAATGAGCCATGAAATGAGGACGCCCATGAACGGGATTCTGGGTGTTGCTGGCGCCCTCAAAAAAACGGACCTCACCTCAAGCCAGGTCGAAATGGTCGAGCTCATTCAGCGGTCTTCCGAGGTGCTTGAGCGT
>PABS01000077.1 GCA_002699325.1 Ponticaulis sp. | reverse complement strand
CCATCAGGCATACGTCACCAACCTCAACAAACTCATTGAGGGCGGCCCGATGGAAAATGCATCTCTGGAAGAGATCATCAAGCAATCTTCTTCTGATGCCTCCAAAGCTGGTGTCTTCAACAATTCCGCCCAGGTCTGGAACCACACATTCTACTGGCATTCAATGAAGCCAGGTGGCGGTGGCGCCCCAACTGGAAAAATCGCCGAACTCATCGAACGCGATTTTGGTTCATATGACGAATTCAAAGACGCTTTCTCAACTGCTGGCGCGACCCAGTTTGGTTCAGGCTGGGCCTGGCTCGTTCTGGAGAAAGACGGCAAGCTAGGTGTACGCAAGACGCCAAATGCTGAAACACCACTGACCGAAGAAGGCGTGACGCCGCTTCTGACCATGGATGTCTGGGAACACGCTTATTACCTCGATTACCAGAATGCACGCCCGAAATATATCGAGATCTTCCTGGGCGAACTGATCAACTGGGACTTCGCAAACCAGAACCTGGCAGACGCCAGCTAAGGTTGACCCAGTCGAAAAACGAAAGCCCCGCCAGTTTCATCTGGCGGGGCTTTTTTTGTCTTACTCAATACAACAGACGATCAATTGGTGAATGACGGCTCAGCGTCTTTGATCCGATCAGGTTCGCGCTGCAGCCCTGTGTGAAGCAGGAGCGCGGACGCGATAAAGATCGACGAGTAGGTCCCCACGACAATGCCCCAGATCAGTGCGAAGGAGAAGCCTCGCAGAACTTCGCCGCCGAGCACATAGATCGACACCAGCGCAAGCAGGGTCGTGCCTGATGTCAGAACCGTTCTGGAGAGCGTACGGTTGAGCGAGAGGTTGATTACGTCGATCAACTTCATCTTCTTGTATTTGCGTAGCTCTTCCCGCACGCGGTCATACACGACGACTGTATCGTTCATGGAATATCCGATAATCGTCAGAAGTGCGGCAATCGTTGTCAGATCAAAGTCGATCTGCAGAAGTGAGAAAACGCCAATGGTCAGGATGACGTCATGGACCAGAGCCAGGACAGCGCCGATAGAGAACACGACCTGAAACCGGAACCAGATATAAGTCAGCATGAAGATAAGCGACACGACGAGCGCCAGCACACCCTTGCGAAGCAATTCACCAGAAACGCGTGGGCCGACTGTTTCCTTGCGGAGCACCTCAAAAGCCGGCTCTCCAGCTTCATTTGCTGGATAGGCCGCTTCAAGCGCATCAATCATGCGCTGTGCTTCGTCGATCTCCTGAACTTCAGCGCCCTCTGCAGCAGCNGTATCGGCNGAAGCGGCATCTGTACTCTCTTCGGATGNCTCGGCAGTTTCAGGAAGTGGCGCCCGAATGACAAAGGTTGCCTGACGATTCGTCCCCGTCCCGACAGCTTCTGTCACGACGGCGCCTTCAATCCCGTTCTCACTTGCGAGATCGCGGAGGTCTTGCGTAACAGCACCCTCTGGCTCTGTGATTTCGACCAACATGCCGCCAGCGAAGTCGATACCAAAGGCGAGGCCTTTGACAGGGATAAGGATGATCGAGGCTGCCAGAGCGATCGCTGAGAGCGCGAAAGCAATGTACCGAACCGACATAAAGTTGACGTTCGTCTCGATTGGAAGACGTTTCATAAGCATGGATAGTCTCCTACATCGGCAGCTTTTTCGGACGCGCACCGCGCAGCCACATGACTGTGAACCAGCGNGTCACGACGAAAGCGGTGAAGACGGACGTGAAAATACCAATTGCCAAGGTGACCGCGAACCCTTTCACAGGGCCGGACCCGAGGAGATAAAGTACTACCGCTGCCAGCAGCGTCGTGATGTTGGCGTCAAAGATCGTCGATTGTGCCTGTTGATAGCCGACATCGACCGCAGAAAGTGGTGAGCGCCCATTTCTGGTTTCCTCACGTATTCGTTCGAACACAAGAACGTTCGCGTCCACAGCCATACCAATGGTCAAAATGATACCGGCAATACCCGGCAGCGTCAGCGTCGCCCCCAGTCCGGAGAGCACGCCAAAGATCAGCAGGATATTCACGAACAGAGATCCTACGGCAAAAACGCCGAACAGCCCGTAAGCAATCATCATGAATATGGCGACGAGGACGAGGCCAATCACCGAAGCGGCCGTACCCGCTTCAATTGAGTCCTGCCCCAGGGTCGGCCCCACCAGGCTCTCGCGTTCGACACGAACATCGGCCGGAAGTGCGCCAGCCTGAATGATGGTTGCCAGATCTTTTGCAGAATCAACCGTGAAATTGCCTTCGATATAGGCTGAACCACCTAGAATNGCTGTGCGAATGACCGGCGCCGACTGAGAGACACCATCGAGCACAATCGCAAAGCGCTTGCCGCGGTTCGCGGCTGTCGCATCGCCGAAGAGCTTTGCGCCGCGCGTGTTTAGCGTGAATTCCACGATCGGTGAGTTGTTGTCAGGATGCCGGCCTTGATTGGCGCTCCGNACCATGTCGCCTTCAATGATCGGGTCGGTGGAGATGAGAAGCTGTTCGCCATCAACCGATGAAATCAGTGTATAGCCAGCGCGGGTGCGGCCCGTTCTCAGCGCTTCATTGACGACGTTCTGATTGCTCTCAACGAGGTTGAGCGTCAGTTCACCGGGTTGCTCAATGATGCGCTTCAGACGCTCAGGATCNCTCTCCCCNGGNGCTTCAACGATAATGTCTGTTTCGCCCTGAGGCTGAACCGAAATTTCGCCAATACCGTTCGGATCGAGACGCGGTCCCAATTTGGCAACGGTCTGACGCGTTGCATCTGTCCGGATCGCATCAACCTTGGCAGGCGTGAAGCTGACTTCGACTTCCCCACCAGCAATCTGTGACACCCGAATACTGGGAGCGCCCAGCGGTCCACCAAGCGGCTCATTCAGCCGCTCGACCAGTTCAATCGCAGGCTGGATCATCTCCTGCGTACGTGGTTTGAACCGAACCGAATTGCTTTCCACACGAAGGCCGGTGAATGCAATCCGGTCATCGCCACGCGTGGACTGAAGACGTGAGCGAATATCCCGCCGCAGATCGTTGAGTTGTTTTGTGACAGACTTGTCGGCATCGACTGACAGAAGCAGTGACACACCGCCGCGAAGGTCGAGGCCGAGATTAGCGGGTTTTGAGGGAACGCCCCAGGGAAGGTTCTCTCGCTGCCCCTCGCTCAACAGGTTGGGCATGGCCAGCAAGGCACCCCAGACCGTCACAAGAACAATGAGTACAACTTTCCAGGCAGGAAACTGTAGCATTAGGGAAACCTACGACTTTTTCTCTTCGGTCTTTTTCTCTGGCGTGCGCGCAGAACCATCTTTGTTGCGAAGATCAACAATCATGGCGCGGACAACCCGCACTTCGCTATCACCCAGGTTCAGCCTGACTTCATCGTCTGCAATCTGGGTGACACGGCCGATCAGGCCACCTGAAGTGATGACCCAGTCATTCTTCTTCAGATTGTCCAGCATTTCGCGATGACGCTTACGCTGTTGTTGTTGAGGCCGGATCAGAAGGAAGTACATGATCGCAGCCATTGCGCCGAATGGCAGAATAAGGCCGGTGATAATATTTGAACCGCCTGCTGCCGCTGTCGCGGCAATCAACATAGACTCTTGCATGCATAGACCCGTTGCGAAGTGATTTGGAACGCGGAGCTATACTTGGGAGAGCGGCAATATGCAAACAAGCTTGGTGGTCAATTTAAAGTTCTTTCGCTGCACCCTCGATGAGATGAAGAAAATTTGATGGCCCCAGGGCCTCCGAAGGGAAATTCTTTGAGCCGGAGTTTCGAATGCGAACGATTTTTTGCTCCTCATTCGTGCCCATCGGTACGATAAGGATTCCGTCTGGTTTGAGTTGCTCAAGCCAGGCAGGCGGCACCTCTTCAACTGCACATGTGGAGATGATTCGATCGAAGGGGCCTGAGTTTTCCCAGCCGAGTTGGCCGTCAGCGCACAAGGTCACGATATTGCTGATCGCGAGTTTCTCAAATCGCTTCCGTGCGGCTTCAATCAGAGTTCGATAGCGCTCGACGGAATAAACACGCTTGCATTGATGCGCGAGCAACGCCGTCAGATAGCCACTGCCTGTCCCGATTTCCAAAACGACCTGGGTCCGTGTTTCAGCCAGCTCAAGCGCGGTCAGCATTTCCGCCAGCGCGGCGGGCCGGGACGCATTCTGGCCACAGGCGATTGGCAACGCTACATCATCATAGGCATATTCTGCGAACTCAGTTGGAAGGAAGTCTTCTCTGGAGAGTCGTTCGAAAGCGTTCAGAAGCCGATTGTCGGTAAATCCCGCCCGGCGCAATTCGAGAATCAGCCGCATTTTGCGAAACGGATCAACCTCAGAATTCTCAGCGTTCAATCAGGTCTCCCACAGCCCAGCAAGTTCCGACCGCATCGACTGTAACGTACGATCGTGTGTGAGGTCCACATGAAGGGGGCTTACAGAGATCCTCCCCTCATAAATTGCCTTCAGGTCTGTCCCCTCAGGAGGATCTGACAGTTTTCCGACATATCCGATCCAGTAATAGGTATCGCCGCGCAGGTCTTTCCGCTCTTCCGCCCGGATAATGTTCTCATCCCGAAAGCCCTGACGGGTCACTTCAACGCCAGCGACTTCATCTGGCTCACGATCAGGGAAATTCACATTCATAATCACGTCGGACGGCCAGCTCACATCCAGCAAGGGCCGGATCACGCGCGCGCCCCACTGTCTGGCAGTTTCCCACGGCAGTGACGCGGAGTGACGAAATCCACGTGACTGACTGAGGGCGATAGATTTCACGCCATGCTGCATACCGCACATAGCGCCCGCAACCGTCCCCGAATAGGTCGTGTCTTCAGCGATGTTCTGACCGCGATTGACCCCCGACAGTACCAGGTCCGGTTTGACACCTTCGATAAGCTCAAGGAGGCCCAGAAGGACGCAGTCCGTGGGCGTTCCGCGAACGCTGAAGCGCCGCTCATCGATTTTTCGAACTCTGATGGGATCAGTCAGCGTGACGGCGCGAGACTTGCCGGATTGCTCAACCTCAGGCGCGATGATCCACACATCATCCGACAGCTCTCGCGCAATGTCTTCGAGTACGCTCAGACCTTCAGCATGAATCCCATCATCATTCGTCAACAATATCCGCATCAATCTGTGGACTGGATTGTCTCCAGNCCCCCGAGATAAGGCTTCAACACGTCAGGGACACGGATGCTGCCATCTTCGTTCTGATAGTTTTCAAGAACAGCAACCAGCGTCCGGCCAACAGCGAGGCCCGAACCGTTGAGCGTGTGAACGAATTCCGGTTTCTTCGCATCTTTCCGGCGGAATTTCGAGTCCATGCGGCGCGCCTGGAAATCACCACAGGTGGAGCAGGAAGAAATCTCACGATAGGTCCCCTGGCTCGGGAGCCAGACTTCCAGATCGTATGTCCGCCGAGCGCCAAACCCCATATCACCCGTAGATAGTTTCATCACACGATACGGTAATTCGAGCTTCTGAAGCACGGCCTCTGCACAGCCTGTCATCCGCTCAAGTTCAGCGTCGCTCTCTTCTGGGAGCGTGATGGAAACCAGTTCAACCTTGTTGAACTGGTGCAGACGGATCATGCCTTTGGTATCGCGTCCCGCACTCCCCGCTTCCGAACGGAAACAAGGTGTGTGAGCTGTCATACGCAACGGAAGCGCTGCTTCATCTAAGATGCTCTCGCGAACCAGATTGGTCAGCGAGACTTCTGCAGTGGGTATTAGATAATGCCCCGCTGTCGTAAGAAAGAGGTCCTCTCCGAACTTGGGAAGCTGGCCTGTACCCACAAGGGCGCGGTCCTGCACAAGAAGTGGCGGGCTGACTTCGGTATAGCCATGCTCGCCCGTCTGCAGATCCAGCATGAAGGCTGCTAGAGCACGCTCAAGGCGCGCCATCGGGCCTTTCAGAGCAACGAAACGCGAACCGGACATCGCGACCGCCGCTTCGAAATCCATCTGCGCGCCGACATTTCCTGCCTGAAGCGCTTCGCCGAGCTGATCGTGAGATTTCGCGTCGAAAGCCAGCTTGGCGGGCTCGCCCCAGCGGCGCACTTCTTCGTTCTGCTCTTCCCCCTCGCCAAGCGGCACATCGTCATAAGGCAGGTTCGGAAGCGACATCAGAATAGCATCGCGCTCTGCCTGAGCGTCCGCTTCTTCCTCGCCAGCGGCTTCGATTGTCGCTTTCGCCTCAGCAACAGCGGTCATCAGACGCTGAGCTTCAGCTTCATCGCCTGCCGCCTTGGCTTTACCGATCAGTTTGGACGACTGATTGCGAACCGTTTCGGCTTCCTGCTTGCGCCCGACTGCCTCGCGGACCTTCTCGTCAAGCTTCAGGATCACCTCAGACCAGGATCCGGCGCCTTCCGGCAGCGCATAGAAACGGCGCTTCAGCCCCGCATCTAGAGCTTCTGGTTCTTGGCGGATGAGCCGGATATCATGCATGGTTTGAACCTGTCAGGCATAGAGTTGTTCTTCAGGCGCCTGATTAAAGGTATGCGTCGGCTGCGTCTACTCTGCGTTTTCGCGTTCGGCGTCTTCGCGGGCTCTGCCTCGCTCCATGAGAACCACACACCAGATGGAAATCTCAAACAGGATCATGACAGGCACAGTCAGGACTACCTGTGAGATGACATCGGGCGGCGTGAAGAAGGCGGCAAAAGCCAGAATACCGACCAGTGCGTACTTGCGACCCTTTTTGAGGGTATCAGAGGAAATAAGGTCGGCTTTGCCCAGCAAACTCACAATCACGGGAAGCTGAAACGATATGCCGAAAGCCAGCATCAGCGCCATGACGAGCGAAAGATATTCGGACACACGAATCTGAGATTCGATCGTGGCAATTCCGTTTCCGCCCACCTGTTCGAAACTCAGCGCAAAATTAGCGATGAGGGGCAGCATGATAAAATAGACAAAAAGGCCGCCAATGACGAACAGAACAGGCGCCGCGATCAGAAATGGCAGGAAGGCATGGCGTTCGTTCTTGTAGAGACCAGGTGCCACAAATGAATATATTTGCCAGGCGATTATGGGGAACGCCAGAAAGATGCCAGCGAAGAGTGACAGCTTCAGTTGCGCAAAAAACACTTCCATCGGGCCGGTATAAATCAGCCGGAAATTTGTATCGCCTCGTTCGATTTCAGCCACGCGGACCAGCGGGGCCAAAAGAACATTATAAATCTGCTCTGCGGCCAGAAAGCAGAGAATTGCAGCTCCTGCGAGCGCCAGAACCGACCAGATGAGGCGCGAACGAAGTTCGGTGAGGTGTTCCAGCAAGGGCGCGCTGGAGCCTTCAACCTCGTCATGCAGTGTTGCCTGACCAGACTTATCGCTCACCGGAGGTCTCACTTGTCATTTCAGGCTTTTCTTTTGGCGAGACGGTCTCAGAGCCAGCTGTCGCCGCAGGCGTCTCTTCCGGCGCATCGGAACTCGCTGCGGCCTTGTCTGTTTCAGGAGAAGAATCTTCGGTCACAGCGGGTTTTTCGGATGGCTTCTTTGAGCGCGCATCCTTTTCCATGACCGATGAATTGATCTCGCGTTCCGCGTCTTTCAGATCATTAACAGCCTGCTCAAGATCGTTGTTCTTCTTGAGGTCTTCAATTTCTTTACGCAATTCGTCAAGCTCGGCCTGACGAGCAATATCGTCAAACGCGCCACGGAACTCGTTTGCCATGCGCTTTGCCTGCCCAACCCACTGACCAATACGCCTCATCATGAGAGGCAAGTCTTTGGGGCCGACAACGATCAAAGCGACTATGGCAATCAGCAGAAATTCTGAAAGGCCGAACTGGGGAAGCATAAAACCGGAAAGCCTGTATCAGACTTTATCTTTTTCCGGCGTCACATTGATAGGTTCTGGGGACTTTTCATCGTCCTCATCATCTTTGAGACCCGTACGGAAGCTTTTGATACCCTTGGCCATATCTCCCATAATTGAGGAAATCTTGCCGCGTCCACCAAAAAGCAACAACGCAACAACGGCGACGAGCAAAAGCTGCATCCAACCTGGAGCCATAATAAACTTCTCCTTTACCTGCCCTTAGAATAGGCAGGATCATGCAATCCGACAATGGCGGTAAGTGTCAGGACTCACTCTCATCCATGAAATCGGTATGGAATGAGGCACTCTCATCCTCTTCCGCGCCAAAAGACAAGTCATCAAGATCATCATCAGCTGAATTTGATGGCCTTGGCATCTCAAATCCCACTGGAAGAGCACTTTCGAGCAGACCTGCTGCCTGAAATTCAGACTTGCCTGGAAGTGTATCGAGACTTTCCAAACCGAAATGTTCTAAAAAGGCATCGGATGTGCCGTAAGTGACCGGACGACCTGGCGTCTTGCGACGACCGCGCATGCGCACCCATCCGCACTCCAGAAGAATGTCGAGCGTTCCCTTTGAAACAGCGACACCGCGAACCTCTTCAATCTCAGCTCGTGTGACGGGCTGGCAGTATGCGATGATCGCAAGTGTTTCGAGCGCCGCGCCCGAAAGTTTCCGGTCTTCTTCGCGGTATTCGGTGAAAAGGAAAGCCAGATCGCGAGCGGTCTGAAAACGCCAGCGACCGCCAACCTCGACCAGATTCACACCACGATGAGCGTAGGCTTCCTGCAGCGTCATCAAAACTTCAGCGACATCTACGCCTGATGGCATGGATTGCGCCACTTCATCCGCGCTCAGCGGCTCACCGGCAGCAAACAAGACAGCCTCGGCACGGCGAAGGGCTTCTGCCTCAGTCTCTAGCTTGGGTGTTGAGACCGAAACGCTCTCGATCCGCGCATGGTCCTGCTTTTTGTAAGCAAAGCTCATCTGTTGCACGGCTGAACGGATGTCTTCGAGGCGTTCTGCTTCGGATTTAGCCATTCTGAACGGCTCCATCTGCTTCAGGAATAGACTTCACCATGACTGGCATTCGATATCCGTCCTGGCGGAGATCAATCTTGCGGGCCTTGGTCAGATCCAGGGAGGCAGCAAACAAACTCGCCAGCTGCGTCTTGGTTGGCAATGCCGGCGCGTCGTCCTCATTCCTGCCTTGATTGGTCATTTCGTTCAGGCTGGCCCAGCGATCGCCCATGGTAGGCAGTACGCGCTCAATCCGCTCTCGAGCGCGCTCCAGTGGCAACACATACTGCTTGACCACTTCGTGCGGCTTTTCCTTCACCTGACGGGTCTGAATTTTTGCAAAAGCGGCCATCACGTCGATCAGGCGCGTGGAATATTGCGCGCGCTTGACCACAACGGGACGCTCCGGAAGCCCCCGAGGGAAAACATCCCGGCCGAGAAGGTCGCTCTCCATGAGAGATTCGCCAGCTTCCCGCATGGCTTCGAGGCGTTGCAGACGAAAGGCCAGTCGCGCGGCCATATCGTCCGCTGAAATATCATCATCTTTCTGCTTCTCCGGCTTGGGAAGCAGCAGACGCGATTTCAGGAAGGCAAGCCAGGAGGCCATCAGCAGATAATCTGCCGCCAGATCCATACGCTGGTTCTGAGCGTCAGAAATGAAGGCTAGATATTGTTCGGCGAGTTCGAGGACCGAAATCCGGAGGAGATCCACTTTCTGACGTCGTGCCATGGCTAGCAGGAGATGAAGCGGGCCTTCGAAGCCATCCACATCAACCAGAAAGGCTTCCGCCTGATTAATGTCGAAATCGGCTGAATCCAGCTTTCCCGTTCCTGTGATGAGGCCATCAGCAGCCATCAGACAGTTACCTCTCCTTTGCGCATCAGTTCGTTGAACTGAACGCGCAGTTCGTCGGCACTATACAATATCTTGCGCGTACTTGCTGCCTCGGCTTGCAGTGCTCGCTCAAGAGGTTTGCCCTGAAGCTCCCAGGACGCATTGCCGACTTCACGCATTTCGGCGAAAATCGCGTCACGGTCTTTCTCAAAACCGGCGCAATGAAGCACAACATCACACCCCGCGCTGAGTGCGCGTTCGGCACGCTCTGAAAGCGGCCCGCCAAGTGCCTTCATGCCCAGATCATCGCTCATAAGCAGACCATCAAAGCCGATTCTCTTGCGAATGATATTTGAAATGAGCGATTTCGACGTCGTAGCCGGCTCTTTTGGGTCAATTTCTGGGTATAAGATGTGTGCGGTCATCGCCATCGGCGCATGATTGATCAGCTCAAACGCACGAAAGTCCTTGTCCAGCTCATTGGCGCTATCACTAACGACGGGCAATTCCTCATGGCTGTCGGCGCGTGCGCGACCATGCCCCGGGATGTGTTTGATCACGCCCGCAACACCGGCATCACTCAGTCCCTGCAGCGCCGCATTCGTCAGCAGACCAATCGTTTCAACGTCTCGAGCAAAGGCCCGGTCACCGATAATATCATGGGCACCGGAAACAGGCAGATCCACGACGGGTGAGCAGTCAGCGTGAATACCGAGTTCCGCGAGTTCGTGCCCCAGAAGCGTATGCCCGATCCGGCAGGCTTCGAGCGCGTCATCAGGAGACGCCTGAAAAAGCGCGCCGTAATTGGCAGCTGGTGGGAATACAGGCCATTCAGGCGCTTTCAGCCGCGCAACACGGCCGCCCTCCTGATCGATAAAAATGAGACAAGGCCGCTCAAGAGCAGCCCAGATATCATCAACGAGTTTTTGAACCTGCGCTTTAGAGACACAGCTCCGACCCATCAAAATTAGCGCCCAGGGCTGCAATTCTTTCAAATAGGACGCTTCAGCTGAACTGAGTTCAGGGCCGGAAACACTGAGTATGCAGGCTCTCATAAATCACGACCTTGCGATGACGATACAGGACTGTCCCCGGCTTTTCAGCTGAGAACAAAACTCGTCTGCAGCGCCGCGCGATGCAAACGCAGATGCGCGAAGACGATAGAAAATACCTTTGGCGCCAAGATCAGCACGCTGGATATCCATTTCAGCGCCTGCAAACAGATCAGAATTTGCTTCAGTCAGCTGGGCCCATGCTTTCTCGGTCGCAGTGAGGTCACGAAGCGCCATGACCTGCACAAGGAATTCGCCGTTCGGATCGAACCTACCGTTCGCCGCCTGCTTTACTGAAGCCGGAGCTGGAGCAACCTCAGCTTCCATGGGTGGCAATGGACGCGGCTCAGCGACCTGCGGGCGCAANGCNGCCTCTTGCTGGGNCGGCTCCTCTACAACAGGCTGAGGCGNAGGATCAGGGCGCTTTTTGATCTCNGGCGTGCGTCGCTCTTCAGCCTCTACAGCCTGGATTGGACGCAAGTCTCGAGGTTTACCGTCGCTACGTGCGCCAGCGCCCTGCGCCGTTCCGCGCTCAGTGGCCGCAGCAGGAATGAGTTTTTCTGTCGACCCTGCACCATCTTCTTCGAAGAGTCGGCCTGACGACGCTTTCTGAGGCGTTCCAGATCCTTCAGGCTTGATCTTGTAAGGCGTACGGTCAGCTGTGAACACGGGCGTATCGCCGGGACCCGTCTTCGTTCCCTGGCGATAGGCATTCCAGACAACCGTTCCGAAAACGAGAACAACGCCAGCAGCGAGAGCGATCACCAGAGGGCCTTTGCCTCCGGTCTCTTCTTCGCGCGCGTCGAAACCGCGATATTCATCACCAAAAGCCGAGTAAGNTGACCGCTCTCTCGGCTGCCCTTCGTGCTCGTAATTCTCAGACATGATGCGAATCCTTCTTTTCGCATTAAGATTGTCATAATGAATGTTAATGCTGCGCTAACGATACTTCAGATCATTGCATCCAGATTGAACAATCGTCTGTGCTCATCAATCGCATAATTATCAGTCATACCGGCGATATAATCGCAAATCATACGCGCCCTACCGTCGCGTGTGGCCTGTTGTGCCTGTTCAGACCAGGGGGGCGGCAAAGTGTCCGGTTCACTCAGAAACAGTGCAAATANCTCTTTCAGAATGCGTTTCGCCTGACTGCGCTTCCGGTTCACCTTATAGTGACGATACATCCGTTCCATCAGGAAGCGCCTTAATTCCTTGATCTCGCCGCCAAGCGTGTCCGAAAACGCAATCAACGGCTCTCCAAGCGCCCTCACCTCTTCGACTGACCCTGGCTTTAGCCGATCAACGCGCTTTTGAGATTCGGTTGTCAGGTCATTGATCCATATGCCGATCAGGCGACGAACCGCTTCCGCGATTGTACGATCCCGGTCGAGTAGCGGGTAGTCTGATTGCACCTGAGAAAAAACGCATCCGACCAGCGGCACATCTTTGATCTCTTCAATTGTGAACAGTCGCGCGCTCAAACCATCATCAATATCATGATTGTTATACGCGATGTCGTCAGCGAGCGCCGCGACCTGCGCTTCGGGACCTGCATAACTGCCCAGGTCCAGTGCTTCGAGATGAGCAAAATCACGAAAAGCCTGAGGGAGGTCCTGAAACTTTTTACCATCCGTCAAAAGCGGGCCGTTGTGCTTTACGAGTCCTTCCAGTGTCTCATAGCAGAGATTGAGACCATCAAAATTTGGATAGCGCTGCTCCAGACGCGTCACAACGCGCAGCGTCTGCGCGTTGTGATCAAAACCACCAAACTCCTCCATGCAAATGTCGAGTTCATCTTCTCCAGCATGGCCAAAAGGCGGATGACCAAGATCGTGAGCCAGCGCCAGTGCTTCAGCGAGATCTTCGTCCAGGCCGAGCGTTCGCGCCACNGAGCGCGCAATNTGGGCAACTTCCAGCGAGTGTGTGAGGCGCGTGCGNAAATGATCACCTTCATGCGCGACNAATACCTGNGTCTTCATTTTCAGGCGTCGGAATGCGCTCGCATGAATAATTCTGTCCCGGTCGCGTTGAAACGGCGTACGCGTTGCGGAAGGCGCTTCGTTGTAGAAGCGGCCCTTGCTCCGATTGGGATCGCTGGCGAACGCCGCGCGCCGCTGAAACTGAACTTCTGTCATGGGGTCCCTTTTTCATTGCGGGATTCATGATTATCTTCACCAGACTATGACCAGAGAGACCACCATGGATCAGCCCGTCAAACTTTCATCCAGTGCTGCCAAGCGCATTAACGCGATTCTATCCGGACAGGTGGATGCAGATTTTCTGCGCGTATCTGTCGAGGGGGGCGGATGCTCCGGCTTTTCGTATAAGTTCGACTTCGGTCGCTCAATGGACGATGATGATCTTGTGATCGAAAAGGATGGCGCAAAGGTCGCGATCGATTCGGTCAGCCTGCCCTTCCTTGAAGGTTCGGAAATCGACTTTGTCGACGAATTGATTGGCGCCTCATTCAAGATACACAATCCAAACGCGACGGCTTCGTGCGGTTGCGGCACCAGCTTCTCGATCTGACGCCGATTTGNGATGAATGTCTCTCAGGCTCTGCAGGAGCGAAAGTCCGTACGAGCTTATCTCGATAAGCCTGTGGCCAGAGCGACTATAGAGTCGCTCCTGGAGACGGCTCAGAGAGCGCCATCAGGTGGAAACCTCCAGCCCTGGCGCACAATCGTTCTGACAGGAGAAGCCAAAGAGGCGGTAGTCAAACTGGCGCAGAATACANTGTCAGAAACGCCCAGCGGCGAAGAAACAGATCGTCCAGTCTATCCGCCTGACCTTTGGGAGCCATTTCGCACACGCCGGTTTGAAATCGGCGAGATCATGTATGACGCGCTCGATATTCCACGTGACGATAAACTCGCAAGGCTTGGCTGGTTCTCACGCAATTATAGATTCTTCGATGCTCCCGTAGGCCTTTTCTTCATTCTTGATGAGCGGATGGGACACAGTCAGTGGGCACACACAGGAATGTTCATGCAATCGCTCGCCTTGCTGGCAACGGAGAGCGGTCTCGGAACTTGCATGCAGGAGTGCTGGGCCATTCTCCGACCGTCGCTGAAGAAACATCTCGGCCTTAAACCAAATGAAATGGTTTATTGCGGCATGGCCCTTGGCTATCCTGATCCCGCCCACCCGGTGAACCAGATTCGGTCACCTCGGGCGGACCTTCAAGAGTTTGCTGAATTTCGGGAATAGATAGCCGCAATGAAAATAGCCACCTGGAACGTCAATTCCATCAAGGCTCGCCTCCCCACCGTTCTTGAAGTGCTCAAGTCGATCGACTGTGACGTCGTTTGCCTTCAGGAACTCAAATGCGAGACCGAGAACTTTCCATATATGGAAATCGAAGAGCTCGGCTATCAGACGGCTGTGTTTGGCCAGAAGACCTATAATGGCGTCGCGATCCTTTCAAAGACGCCAATCGAGGACGTTCTGACCGGACTTCCGGGAAACGAGGGTGATGATCAGTCTCGCTATGTGGAAGTACTTACGGGGGGTGACACACCCGTGAGGGTCGCCAGCATTTACCTGCCAAATGGCAATCCGTTTCCCGGCGAGAAGTTTGCTTATAAATTGTCCTGGATGAAATTCCTGGAAGAGCGTGCGCGAGAGCTTCTGACCTATGAAGAGCGTGTCGTGCTTGCGGGCGACTACAACGTCATTCCGCACGATGAAGACTGCTGGGACCCGGCTGTCTGGAAAGATGACGCGCTGGCCCAACCGGAGTCTCGCGCTGCCTTCCAGCGCCTGCAATGGCTGGGTTACACCGAGGCTTTCGCTTCAGTTGAGGGTAAAAGCCATGTCTATACGTTCTGGGATTATCAGCGCGGCGCTTGGCAGAAAGATCATGGGATCCGGATCGATCATCTTCTGTTGAGCCCGGAAGCCAGCGATGGCCTGGTATCGGTGAGCATCTACAAGGACGCCAGAGGGCTCCAAAAGCCGTCTGACCACGTCCCGGTGATTGGTGAATTCAGTTTTTAGCCAGGTAACGGCTACATTCGGCNGAGAAGGTTTTCTGCGCCGNATTNAACGCCTCTGACCGCTGCGACAGNTCTGAATTCAGTTTGGNGATCTCGGCCTTCATCTNATTGAATTCGACTTGCAGGATTTTTGCCCGCTCAGCCGATTGAGGCGAAATGGACGACTCTTCTTTGGCAGCGACCAGCTCATCATTTATAAGCTCGGCACTCTCACCNTTCTTGCTCAGCTCTTTNTANGCCTTNGAAAGCGCTCGATGCTCAACAGAGAGNTCTTTTTGGGTCGCAATACATTCAGACGCAGACATGGCCACTGCCATGGGAGACAGTGAGGCCGCAACTGCGGAAATGGATATCAGCTTCAGCACAGATTTCATGCGTCAGGGGTCCTTTCTCAGTATGGGGTCAAGCTAGCAAAACCTATATGACCGCGCGGTGAACGCTTCGATCATTATCGCGTAATGCGCAGAAACTGTGACGGAAACTGGTTATTTGCCGAGCACATCGACAAGATGGAACACAGTGGCAATATCATCCAGCAAATCCGCAACGCGCTCTGAATCATCCAGTGACTTGAACATGCTGCCTGGTTCAAACATGTTGCCCCCTTCAAGCGCCGCATAAATGCGATTACCGTCAAATGTCGCCCGAAATTTGCTACCTTTGAATGTTGTCTCAAGGTCTATAAACGCCTGCATGACGTCGGGGGTTAGCAGAAATCGGGCTTCAACCTGATCGGTCGTATAAACTTCAAAGATTTTCTCGAAATCCGGGCTCTCAAGCACGGCACGTGTAAATTTGGAGCCGAGGCCACCCAAAGCGTTGAAGATACCCGCGTCCCGCGCGACTCTCGTTGTTCCGTGAAAACGCTTGGGTGCGTCGATAACCCAGCATTGGCCGCGAAAAACCGTGACCCAACTCGTCCGCGTGCGACCTTTGCTATCTGTCGTCGTGCGTCTCTCTTCAAGATGAGCTTCGAAGAATTCAAAAGGAATACCGTTCCGGCTTCCAATAAACTCGTCCTGAAGACTCTTTCGGTCCCAACTCGGCACCACTTTGTGAGTTTTACAGGCCAGAAGATTGGCTTCTGCGACATCAGAAACGGCTTCATTATAAGTCAGGCCAAATTGCGCAGCTACAGGCGGAATCATCGCCTGCTTGGCGTGCCCCATCACCGTCTGNACCTTTGAGACGCCGAAGTAGATGAAGCCTGCGCCCACGATCAGCGCGAAGAAGATTGCCATCGGTGCTTTGAGGAGAAAGACCGCTCCCAGAGCCATGAGCACCGCAACAACAACGCCTATGATGCNGAACTTTTTTGCCTCAGCGATAGCGGCCTGCCTGTCACGCTCNTTTTCCACGAGAACAGGCTGCAACTCCCGATCATAGATATCGGTGAAGTGCTGAAACCCCTCTGGCAAAGCGCTGAGGCGCGCTGCCAGAGGAGATGTCTTGTCATCAGATGTCGGCATAGACGTGGCGTTCGCCGCTGAACCCAGGATGCGTCACTGCACCTTTGGATGCAGGACCAACAAGCTGCGCATACTTCCACAGTGCGCCAGATCCATAATCGGTNACTCTTGGCTTCCAGTCTTTGCGGCGCTTTTCCAGCTCTTCTTCCGANACTTCGAGTTCTATGGTCCCAGCTTCAGCGTCGATGGAGATCATATCTCCGTCCTGGACGAGNCCAATCGGCCCGCCTTCCTGAGCTTCAGGGCCAACATGGCCAATACAAAAGCCGCGGGTCGCCCCAGAGAAACGACCATCTGTAATCAGAGCGACTTTGTCGCCCATCTCCTGGCCATAAATCGCCGCTGTCGTTGACAACATTTCGCGCATGCCAGGGCCGCCCTTGGAGCCTTCATAGCGGATGATCAGAACGTCACCGGCTTCGTATTCGCGTCTTTCGACAGCACTGAAGCAGGCTTGTTCACCCTCAAAAACGCGCGCTGGCCCGCGGAATTGGAGTTTTTTCAGACCAGCNACTTTCACNATCGCGCCGTCGGGTGCCAGAGATCCTTTCAGGCCAACAACGCCGCCCGTCTTCGTAATCGGGTTAGAGACGGGGTAAATGACCTTCTGTTTATCGTCCCAGGTCACCTCTTCGAGATTGTCGCCCAGGGTTTTGCCGGTCACCGTCATGCAGTCGAGATTGAGGAANCCGCCTTCAGCCAGCGTCTTCATCAGCATAGGCACACCACCGGCTTCCCCCATATCCTTGGCGACATAGTTCCCGCCAGGCTTGAGGTCAGCAAGATATGGCGTTTTCTTGAAAACTTCCGCCATGTCGAAAAGGTCGAAATCAACGCCGCANTCGTGCGCCATNGCTGGCAGGTGAAGCGCCGCATTCGTTGANCCGCCNGTCGCTGCAACCACGATCGCTGCATTCACAAAGGCATCGCGTGTACAGATGTCACGCGGGCGAATACCNAGCTCAAGAAGCTTCATGACCGCCTCACCAGAGGCGACCGCATACTCATCCCGATTGGCGTAAGGCGCTGGCAAAGCGCACGAGTTCGGCAGCGCCAGTCCAATCGCTTCAGACACGCATGCCATTGTGTTGGCTGTGAACTGTCCGCCGCACGCGCCATCGCCCGGACAGGCGACCTTTTC
>PABS01000076.1 GCA_002699325.1 Ponticaulis sp. | reverse complement strand
CTTTCTCGCGCTTCTGATTTTTCTTCCCATGATGGGTGGTCTGATCGCCATGTTCGCAGAGGATACATTCGCGCGGATCGCCAGCATGTAGCAGCTCTGATAGCTGCACGCTGCAGCGACTCCTGCTTTCTTTACAGTTGAGCTGCCGATTTTAAGGCATTTGTTAACCTTTTGTTCGGATTGGTTAATGCGATCAATCATGGTTAACGAAATGCGCGTGATCATTCAGAGGTTTGCGCCGCTCAAACGTTTGGGACGATTTGGGAGTTAGGTGGAACCGTTACTGCCATATGTCTGGGCTGGCGGGCTGTTGTTTGCCCGGATTGGCTCTGTGCTTATGCTTGCCCCCGGCTGGGGTGAGAGCGCTGTTCCGGCGCGCTTTCGCTTGTCTGCTGCCTTATTGGCGACCTTCGCGCTGGCGCCCGGCTTATTAAGCAGCCTTCCGGCACAGCCGCCCAATCTCGGCGATGCGTTATTCCTTTTGATTGGCGAAATACTGATTGGTCTCATGCTAGGCGCTGCGGCCCGCATGTTTATGGCTGCGGCCTCGATCGCCGGGCAGGTGACCGCCATGCATACCGGTCTTGCTGCTGCCATGCAGTTTGATCCCATGCAGCAGGGCCAGGGCAATATTCTCAGTACTTTCTTCTCTCTGATTGCCATTGTTGTGGTCATGGCTGCTGGCGTTCATCGCTGGATGCTTGAAGGCGCGGTAGAAAGCTATTCCATGTTTCCGCCGGGCG
This sequence comes from Ponticaulis sp., assembly GCA_002699325.1. Classification (GTDB taxonomy): domain Bacteria; phylum Pseudomonadota; class Alphaproteobacteria; order Caulobacterales; family Hyphomonadaceae; genus Ponticaulis. The sequence goes on along the minus strand of PABS01000076.1, from coordinate 16,151 downwards.
TTTATCCTAACCTTGGCGACGTCGCTGAATACGGAGTTCGCGCGTTCGTTGAGACTTTCCGACTGGGCCTGCAAATCGCCGCCCCAGCCATTGCATTTGGCCTTATTTTTAACCTGGCGCTGGGCCTCGCTGCGCGTCTCATTCCGCAAATCCAGATTTACTTCATCGCTCTGCCGAGTTCGATCATGATCGGTCTGGTGGTTGTGATGATTGGTATGGGGGCTGGCTTCATCGCCTGGGTGAACGCCTTTGAGCGTTTCCTTCAGACTGGGGGAGGCGGCTGATGGCTGACGACACCGACAAGAGTCAGAAGACCGAAGAACCCACTCAGAAACGATTGGATGATGCCCGAAAGAAGGGCGACGCCGTCCGAAGTCAGGACGTGCCGGTCTGGTTCATGATGCTGGGCATCGCCATGTTGATTGCCGCGTCAGGGCCTTTGCTTCGGATGATTGCCCGTCCGCTTGTCAGCCTGATGGATCATCCGCATGAGTTCAGGCTTGATAATGGCGGCGCTATGCAACTGACAGCTGCGCTGTTGTTGAGCCTTGCCCCTGTGGCCGGCATAGTCTTTGGCGTATTGGTCCTGTCGGCGCTGGCGGGTCATCTCATTCAGAACCGCCCGGCATGGACCGCTGAAAAGATCAAGCCGAAGCTTTCCAAACTGTCGCCTCTTGAAGGCTTCAAACGGATCTTTGGCCCGCAGGGTCTGATGAACCTCTTCAAGTCGATCCTGAAGCTTGTCGCAATCACGGCGGCTCTGGCTTATGCCGTCTGGCCGAACCTGTCTTTGATCGAGCGGGCGGGCGGGATGGATCTGCTCGTTCTCGCCGGGACGCTTCAGGGAATAGCCGGTCGTCTGCTAATCGCCACCCTGGTTGTTGTCGGCATCATCGCTGCGGTCGATTACATCTTCCAGAAACAGCAGTTCGACCAGAAAATGAAAATGTCACGCCAGGAGATCAAGGACGAGCATAAACAGTCCGAAGGTGACCCACAGGTGAAGGCAAAAATCCGTCAGCTTCGCCATCAACGTTCTCAGCAGCGCATGATGTCTGCCGTACCGGATGCGACAGTGATTATCACCAATCCGACCCACTACTCTGTCGCGCTAAAGTTCGACGACGACACGCCAGCACCTGTTTGCGTGGCAAAGGGCGTGGATGATATCGCCCTGCGTATCCGCGAAGTTGCTGAAGAGCACGGTATTCCACTCGTCGAAAACCCGCCGCTCGCTCGCGCTCTTTATGCCCGGCTCGAGATCGATGAAGTCATTCCACGCGAACACTATGAAGCGGTCGCGAAAATCATCAGCTTCGTCATGCGCACCAAGAGCAAAACGCAGGGGACCAGCTGATATGCCGCCTGCGAATCTTCTGCCGAATCGTGACATTCTGAGCCATCACCAAGCGAGTATCTCCAAATGACCGATACCACTGACCTCAAGCCAGATCTGAAAGCCGACACTACGGAGACAGAGGAGGGCACACCGACCTCAGGTGGGCTGGACGTCTTTCAGGCCCTGTTTTGGTTGTCGCTTCTTGTCGCTGTTGCGGCGGCCTGTATTGCGATTGTCCGTCCTGATGCCGTTGGCCAGACCGGCCCCGTTCTGCTGATTGCGCTAGCCTCGGGCGGCATGGTGTTTCTGGTCTGGGCGTTGCGGGGGGCTGGTCGTCGTTTGGGCATGTTTCCGTCTCGTGGCGTGGCCGAGGCTGCAGCCTCTGTCCGCAAGCAGCCTTTTTCATGGATCAATGCGCTGGATGAGGCAGTGATTGTGACCGAAGCCGGTGGTGGCGCGGTGACAGCGAATACCGCCTATATCGCCCTGATGAAGGAGTTCGGTGCGGTCACCGAAACGGACCGGGCGATCACTGTCGATCGGTTGTTTGGCGCCAATCCCGGTTTGAGCGCGCCGATTTACAGACTGTCGAGATCGGCCAAGGCCAGCGAAACGCGACATGAAGTATTACCCGCCATCGCGCTGGGTTCAGAGAATATCCCTGTTCAGTTCGAAGTGACGGTGTCCCCTCTGGAGCAGGGGCGAACCCTCTGGCGCCTCCGTCGGCTTGCGGGAATGCACGAGGCGATGGGGGCGACCGATGCTCGCGCTTTGTTCATCGAAGAAGCACCACTGGGATTCTATGTGGCGCGTGCGAATGGTCAGATCACCTATATGAATAGCTGGCTGAGAGGGCATCTGGGTCTGCCTGACGAGTTGGGCGACCTGAAGGTCGATGACGTGCTGCGTCCGGAATCAGTTAAACAGCTTCGGCGAGACCGGCGAACCAGTCAGCCGCTCTGGATGAGCCTTCACTTTCGCTCGCGTGATGGTGTTGAAACACAGATGCAGACGGCGACAACATGGTCAGGGCGCGGTGCTGATGCCGTCTCCCGTTCACTGGTGCTCGCGCCTGCCAGTGCTCGAGCGAATTCAGGTGATCGTCTGACAGCTGCCTCGAGCTCCCGCCCGCCACGGGCGGAGCACGATCCTCTTTTTGAGGATGCGCCATTCGGCATTGCGCGCCTTGAAGGCGAGTCACTTACTGATGCCTGCATTATTGATACGAACCGCACGCTGGTTGAAATCACCGAAGGCGGCGCGGTTCCCGGCGGAAAATTCGTCGATCTTTTCAAGCCGGAAAACGAGAAAGACGATATTTCCGAGCTCTTGCAGGGCGCGATTGATGGTCCGGTTCAGGTGCGCGTGAAGAACGACCCGAAGCGTGCGGTGAATGTTTATGTGACGCTGGATAGCGGAGGACGACCGCTGGTCGTCTTANACGCTCGATATTTCNGANGAAAGNCAGCTGAAAGACCGTCTTGTNCATTCTGAAAAAATGCAGGCCGTNGGTACGCTGGCCGGCGGTGTGGCGCACGACTTCAATAACATGCTGACCGCCGTCATGGGCTTTACCGACAATCTATTGGCACGGCACCCCGTCGGCGATCCGAGCTTTGACGATCTGCAACAAATTTCAGACACGCTNTCGCGNTCTGCNGANCTCGTNAAAATGCTGCTCGCNTTCTCACGTCAGCAGACNTTNAAGCGCGAAATGCTGAATGTCTCCAATGTNCTNAATGAGCTGAACTANCTNATCCGTCCGCTCCTTGATGAGCGGGTCAGCCTGAAATTACGCCATGGCCGTGATCTTCCAATGATCCGCGCAGACAAAGGCCAGCTCGAAAACGCCATTATCAACCTCGCTGTGAACGCGCGCGATGCAATGGTGGAAAAGGGCGGAGGCGTACTGACCATTTCTACGAGCCGGGCAACAGGCGAAGAGGCCGTGAAGCGCGGCTTCGANTTTGTGGCNGATGGCGATTATCTCTGTATTGAGGTCNCAGATAACGGAACAGGCATGCCGCCTGAAGTGATGGAGAATATCTTCGAGCCCTTCTTTACAACCAAAGANCAGGGCAAAGGCACAGGCCTCGGGCTTGCAACAGTCTACGGTATTGTGAAGCAGTCCGGCGGCTATATNTGCCCGGCCAGTAAAGTCGGCGAAGGCACGAGCTTCTTCATCTATCTCCCGGCGCTCACACGCGAAGAAGTCGAAAAAGAGCTCGCAGAGACTGCGCCAGAAAAGCCGCTCGAAAAGGCCAGCAAAGCGCCNCGCGATCTGGCGGGACGCGGGCTCATNATGCTTGTGGAAGACGAGGACGGCGTCCGCAATATTGCCGTNCAGACNCTNAANGCCCGCGGCTATCAGGTGATCTCTGCTGCTGATGGTGAGGAAGCGCTTGAACTCATCATTGAACACCAGGGTGAGATCGACCTNCTGATNTCAGACGTCATCCTNCCGGGTATTGATGGCCCGAACCTTNTGAAGAAGGCGAAGGAATATCTCGGCAATGCGCGCGTCATGTTTATCTCCGGCTATTCAGAATCAGANCTCACAAAAACGCTCGACGAAGAGCGTGCGATCTCCTTCCTGGCCAAGCCGTTCCGCATGGCACGTCTTGCGGAACGCGTGAAGGAAGAGCTCGAAGCTGCCTGATCTAGTGGGGTTTACTGGCTGTGAACCCCACATCTTGTGACAGCCAAAGGCGCAATGTTTTCGGTTTGTTCTCATGGAACAAATGTGGTACAAAACTCTCCAATTCAGTGCAGAGCGCACTTTCGACCGGTCTGAGACTCGGTTACACAGGAGAGACAAATGGCACAGGCAGCACTTCGGCTGGTAGAAGGTAACGGCGTGGACAAACAGAAAGCACTGCAGACGGCGCTCGGTCAGATCGAACGCAATTTNGGNAAAGGCTCGGTTATGCGACTGGGCGACAATCAGGCCATGGATATTGAAGCCGTTTCAACCGGCTCNCTCGGTCTGGACATCGCNCTNGGCATTGGTGGCCTGCCCAAAGGCCGGATTGTGGAGATCTACGGTCCTGAGAGCTCTGGTAAGACCACACTGGCGCTTCATGTTGTTGCCGAAGCGCAGAAAAATGGCGGTGTTTGTGCTTTCATCGACGCTGAGCANGCANTGGANCCTGTTTATGCNGGCAAGCTGGGTGTGGANCTCGATGATCTTCTNGTCTCGCAGCCTGATACGGGCGAGCAGGCGCTNGANATCACCGATACGCTGGTCCGNTCTGGNGCAATTGACGTTCTGGTCGTCGACTCNGTNGCTGCGCTGACACCGCGCGCTGAGCTTGAAGGCGAGATGGGCGATTCTNTGCCAGGTCTTCAGGCGCGNCTGATGAGCCAGGCGCTNCGTAAGCTNACNGGCTCCATTTCCAAATCACACTGTATGGTGATCTTCATCAACCAGATCCGNATGAAGATCGGTGTGATGTTCGGNAGCCCNGAAACNACATCNGGCGGTAANGCGCTGAAATTCTATGCGTCNGTNCGNCTNGANATTCGCCGCATCGGTCAGATCAAGGATCGTGANGANGTNGTCGGCAACCAGACCCGGGTTAAGGTGGTCAAGAACAAGACNGCNCCGCCATTCCGACAGGTTGATTTCGATATCATCTATGGTGAGGGCGTCTCCAAAATGGGGGAGCTGCTCGACCTTGGCGTAAAAGCTGATGTGGTTGAGAAGTCCGGCTCCTGGTTTTCTTATGGCGGTGAACGTCTGGGGCAGGGGCGCGAAAATTCCAAAAAGTTCCTGCGTGAAAATCCCGCCATCGCTCACGAAATTGAAGATTCCATCCGCAAGCATGCCGGTCTGATTGCTGACGTCATGCTCTCCGGAGAGGATGTTCAGGAGGATGATGACGGGGATGCGGCTGTCAACGAATAGTCGATGACCCGTATCGCAGGTTGGCGAATGGGTCAGTCATCTGTATATCCCTGATTTGGTTCTGCGCCCGGAAACGGGCGCAGTTGCGTTACGATCTCAGGACACGGGCTATATGACGAGCGTTTCGGATATTCGATCGGGATTTCTTTCATTCTTCGAGAATCGTGGTCACACGGTCAAACCATCCTTTCCGCTGGTTCCTGAGAATGATCCGACGCTCCTGTTCGTGAATGCGGGCATGGTCCCCTTCAAGAACATTTTTACCGGTGCGGAGAAGCCGTTTGCGCCGCGTGCGACGACCTCGCAGAAATGTGTGCGCGCTGGCGGCAAGCATAACGACCTCGACAATGTGGGGTATACGGCGCGCCACCACACCTTCTTTGAAATGCTGGGCAATTTTTCCTTTGGAGATTATTTCAAGGAAGAAGCCATCAAGAATGCCTGGGATCTGGTGACCGGCGAGTTCGGCCTGCCAAAAGAGAAGCTCCTTGTCACAATCTATGCAGACGATGACGAGGCCTTTGACCTCTGGAAGAAAATTGCTGGCTTCTCTGATGACAAGATCATCCGGATCGCCACATCAGATAACTTCTGGTCTATGGGTGATACAGGACCGTGCGGACCCTGTTCGGAAATCTTCTACGATCACGGTCCAGAGATCTGGGGTGGCCCGCCAGGCACGCCTGAAGAAGACGGCGACCGGTTTATCGAGATCTGGAATCTCGTCTTCATGCAGTTCAATCAGAAAGAAGACGGGACACGCGACCCCCTGCCCAAGCCGAGTATCGATACCGGTATGGGGCTGGAACGTATTTCCACCATTCTTCAGGGCGTTCACAACAATTACGACATCGACCTTTTCAAGTCGCTGATTGCGGCTGAGGAAGACGTCTATAAGCGCAAGGCAAGCGGCGACGAGCTCGCCTCCTTCCGCGTGATCGCCGACCATCTTAGGTCCTCAGCTTTCCTTCTGGCCGATGGTGTTATGCCGTCCAATGAAGGCCGCGGCTATGTGCTGCGCCGTATCATGCGCCGCGCCATGCGCCATTCGCANCTTCTGGGTGCTGAAGTTCCGAAAATGCACGAACTGACCGGCGCGCTGGTCAGTGAAATGGGCGATGCCTTCCCAGAACTGAAACGCGCTGAAGCCCTGATCCGGGCCCAGCTTGAACAGGAGGAAGGCCGCTTCCAGCGTACACTGGGGCGCGGACTTGCCCTGCTTGATGATGCGACCGGCGCACTGAAGGAAGGCGACGCGCTCCCGGGTGATACGGCATTCAAACTGTATGACACCTACGGCTTCCCGCTCGACCTCACCCAGGACGTGCTCCGCGGCCGTGGTCTCACGGTGGATACCGAGGGTTTTGATGCGGCCATGGCCACACAGCGNGCCACGGGCAAAGCCAACTGGAAAGGCTCTGGCGATGCTGGCGCCCAGGAAGTCTGGTCAGAACTTTTTGGTCGTCTGGGGCCTACACGTTTCACGGGCTATGACCACGTCGCTGGCAAAGGCGAACTCCTCGCCATTGTGAGCGAGGGCGAGGCCGTCGATCAGGCGNGCGCAGGCGAGCTGGAACTGGTCTTTGATCAGACACCTTTCTACGCGGAATCCGGCGGTCAGGCCGGCGATCACGGTGTGATCCGTTTCGCCAGTGGCGCTGAGTTCACAGTCACAGACACGCAAAAGCGCGGCGGCGGCATTTTTGCTCATCTCGGCACGCTCAAAGGCGGTGAGATTTCGGTTGGCGATACGGCAGATCTTTCAATCAACAAAGAGCGCCGCGCAGCCATCAAGGCGAACCACTCAGCGACCCACCTCCTGCACGCAGCCCTGCGNAATGTGCTNGGCTCTCACGTGACGCAGAAAGGCTCGCTTGTTGAGGAAGACCGTTTGCGCTTTGACTTCAGCCATGGCCAGCCTGTCAGCCGGGACGAACTGAAAGCCATTGAAGACCAGGTGAATGCGGTNATCCGNCAGAATACGGATGTGTCCACCGCTGAAATGTCGCCTGATAAGGCGATTGAAGCGGGCGCGCTNGCGCTGTTCGGCGAGAAATACGGNGANGTTGTCCGCGTCCTCACCATGGGCGACCACCTCGAGGACACGAGCCATTATTCCATGGAATTCTGCGGTGGAACGCATGTCGGCCGTACAGGCGATATCGCGCTCTTTACTGTGCTCTCTGAAAGCGGGGTTTCGGCNGGTATTCGCCGGATTGAGGCGACCACGGCTAAAGCGGCCTTCGAGCACTTGCGCAGCCAGGTCGAGCTCGGCCAGTCCGCCGCCGACAAGCTGAAAACGCCGCTGTCCAACCTTGTAGAGCGGGTTGGTGCTCTTCAGGATCAGCGCAAGGAACTCGAACGCGAACTCTCAGATGNCAAGCGTCAGCTCGCCATGGCCGGCCCGGCCTCTGGTCCGGCGCAGGGGCCTGAGGAAATCAACGGCGTCAAGCTGATCGCGCGTGTCCTTGATGGCGTTCCGGCAAAAGATCTGCGGTCGCTGGTCGATGAAGCCAAGCAAAGTCTCGGCTCTGGTGTTGCAGCCTTTGTCGCCGTGAATGATGGCAAAGCGGCCGTTGCCACAGGCGTGACCAAAGACCTGATGGATAAAGTCTCCGCTGTGGAGCTCGTGAAAGCAGCGGCAGCCGCTGTGGGCGGAAAAGGCGGCGGTGGCCGTCCNGATATGGCNCAGGCCGGTGGCCCTGAAGGGGAGAAGGCCGAAGCGGCTCTGGATGCCGTCCGCGACCTTCTCAAATCCAGTTGAAGATCCGCGAGTACGTCGAGGCAGATCTCACCTTTCTTCATGAGATCAATAGTGCGTCCACCCCGGGTGTGAGCGAAGAAACCGAAGAAGGGCTGGCAAAGATTGTCAGCCTGTCGACCTGCCTTGTCGCCTGTGATGGAGCCGACTTTCCCATCGGCTTTATCNCATTGATCNAGCCNGGTACGAAAGCNTATGAGAGCCCGAACCTGAGATGGTTTGAAGCCCATATTGAAAGCCAGCCTCGTAAACTCATCTATGTGGACCGNATTGCNCTGCATCCCGATCACCGCGGCAGAAAACTGGGCGAACGCCTCTACAAGGCCGCCTATGACGCGTTTGAAGGGTATGACGAAATCGGATGCGAGGTGAACCTCGTGCCAGACAATCCGCCATCCCATAAATTTCATCNCAGAATGGGTTTTGAGCGGATTGGCGAACAGGTCTTCTCGCTCGAGAAAGCCGTGGCCTATTACGTGCGAGAACTCTGAAAGTCCCGGTTTGATGCGGGTTAGTTGTGGGNNATCCCTTTCNCAGGCACGCTCCATTTTTGCAGCGTCTCTGCACAGGCATAGAATGTGTTGAGTTCGCCGGTCTCGCCGCAAATCAGGCTTTCACCATCAAATGCAAAGCGTTGCCAGCCCCAACTTAGGAGGAGCTCGTCTGCCGGAGGGTTGTTTTCCAGCATGATCAGCGGATTCGACCTCCGAAGAGTCTGTTCACCGCCTTTCAGAACCTGTTTTTCGAATCCCTGAACGTCGATTTTTACGAAATCTGGCTTCAGATCCAGGTTATCGAGCGTCGTTGCAGAACACTTCCGTTGTTCAACAATCAGACGATCCTCCTTAAAGCCGGCCATCGTGTCGGAATTCAGCCAGCCTGTCGCCTCCGAACGGTCGAAGGATGCGAGCCCGTCATATTCAAAACCCTGATAGACTGGCACGTACAGTTCGCGCTCAAATGCCTGATCGGCAAGACCAGTGGCCCGTATCTGAATGTTCTTACGCGATGCAAAGCGATCTGAAAGTCGTTTGGCAAGTCGCGTATTCGGTTCGAATGCATGAATCTGCGCATTCNGTTGATACATCAGGCAGGCATCAAGGCTCTGACCCCGGTTGGCGCCAATATCCAGTATGGTCGGCGCGCCGTCTTCAAAATACTGAAGGATTTTGAAATCGGGTTCGAACGGGCGTTTCAACGCCAGTCGCATTTGCCTTTGCAGAGTTGCTTTTGTTTCCACAAGGAATGGAAATCTCGACTGGACGGCTCGCAGATACCGGTAGTAATCCATCATCAATTTCCCCAACTTTCCTCTGAGTACAGTCGTACTGATGCAAGGCATGTGCCGTACAACGGGCATCCCGNGGCGATCCTGTCGGAAAAGTGTAGTTTTTGATGCGCAACCTATTGGTGCGGCGATTGAGCCTGAAAAAGCGGTCCGAAGTGCTCTTCAAATGCAGCTTTCAGAGCGATATCGGCATCCGCCAGGCTCACTGGCAGGCCGAGATCAACAAGACTGGTCACGCCAAATTGCGGATCGGAGACGCCGCAGGGCGTAATGCCACCAAAATGGGACAGATCCGGGTCCACATTGAGACTCAGGCCGTGAAAACTGACCCATTTTTTCAGTCGGATGCCAAGCGCTGAAATCTTGTCCTCATGAGGTGGTCCGCCGCTGACTTGACGATCAACCCACACGCCTATGCGCGGATGATCCCGTCTTTCGCCTTTCACATTAAATGCCGCGAGCGTATCGATCACGACCTGCTCAAGCGACTGAACGAACTTGCGGACATCACGTTGTCGACGTGAGAGGTCGAGCATCACATAGGCAATCCGTTGGCCGGGGCCATGATAAGTGAACTGGCCGCCACGCCCCGCCTCAAAAACGGGAAACCGATTCGCATCGAGCAGATCTTCTGCGCGCGCACTTGTACCAGCAGTGTACAGGGGCGGGTGCTGCAGAAACCAGATGAGTTCGGGTGCGCTGCCATCTATGATTCCCGCAACCCGCTCGTCCATTGCTGCCATGGCATCGGGGTAGGGAACCGGCGCGTCAGACACAGCCCATTCAATCGGTGTTTCGCTATAGAGACTCACGCGGTTTTAACTCCCCGGTTACCTCGATCGACGACAATCAGGTGTCCTTCAAATGGTGATCACACATGTCGCGTCAACTTGATGCTGTCAAAGTCGAAATTTCGGTCATTCTTGGTCGTACCCAGCTGCCCATGCACCAGCTCCTGCGCATGGGTCGCGGTGCCGTGATCCCGCTCGATGTCCGTGAAACGGATGAAGTCTGGATCCTTGCCAACGATCATCCGATCGCCAAAGGCGATATCGAAATCGAAGGCGAGCGCATGTCGATCCGGGTCACTGGTCCCGCCAGTGCACAGGACTTCAAGGCCACCGGCACCTGACCGTCTCGCCCTGTTGGCGCCTATCTGTGAAATTCTTCAAAAACACCCTTCACAAGCGTTCAGCTTTTCGCTAATGACCCCGCTCCTGTCGCGTGCGGTCGTGGCGGAATTGGTAGACGCGCAGCGTTGAGGTCGCTGTGGGGCAACCCGTGGAAGTTCGAGTCTTCTCGACCGCACCATTTTTCACTCGCGCTGAATCAGCTTTGCTCGCCAGTTCCATGGGGGCGTGCTGGCGAACGGACCGCAGTCGCGGTCTTCGGCGCGTTCGAGTTTGAACTCGGACCGGACCATTATTCCATTCAGACTGTTTTTTGAGAATTTGCTCCAGTGAAGCGGATTCGACTCAGACACTGGATGTCAGGCGTGCAAGTTTGTTTTTGACGCGCCGCAAAAACTGAAGAACTGGATTTGGCGGTGTCGGCGGATTGAGCGCCTCGTCCAGACGGCTTGCGGATACAAACCATGGATTGTTGTGAATGCGCACAGGACGCATATAGCTGACGCCGTAAACATAGTGCGTATCATGCCCTAAAATCAGGTTCACACGGCCATGGTTTCGGAATGTCGCGACACAATTTGGGTGAAGATGAATGATCTTCATATCCCGGTGTCCGAACAGCACATTCGCTCCAGCTGAACCATGCACCATGATACAGTTGCGCGTACGGGCGAATAAGCGAACCTGCTCCTTAAATGACAGATCGCCGCCTGAAAGTTCTCTGAAGCCTTTCGAAACGTAGTCAGCGATCAGGTCACGTTCATTCAGGAGCAGCCTTGCATGGTCCGGAACGTCCTGCCGCGAAATGAATGTATCCACATCCGCAAGGTTGGTATTTCCGTCAATGCCATAGGCGGCGAAAATACGCTCGCGCAAATATTCATAGCCAGCGGGATAGACAAATCCGGCGTCAGAAAAAACCGGACTGACATAAAGCTGGCGGAACCGGGTTTTCTTCGCCGGGTCGAAATAAATGAAACTGTCCTCGGTCAGACCGATCTCTTCATATGCTTTTTTCTGATACGACTTCAAAGTCACAGGGACAGCGAGTTTGACGCGCTTTTCCAGATGTTTTTCCCAGACAATCAGCTTGCTCAGAACATCAAAGACCCAATGGTGAAACATATGATCGCCTTCGCTGGCGAGCAGGAAGGCGGGTTCATCAACTTCAACGGTTTCAATGGAGACATTCGTAAAAAAATACCCGCCATCCTCTGAGAGGAAAGTCGCGCTGTTTTTGAAACGCGGACGGCGAGTGGTGTTAGATTTCCGAATGCTCCCGTCCAGGGCCATACCCTCTGTGAAGAGTGCATAAGTACCCGTTAAATCGACATCTTCGCAGGACCAGACGTGAAGGTCGGGAATTGTCATGCTGGCTTCGCCGTAACGTTCCAATGCCTCGGGAGACATAAGCGCGGTCTCATGCAGTGTCGCGCGCGAGCGGAAGGCATATTCATGCTCAGATTCGAATTGATAGGCGGACTTGATCTTGTCCGTCTTTCGGGCTGCCTCTTCATANGAGGTCACAAAATAGGTTNTGGAGGTCATTCTGTTTCGANGAAAATAAGGTGACGCATTTCAGCCGGACGGTTNGCACCGGACGGCACACGGACCGGCGCCTTCGACCAATACGAAATTCTGGGTTCCATGCCGCGCGCCCGGAATCCATTGAGAAGGCTTTCGGTATTGCGTCCAGTTGAATAGGCGAGAATTCTCAGCCCCGGACGCGATGCGCCCGTCTGATCGAGTTTGGTGAGCACTTCCTCCTGATCCACGTTTTCGTCAAAGATCATCGCACCAGCAGGGTCATTGAGTGGTGTGGTGTAAGCCTGTCGGGCACTGACAATAGTCTGATCTCGAACGCCGAAACCGTTCAGAATGAAGTCGCCAGACAGATTTGACGCCTCGTGGCCACCAAAGATCTCACCACGGAAATTGGCAAAGGATGTTGTGCCGACAAAAACGAGGTTTTCCTGAGGAAGACTTGTTTTCACGAGGAAGTCACAGATGATGAAATGGGCGAGCTTTTCACCCGAAACGAGTTCATCTGTGCCCAGGTGCTTCACAAACATGGATTGATAAAGCTCGGCGACAATCGNTTGTGTAAAATGCAATTGNGCGCCATGCGGCGTTGGCGTCTCGTAGAAGGACTGGATGATAAAGTTTCGCAAGAAACAGCCCCTCTGTACGGACGATTTATGTGGTCGCGCATCTATTGCGCGCTGGCTGACCTAAGCTCCATATCTGTTAATCATGGAGAACGAAAGTCTGTTACACGTCTCACTTCTGGTCCTCCATGAACTGAATTTCGCGTGAGGGTGATCAGCCTCTCATTGCCCTTGTCTGAATTTCAAAGCATGCTCCACTTTCAATCTGCAAAGGCCCCGTGAGGTCACAACAAGGCAGTTGAGGGAGGAAAATCATGGCCAGCACGGCAACGGGCGCTGCAAATCCGGCTTCGTGGGAGCAAGGGTATGGGACGCGTGGGCAACGAACCTACGTTCTGAATGCGCTGCTTCTGATCTATATTCTGAACTTCATCGACAGGTCGCTGATCTCGGTTGTTGCGCCTGTGATGAAACCCGAGCTGGGCATTTCAGACACTGCGTTCGGACTTTTGACCGGATTTGGGTTTGCGCTTTTCTATACCGTGGTTGGTATACCGCTTGCGCAAGTTTCTGAAACACGTCAGCGCGTTGGGATTATCGCGATTTGTCTCGCCATCTGGTCGTTGATGACGGCACTTTGCGGCCTGGCAACGGAGGTGACGATTGGCGGTATCGTGCTGGGCGGTTTTTGGATGCTGCTTCTGTTTCGCATCGGTGTCGGTGTGGGGGAAGCCGGGTGCACGCCGCCTGCAAACTCTCTGATTTCGGACTATTTTCCTCCACATAAGCGTTCCGCTGCGCTCGGCTATTACGCCATGGGAGTTACGCTCGGCACCATGCTTGCCAATTTTATTGGTGGCCCCATTACCGATGCATTCGGGTGGCGAGTGGCGTTTTTCGTTCTCGGCGCGCCGGGTGTCATCTTTGCGATTGTTTTTTATTTTACGGTCAAAGAACCTCCTCGTGGGTATTCAGATCCGCCGAACATGAAGTCTGGTAAGGAACGGATACCGTTTTCGGCGGGTCTGAAAGTGCTGGCTGGTAAGCCGTCCTTCTGGCTGATGGCTGTTGCCTGCACATTGGCGGCGTTCTGTGGTTATGGCATTGCGACATTTCAGTCGCTGTATATCGTCCGGACATTCGGCCTTTCAGCGGGCGAAGCGGCGGTTTGGGTGAATGTTCCTGTCGCAGCCGCTGCAGCCCTGGGGACGATGCTCTCCGGTTGGCTCGTCAGTAAGATGGCTAAATCCCGACCGCTCGCAATTGCCTGGCTACCTGGATGGGGGCTCATCATCTGCGTACCGTTCTATATCNTTGCCTTCCTGACGTCGAACATCTGGCTGTGTGTCGTGGGCCTCGCGATTGGCGCTTTCATCAAATACGGTTATCTGGCTGCACAATACACCATTGCGCAGGGCGTGGTCTCGTCTCGCATGCGCGCAGTCTCGACGGCGATCCTGCTCTTCGTTATCAACCTTCTCGGATATGGTCTGGGCCCGCTTTTCATTGGTGCGCTCAGCGATATCTTTTTCAATATGCAATTAGCCGCCGCAGGTGTCGGTGACATCTCACGCGAGACATGCACAAATCTGGCGGCTGGCGANGTATCGCAAATCGCACAAGCGTGCGCTGAAGCCAATCCGGCGAGCCTGCAAAACTCCATGCTCCTGACATCGACATTCTATGTTGTCGCCGGCATCTTTCTCATTCTTGCTGCCAAGCCGCTAAAAAAGGATATGGCGGAAGCCTGAGGGTCGTGAATACCCTGCAATCAACTTCGCTCTGGCGAGGTTGATTGCAGGGACGCAGGAAAATGGGAACTCGGCCCCTGAGGTAACGTTCGGCTTTCATACGGATTCATTTTGACGGCGGAGCGGACCCATCAGGCAGGCGCATTTTTTACTTATTTTGTGCCTCAGTTTTCTGACTCCCATTGCTTCCGCCCAGTCTCTTCCGACCGGGTCTGATTCCGGCAAGTCATCCTCTCCGCCCGGCGTTCTGTCCGACATTATCGGCGCAATCGATGATACCAGCAGGATGATTGTGAGAGGCATTCAGCCCGGAGAAGACCGCAATCTTGTCACCGACCCTTATTTCAATTCTCAGGAAAGTCCGCGGCACGCCTTAATGACGTTTGTCGAGGCCATGGCGCTTGTCGAGCGGGGCTTTGTAGAAATTGGCTATGAGCGGGCCATGTTCAGCATGCCGAAAGGCTCGACAGAAGTACAGGCTGATCGGCTCTATCAGGTTCTACTGAGAATAGGTCCGACTTCTGCTACCGACGCGCCCGGTCCGGCGCGTATACAGGAATCGGGCGATACGCGATTCCAGGTTTTCCCTCAGCCAAGGCAACATGAGTGGATATGGTCAAAGGCCAGCCCACCGACAGGTGTTGGTGTGGCGCTCGTTCTCGACGAAACGAACACCTGGCGCTTCTCGGATGCTACCGCTCAGAATATCGACAGGCTTTTAAGCTCTATAGAAAACCTGCCACCTAAGTTTTCAACGGGGAATAATGGCGGCTTCTATGCTCAGGTCTTCGGGCCATTATTCTACCAGACCAGCCTGCTTGAGTGGCTGTGTTTTGTGGGTGTTTGTATACTTGGCATCGTCGGTGCCTATGCGTTCATGTTCGGCATGAACTGGCTGGCTAAGCGCGATGTTCATCACACACTCTCCACGACGCTACGCGGACTCGGACGCGCGGGCGGTATCGTACTCATGACAATCGCTTTTACGATCTCTCTTGGCTTTCTCGAACTCGGGCCAGTCCTGGAGCCGCTGCACTATGAGATTCCGCGCTTCCTGATGGTCATCGCGATGACGCTGCTTCTACTTTCTGTAATAGATGTTGTGGCGTCACTGGCCAAGATCAGAGCCAAGGATGATGCTTATGATCGAATGCTGATCACGACAGTCGAACGGCTCTTACGCGTCATCGTGATCGTGATGGTCTTCTTCTTTATCCTGCAGGTGATCTTCTCTGTAGACGTCAGTGCAGTCTTCCTCGGCTTCGGAGTGCTGGCGCTTGTCTTCTCATTGGCTGCGCAGGATACGGTCAAGAACATGTTTGGCGCGGCGTCCATCTTCATGAATCGCCCGTTTGTTGTCGGTGACTGGATCATTTTCAAGGGAAAGACAGTCGAACTTTGCGGTGTCGTCGACGACATCGAATTGCAGGCGACGAAAATCACCGATCTGTCTGGCAATATGATCACCCTGCCAAACATGCAGTTTATTGACCGTGAGGTTCAGAACCTGTCTGCCCGTGGATATATCCGCCGAGATTTTGAAGTAGCCATCCCGTACCGTGCGCATGCTGAGGAAATTACGCGGGCCATGGACGCGCTGCGGGACGTGTTGACCGATGATGAAGTGGTGAAAGATGCGCTGATCGACAAAAACGGTGAGAGCGCGCCGCACATTACATTCTACGAGTTCTCAGACAGCTGGTTTACGCTGAAAACCTACCATTTTTATTATTTTGGCGAGCAGGGCGCCAGACAACGGGATTCTGAACGTGGCTGGTTCACCTATCTTGACCATTGCTCGCTGGTAAACCGCAAGGTGGTTGAGGTCTTCGGTGAGCGCGACATCGAATTTGCTTTCCCAACCCAG
>PABS01000075.1 GCA_002699325.1 Ponticaulis sp. | reverse complement strand
TGAGGGCGGTTAGCTCAGTTGGAAGAGCATCTCGTTTACACCGAGAGGGTCAGCGGTTCGAGCCCGTTACCGCCCACCATGTACTCTGCACTTTATTCACCCTCGGATATCGAGATCTGAGGTCTGGTGATATGTGATTTCCGGAGCAAGGGTCGAGGCGATTATCTGGCGTGTTGCGTCAGACCCAAAGGCAATTCGTAGTTAGTCGTTCCCTGAAATACGTTTTTTTTACAAAACTGTTTTCAAAGTTTGCATGAATCGCAAAAATTTGGTGCATCACATTTGCGCCGTAATTCGTATTGTTACAAAATTGGATTATGGGAAGGGGTGTCAGTCCGAATGTGTTGATTTGTTCGGAGCGTCTGACATCATTGTAACCGGTAATGAACCGTAGGCCGCGAGGGATCCAGTCGGCACATATGGGTTCAGGGTGTGTGAGTATGGGGCTGAAAGAACTAGCGGTCAGAAGTATTCTTTATACAGCTCGACAGGTGCATGCCCGTTCTGATGCGGACAGGCGCAATGCGAGCTGGCCTAGAGGCTTTGTCGTATCGGGGTATTTTGGCGAAAGCTTTGGTGTCGCCCGGTCTGCAGACCTGACTGTGATGAAGCTCAGAGAGCTTGGCTTTGAGGTTCAAAAGCATCAGATCAATCAGCTTTTTGAAAGCAGGCGCATCTTTGGCGAAGAGATCGCAGCGCCTCGTGATTTTGGGTGGATTATTCACTGCAATGCACCAGAAGCACTGCATGCGCTGGCAAAAACCAATCCCTTGAAAACGCCACGTGGACCGCGGCTCGGATATTGGGCCTGGGAACTGGAAGACGTTCCGCCAGAATGGAAGAAAATCGCCCGCGTTTTTGATCAGGTCATCGTTCCCAGCAGTTTTGTTGAAGATAGTTTCGGCGGACTGACACCGCATGTCATACGCCGATCACACCCGGTGGAGACGAGCAACCTGGTCCGCAATCTCGCCGGTCCCAGACGCCCGTATGCGCGACGCTTTCTCGTTCAGATGGATGGTAAGTCCAGCCTGGCTCGAAAGAATATCGGTGCCGCGATCCGTGGTTTCCGCCATGCATTTGGTGATCGCCACGAGTTTTCACTGGTTGTGAAGACCCAGTCACTCAGTGAGCCGCAAAGACAAAGCATTCGTGGCTGGATCGACGGCGCGCGTAATATTACCTGGATCGATAAGTCTCTCAGCAATGAGGAGCTGGTCGAGCTATGGCAGGACATCGATTGCGTCGTCTCCACGCACCGGTCAGAGGGATATGGCCTGGCCCTGGCTGAAGCTGTGTCGACCGGTCGGCAAGCCTATGCGACGGGCTGGTCGGGAAATATGGACTTCATGCGCGGCCTTGAAGACGCTCTGATAGACTATCGTTTCATCCAGTTGAAAGATTCTGACGACGTCTATGGGGAAATGGCCAATGGCGTGCGTCGCTGGGCCGAAGTTCAGTTCAGCTCAGTTGTGAAAATCTTCCTGAGCGCTGCCGAAACCCTCTCTATTGATCAGGGGGCGCCAATGCGTCGCCGACTTTCAGATTTGCAGCAAGACTGGAACTCAGTTGCTCCGGACGTTCCACTTTTTGACCTGGGCGCCGCCGGCCGACCGATCATCACCTGACCTCGTCAGCTTTTCTTTCGAGCGGGTCGTATAAGTCCTTCCTGGGCGACAGACGCCACCATGCGACCGTCCCGCGTGAAGATTTCTCCACGGTTGAAACCTCGGCCACCTGAAGCGCGCGGTCCGTCCTGTGCATACAAAAGCCAGTCATCAATTCTGAAATCGTCATGAAACCACATCGCATGGTCGAGGCTGGCCATTTGTGCGCCTTTAAAGAAGTTGACGCCGTGTGGCCGCACGCAGGTGTCGAGAAGGGTCATGTCAGAGGCGTAGGCGAGAATGGCACGATGTAGGTAAGGTGCGTCTTCAATCTTTTTCTTCAGCCGCAACCAGACGTGATTGATGGGCGGCAGTTTCTGAGGATTGATGAAGCTCTGCGGGTGCACGGGGCGAAGGTCGAGCGGTTGTTCAGCACGAAAGGCGCTCGCAATATCTCCCGGGAGTTTTGCCGCCAGCTCCATGCGATGAACGGACTGATCGGTCAGATCTTCGGGTGCCGGCGCATCGGGCATGTCTGATTGATGCTCGAAACCGTCTTCCCGGATGTGAAACGACGCTGCAAGATTGAAAATTTGTTCGCCATCCTGGATCGCAACGACGCGTCGTGTGGTGAAGCTCCTGCCATCACGTGATGGATCAACTTCGTAGAGAATCGGAATTTCGGGATTTCCTGGGCGAATGAAATAAGCGTGTAGCGAATGACACTCACGGTCCTCAACGGTGCGGCACGCAGCGACAAGAGCCTGGCTGATTACCTGGCCGCCGAATACACGGATTGACCGCGAGTCGGGTGTGAAGCCACGGAAGCGATTTCGTTCAATGCGTTCAAGGTCAAGAATACCGATCAGTTCATCGACGGCTTCGGAAGTCTGCGTTTCCAAATCTTGCTCCAGAGGTTAGCCCGGAATCTTCAGATGATTCCGTGACGGTCTGTACTGCGTATAGACGAAACAGGAGGTTGGCCGCCACTCCCGATCTTTGTGAGAGAATACATTCTGTCAGGAAAGGTGACTGGAACAAACGCATTAAAGCCATTTTATCTGCAGAAAATTCATACACTTTAGGCAGACAAATCGGTGCTGCTATCAAAGCAATACGAGGGACTTATGTGCGGGATTATTGGGATTGTCGGTATCGCACCAGTGACGAGTCGGCTGATCTCGACACTTAAGCGTTTAGAGTATNGGGGATACGACAGCGCGGGCGTCGCGACAGTCACGNCTGACGGAATAGAGCGNCGACGTAGTGCGGGGAAAATTGCCAATCTTGAATCTGCACTGAGTGATGCCCCCCTGCATGGTCTCACAGGTATCGGGCACACCCGTTGGGCCACACATGGTGAGGCCACTGAGCGCAATGCGCATCCTCACACGGCGCCTGGCGTCGCGATTGTCCATAATGGGATCATCGAAAACTACACTGCGCTAAAAAAAGAGTTTAGCACGTCCGGCTACGAGTTCCAGTCGGAGACCGACACAGAGACTGTTGCCGTTCTGCTGAGTTCTCTTCTGAATTCAGGCCTGTCTCCCGTGGATGCTGTTCGGGAAGGACTGAAGCGTCTCCACGGCGCGTATGCTCTCGCCATGGTGTTTGACGAAGATCCGGATATGATCATAGGCGCGCGTAAAGGCAGCCCTCTGGTTATTGGGGTTGGCAAGNGTGAGATGTTCCTCGGATCAGATGCGCTTGCTATTGCGCCATTTACGCGTGATGTCATTTATCTGGAAGAAGGCGACTGGTGTTGCCTGCGGAAAGACAGCTACCAGATCTTCGATCAAGACGGCAAAGAGGTTACTCGGCCCATCAATACCGTCGATATCGAAGAGGATGGGGCGGACAAAGGCGACTATCCGCACTTCATGTTGAAAGAAATCTATGAGCAGCCAAAGACTGTCGAAAAGACTCTTCAAGCTTTCACGCATCCGGTTCATGGTACGCTCAGTCTGCCGCGGGATGCAGAAGCTGAAATAGANTTTACCACATTCAATTCGATCCAGATGATCTCTTGCGGAACGGCGCACTACGCCACGCGGGTCGCCGANTACTGGTTCGAACAGCTTGCCGGCATTCCTTGTAAGACAGATATCGCATCAGAATACCGCTATAGAAAACCTGCCGCATTGCCGAATTCGCTTGCGATTTTTGTTTCGCAATCAGGCGAGACGGCCGACACGCTCGCAGCACTTCGGTATTGCAAGTCTGCTGGTGTTAAAACGCTCGCCATTGTGAATGTCCGGACATCCACCATTGCCCGGGAAGCCGACTATGTTCTGCCAACGCTGGCGGGTCNTGAGATAGGTGTGGCCAGTACGAAGGCGTTTACCGCTCAACTCGTAGCTTTGCTCGCGACCGCGCTATGCGCCGGGCGTGCTCGCGGGCAGATTTCAGAGAATGACTTCAAAGCNTACAGCAAACTCACGTCCCAGATNGTGGTTCAGATTGAGNAAACTCTGAAGCTGGACGGGCAGATCCAGTCCGCTTGCGAGCTGATTTCTGAAGCAAATGACGTCTTTTATCTGGGGCGCGGCGTGCATTATCCGCTCGCNCTCGAAGGTGCCCTGAAGCTCAAAGAAATCTCTTACATTCATGCTGAAGGCTTTGCTTCTGGCGAGCTGAAGCACGGACCCATTGCACTGATCACCGATCAGACTCCGATCGTGTTCATTGCGCCATCAGACGAGCTTTACGAGAAGTCCCTCTCGAATCTTCAGGAAGTGGCTGCGCGCCGCGGGCCGGTNCTTTTGTTGTCCGATAAAAAAGGTGTCAGCGAAGCCGGCTCTGCCCCAACTGCGTCCCTGGAATTACCCGCAACTGAGCCATTGATTGCACCGTTTGCTTATTCCGTCGCGCTTCAGCTTCTGGCTTATCATACGGCAGTGCTGCGCGGCACAGATGTCGACCAGCCTCGGAACCTCGCCAAGTCTGTGACAGTTGAATAGTCTGCAGACTCCCGGTTTGGTCGGGAGAACAATTTCAAAGCTTAAAGACAGGGGCCGGGCAATTGGCTGAAAGACTGTTCGGCACTGACGGAATTCGGGGACGCGTCAACAAGGGCGCAATCCGGCCAGCTAATTTCGTTCGGTTTGGCGAGGCGCTGGGCTATGTGCTCCGCAAAAGCGAACCGAGCCCAAAGGTCCTGATCGGGCGAGATACGCGTGCGTCTGGAAACATGATCCAGGCAGCCATCGAGGCCGGGCTTTTCAATGCTGGCGTGAATGTCCTTCGTGCAGGTGTTTTGCCAACGCCAGCCGTAGGGCGACTGACATCTGAACTGGACGTTCAGGCGGGTCTGATGATCACCGCCTCTCACAATCCTGCCCATGATAATGGTGTGAAGGTGTTCGGCGCTAATGGTTTCAAACTGTCAGCTGGCGAGCAGGAAGAGATTGAAGACCTCATTCAAGACGAAAGCATTGATTGCTTCGTGAGTGTCGGGGAAATGGGGCACGCCACGACTGATGAAACGCTCGCTGGACGCTATGTTCAGTTTGCAATCGACAGTCTCTCCAATGGTGCAGATCTGACGGGCCTGAAGATATGCGTCGATGCGGCGAATGGTGCCGGTTCAGGCCTGGCCGAACAGGTGTTTTCTGCGCTTGGCGTAAACGTGNTCTCGGTTNTGGGTANTGCCCCNAACGGCGAAAATATCAATGACAAGTGCGGCGCACTACACCCGGAGGCCTTGCAGAAAGCTGTTCTGGATACCTGNTCAGATCTTGGTCTGGCCTTTGATGGTGATGCAGATCGGATTGTGCTTGTCGACGAGAAGGGCGGGCTCATAGATGGCGACCAGATTATGGGNGCAATCGCCTTGCACTACGCCAAACAGGGCAAGCTGNCNGGAAACAAACTGGTTGCGACCATTATGTCCAACATGGGGCTTGAGCTNGCGCTTGAAGACAAAGGCATAACACTGGAGCGGACGCGCGTNGGCGATCGNTACGTNGTNGANCGCNTGCGCGANGGCGGTTTCACCGTCGGCGGTGAGCAGTCTGGTCACATTGTTCTGACCGATCATGTGACGACTGGAGACGCTATCATAGCTGGCGTGAAGCTGATGGAAATCGTAGCGGCCGCCTCGTCGCCAACATCTGAAGTTCTTCGTGTTTTTGATCCAGTACCGCAGGTTACGNAAAATGTACGCTTTGAGTCTGACGATCCGCTATCGCACCCNGGNGTGACCCATATTATCGATGAAGTCCGCGGAAGGCTTGGTCGTGACGGAAGAATTGTCGTTCGGAAGTCTGGCACTGAACNACTCATNCGCGTTATGGCGGAGGCGATCAGCCAGGTCGAGGCNGAGAGAGCCGCAGCCGACATTGTCAGCGCGCTAGAGACGGCTGATAAATCACCGCCACGCTGAAATGTCTGCGCAACGTCACGCTCTCATATTCGGCGGTTCNGGGCAGGATGGCAGCTATCTTAGCGACCTCCTGTTAAAGCAAGGCTGGAAAGTGACTGGGACATGTCAGAATGTCCATTCAAGTGATCCCTGGCGCTTGAGAATGCTTGGCATTTCCGACCGGATTGAGCTGATCAGCTGCGCGCTTTCGGATGAAGGCGCGGTACGGAGCGCTGTCACGACAACGAAACCGGATGCGGTATTCAACGTCGCGGCCATTAGTTCTCTTGAGGAAGCGCGTGAAAACCCGGACCTGACTATCCGAATCAATGGTACCGCTGTCGGATGGATGCTCGATGAGCTTTTCGACCAGAACTCCGATGCACGATTCTTTCAGGCTTCGTCGGCTCAAATTTTCGGCAGCCCCGAAACGGCGCCTCAAACGGAAACGAGTGTCAGATCGCCTGAGAACTCTTACGCTGAAGCCAAAATACTGGCCGATGAAAACGTAGATAGGGCGAGGTCTCAGGGNCANTTNGCAGTNTCTGGAATTCTCTACAATCATGAGTCACCGCTTCGAACCGAGCGGTTCGTCAGTCGCAAGATTGCAAGCGGGCTAGTGGACTTGCTCGATGAAGCTTCCGGGCCTTTGGAAATCGGATCACTCGATGCGGTCAGGGATTGGAGCTTCGCTAAGGACTTCATGGAGGGTGCGGTCCTGGCAGTCGAGGCGTCTGCTCCAGGCCAGTATGTCTTCGCATCCGGTGTGGCTTCCCGGGTTCGGGACTGGATTAATTATGGCGCCGAATATCTTGGTCTCGAAATCAACTGGTCTGGACAGGGCATTGAGGAAGAAGGCCGATGCGCCAGGACTGGACGATTACTTGTCAAAGTTGATCCGAAATTCTACCGCGCGATTGATCCTGCTCGCTTGATTGGAGACCCATCAAAAGCTCGCTCAGTTCTTGGATGGACGCCAAAAATGGACCTTCAAGCGCTCGTTCATCTCATGATCGATGCAGAGCGCTCTCAGCGAAATTAGAGATCAGCGTTTTGGTGCCGCGATATGAATCGGCGTGCCGAGGGCCAGTAGCGCAGCTTCGGCGGTCGATTCAGACAAAGTAGGGTGAGCGTGAATGGTGTGGGCCAGGTCTTCCAGAACAGCGCCCATCTCAATTGCAAGCGTAAATTCACCTGACAGCTCGCTAACATGCGAACCAACAGCCTGAAGTCCGAGAACGACCCCATCCTCTTTCCGCGCGACGATACGCACAAAACCCTTTGAGTCTCCCGCCTGCATTGAGAGTGCACGTCCTGAGGCGGCGAAGGGAAATTTTGCGACTTCAATCTCTTCACCTTCAGATCGGGCTTNATCGGGCGTGAGGCCAACGCTGACGAGTTCCGGTTCGCTGAAGCAGACAGCGGGAATTACTTTCGGATCGAACCGACGCTTTTTGCCAGCGATGATGTCTGCCACACATTCGCCCTGTGCCGTCGCGCGGTGCGCCAGCATGGGCTCGCCTGTGACGTCGCCGATTGCGTATACGCCGCTCATGCTTGTTGCGCATTGATCATTGATCTTGATGAAGCGATCCTGAAGATCCACTCCCATCGTTTCGAAGCCCCAGTCATCAAGCACAGGCTTACGACCGACTGTGACGATAATCTTCTCGACATCAAGGGACTCATCAGAGCCATCTTTTGTCTTGAAATTGAGCTTCGTTCCTTCTTTCCCGGCCTCGTGACCGGTAGCTTTCGCGCCCAAATAGGTGGAGACGTCATGTGCCTTCATCCAGGCTTCAACTGGCTTGGACATGTCCGCGTCAAAGCCAGGCAGAATGCGATCTGCGGCCTCGACAAAAGTTACCTTTGTGCCCAGCCTGGAAAGCGCGATACCAAGCTCGACGCCGATGTAACCAGCGCCGACGATCGCGACAGATTCTGGTCGTTCTTCAAGGTCGAGCACCTGATGAGAGGATAGAATGGTCTCGCCATCATAGGGTAACGCCGGTATCTCCACCTCAGTTGAGCCTGTCGCCAGAATGACGTGCTCTGCTTCGATCCTTTGATCGCCGTCTTTGGTTTTGACGGTGCATGTTTTNGCATTGCTAAATATCGCCCAGCCTTTAATCGCCTGAACGCCAGCTTGCTTGAGGAGCCCGGACACGCCGGTAGAGAGTTTGTCTACAATCCCTTCCTTGAAGTCTCGAAGCTCGGACATATTGAGGGAAGGGGGCGCGCTTAGGGATATGCCCATCTGCGGTTTTGCAGCAATCGCCGTCATCTTCTCGTATTGTTCAGAAGCGTGAATGATCGCCTTTGAAGGAATGCATCCCCGAATGAGGCAGGTCCCACCCAGCCGATCAGCTTCAACGATAATGGTTTTGAGGCCGTGTTGTCCGGCGCGAATTGCAGCCGGATAGCCTCCAGGGCCGCCGCCAACAACCAGTACGTCACAGGTCAGTGTCTCAGCCAATTTTCAGTCTCACATAAAGAGTGTTGCAGGATGCTCTAGTCTCTGTCGGACATTCTGGATGAGCATTGCAGCTTCATAACCGTCGACGATTCGATGGTCGAAACTGCTCGAAAGGTTCATAAATTTACGTGGCACCACGCGTCCGGCGCCATCGAATACCGCCCGTTCGACGATCTTGTTGACGCCGATAATAGACGTCTCNGGTGGGTTGAGAATTGGTGTGGTGACAAGGCCGCCAATCGCGCCAAGGCTGGTGATCGTGATAGTCGATCCGGACAAACTCTCGCGCGATGCCTTTCCGGCGCGTGCCTGAGAAGAAAGCTCAGCGAGCTGANCGGCCATCTCCCAGATACTCATCGCCTCAGNATGATGGAGCACCGGTACGACAAGGCCTTTATCAGTCGCCGTAGCGACGCCGACATGTACGCCTTCGAATTCGACCAGCTTGTCTTCTTCGGGAAAGTAGTGCGCGTTCGCCTGAGGAATCTCCGCGACAGCGCCAATTATTGCTTTTGCAAGGAAGGGGATAAGGGTGAGCTTCGGCTGATCTGAAGAGCGCGTCTCATTCAAATGCTTGCGAAGGTCTTCCAGCTCGGTCACGTCAATCTCTTCGACATAAGTGATGAGTGGTGTCTTCCACGCCTTTTCCATGTTGCGGGCGATCTTGCGGCGAAGGCCAATCACCTGCTTTTCATTCTGCGCTGTCTGTTTGACTGCCGAGCCGGTTCCGGTGGACGTGCGAGCGATGGCGCGACCGCCAGCTGCAACAAAGTCTTCAAGGTCGGTACGGGTGATGCGGCCTGCCGGGCCGGAACCTGAGACATTCTGCAAGTCCACATCGAGCTCAAGTGCGCGCTGGCGAACGGCGGGAGATGCGAGCGGTTTCCGGCCAGATGACGCAATCGCCGAGCTTGTTGCTTTCGCCGGCTCCGGTTTGGGAACTTGCTTTTCAGGCGGAGGTTCTTTTGTCACGTCAGCGGGTGGTTGGGTTGGAGTCTCGTCCGCTGGAGATGAGGCGACATCTTTCGTGTC
>PABS01000074.1 GCA_002699325.1 Ponticaulis sp. | reverse complement strand
CGATAGCTTCGCCTGCGCGCCCATCGATACGGACAGGAAAACGTCCAACTGTGAGATTGAAATTTGTTGCCGTTCTAGTGGAAACGCCTGTGTTTCCGTTTGTTGCAGACTGCGCCCAACCGGGGAGCAAGGAGGACATCCCCAGAACCAAAGCACTTTGCGCGCTGGTTCGGATAAATTGTCTTCGGGTGACCATAGTATATTCCTTTGAAGTGAGTTGTCTTGCGATCAGTCGAAGACCAATCGCGCCATACGAGAGGCCTCGCACTCAGGCGCAGGCCAAAG
Source organism: Ponticaulis sp. (assembly GCA_002699325.1). Classification (GTDB taxonomy): domain Bacteria; phylum Pseudomonadota; class Alphaproteobacteria; order Caulobacterales; family Hyphomonadaceae; genus Ponticaulis. The sequence continues at coordinate 20,364 of PABS01000074.1, read as the reverse complement.
GCATGGAACTCAATTCAAAAGGCGTGTTTTCAGAGAAACAGGGGTTTGCCTCAGAGGCGGTCCGCGTGTTGAAAGCGGGCTAAAATACGNATTNNCGANCAGCGCAACCGATGAATGCGNGACAGGAAACGCNTCAAGGATGGCGACTTTNAGAGGAGCAGGAACGAGCGCGGCTCTGGANTCGTCCGCCTTCAGCAATTTCAGGCTGGTGTCGCAATGTCCGCACGGTTGGCCGTTCTCGTCCGTTCCGCCTTTGGAGTGTTCCGCGCATGGATCATCCACGTGCGGCTGAGCATCAGCGGAAGAATATGGAACGGTGATCTGGGAAACTGAGAGTTCACTTGGGCATGCACAAAGCGCCTGTTGCGCTCCAAACAGGAGCGCCAGAAGCGTAACGACAAATGTGCGAACTGCTGGCATGCATTGACCTTTCAGGTAGAAAAAGCTTAATACCCCCCAGAGGTATTTGTCAATGTCAGAAAAAGTCGTTGCCCGGCTCAAGAGAATTGAAGGACAGGTCCGNGGACTTGTGCGTATGCTCGAAGAAGATCGGTATTGCATCGAAGTTCTACATCAGATGCAGGCCGTCAAATCCGCGCTCTCACGGGCTGAGAGCGAACTTCTGAAACAGCATGCCTCACACTGTGTGGAGGATGTTATTGCAACTGGCAACACGACGGAACAGCGCGAAAAAGTCGCAGAGCTGATCGATCTTTTCGACAAGCTTAAGCGCTGAGCTATTGCGTGTTTGAAAGCTGCGAACTTTCTTTCCGGAGATCTTGAGTCTATTCGGGCATCCAGATGCGACGATGTCGCGAATGACTGGTGGCTACAGATCGGCGTGACGCCCTGACCAAACGGATTTGTGAGCTTGTGCCANAATGGTGGATTNGATTAATCGTACAGGCGTTGCGCTGTTTTTATGGTCTGGATGTTGTGTCAGCAGCTACCTTCATTGCATCGGTTGGNGATCTGGCGCGCTTTGACAGCCCGAGACAGTTGATGGCCTATCTGGGCCTCACACGTCTGACTATACTTCCGAAAACAGAATTTGNCGCGGCGACCGGCAACCGTGAGGCAAGGCGCATGATTGTCGAAGCATCATGGAGCTATCGCTATCCGGCACGTGCGGGGTGGGGGTAATCGGAGTGACTAATGGGAAATACGATTTTTGGATGAAGCTTGTCCCGCGACCTTGGCGTATAAGCTGGAACATAAAAAGTGAGGCTCTGGTATCACCTATCTGAGCAGTCCAAACAATATGGCCCTTTCGAGGAGATGTTCGAACTCACGATGCGCTTCCATTTATGTCCTTATATTTGGAAAAAGGCGACTACANCGCACATCCAACAGTGCTGAGATTGACGCTGTTATCGCGATATGATCGAATCTGATGCACATGAATTCGAAGATAGTCCAATTTTTTCAGCAGGCTGGGAGAAATAATTTGCGCTTGAAAGCATGGCGCACCCGACAGGATTCGAACCTGTGGCCTTCGCCTTCGGAGGGCGACGCTCTATCCAGCTGAGCTACGGGTGCATACCGTTCGCGAGGTGCTTACGCTATGCTTACGCGAGATTTATATCGGTCTAAAGAGCGAACCCGACATCCGCTCAAACCGTTGTTTAGTCACTTCTTTCTTCCAACACCAGAAACCATCGCCAGACTTGACATCCGCCTTCGGAGGGCAGCGCTCTATCCAGCTGAGCTATGGGTGCTAGAACTGNTCCCNGCAGGGCAGTTACCNGNGGCTCTGGATATTGCGACTGAGGTAAAAACGCAAGTGAACGCAAAAAGAATTCATCANGTANGTCNTCNGCTGGCGGGCNTNGCATTTGCCATCACNGCCTGTTTGNCNCCNNTCACCGCNAGCGCCGAAGNGGACCGGNCCTCACCNNCCCAGGGCCCGGCCATGTGGCGCATNGCCGATGAGGATACTGAACTCCTGATATTCGGCTCCATCCATATCTTGCCAGATAACGTGACATGGCAACGCGAAGCCGTGGTAAACGCTATGCAGAGCGCCGACGTGGTTTATTTCGAGACCAGCGACCGTGACCCCAATAGCAGCTCATTTATCGAATTCTTCCGTGCCGGCATGGCTGCGCCGGGCGAGAGCGTCCATGAAGTCCTCACGCCCGACCAGTATGANCTCCTGGAGACCGCGCTTTCCGAACTCGGCCTCAATGTNGAAACGTTCAAGGGNCAGAAACCCTGGTTTGCTGCGCTGACCATTGGCGTCGCCGCTATGGAGCGCCAGGGGCATTCCGCTGAGAATGGCGTTGAGACCTGGATGGAAGCCAATATTCCGGACAATCGGGATGTCCGCTCGCTCGAAGATGGTATGGAGGTCGCAAACGCCCTCTCGTCCATGTCTCTGGAAGCACAAGTCTCCATGTTGCTGGACGGTATAGAAGATGCACAGGTCGAAGACGATGAAACGGTTGAAAAATCGCTTGCAGCCTGGCTAGCCGGGCAACCTGAACTGCTCTTTGACACGCTGGTTGGTGATATGTCGACCGATATGGCAGAAGCCTATGACGTGATGTTCGCCGCCCGTAACCGGAACTGGGCCGACAAATTTGAACGGCTTCTGGAAGACGAAACAGGGCGCATTTTCATNGTNGTNGGNGCCGGCCACCTTGCGGGGCCGGACAGCGTTGTCAAAATGATGGANGTCAGAGGCTGGGACGCAGAGCGCCGNTAGCTCGGTTTAGCTGNCNGCTNCNCTGGTCATNGATACGAANACATCNTCAAGGTCNGGCTCTTCTGTCGCCAGATCTTCAATGGAAATGCCTTCACTCCGCAGGGTCTCGATAATCCGGCCAATGCCGGTTTCTGACGCGCGGAATGTGATGGCCAGCGACCCGTCCGGACGGATTTTCGTATCGAGATGCGTCAGTGAGGCGGGCACGGTCTGAATTGGCTCGACAGGCTGAACCACAAGCGTTTTGTGATCCAGACGGCGCAGCAANTGCGGCGTCGGCTCACAGGCAATCACTTCGCCATGATTGATGATGGCGATTTCATCACACAATTCCTGAGCTTCCTCGAGATAGTGGGTGGTCAGGATNATCGTGGTCCCGGCTTCGTTCAGCGCGACNACATATTCCCAGAGCGAGCGGCGCAGCTCGACATCCACACCGGCTGTCGGCTCATCNAGAATCAGAACGGGCGGNGCATGAACAAGTGCCTTGGCCACCATCAAACGGCGCTTCATGCCGCCGGAAAGCTGGCGCACATACGCGTCTCGCTTGTCGTCGAGCCCGACAGCTTTCAGAATCTCGTCAGAGCGGCGCTCTGATTTCGGCACACCGTAGAATCCGGCCTGAAGTTCAAGCGACTCAAACGGCGTGAAGAATGGGTCCATGTTGATTTCCTGCGGCACGACCCCGATCGCAGCACGCGCTGAGCGCGGTGCCTGGTCGATATCAGTGCCCCAGATTCGGGCTTTTCCGCCTGTCTTGGTGACAAGACCTGACAAAATATTGATAAAAGTGGATTTTCCTGCGCCATTCGGCCCTAAAAGTCCGAAGATCGAACCGGATGGAATTTTGAGGTCAATCCCTTTAAGCGCCTGCTTGGCCGGAAGTTTGCCGGAAGCTTTATAAGTCTTTTCAAGGCCTATCGCCTCNATGGCAAATTCAGGAACATTTGCGGAAGTCGTCATACAGGGTGCTTTCAAGATTGACGTGATCTGAGTAGGCTGTTCATACCTAGTGTTCAACAAACCGTTTCGCAAACACCAGTCAGGGGCTGAATATGGTGAGTGAAGTAGAGCTAAAGACTGCACCGGAAATCTTTGTGGTGGAAGACCATAGAGTCGCCTGTGATGGCGGTGGTGGTGCACTTGGTCACCCNATGGTCTGGTACGAAATGGGCGACGACGATTATGTCACCTGTGGATACTGCGACCGTCTTTTCATTCTGAAGGGCAGTGAACACGATCCGAATCGGACCGACTGAACCTGATGGCGGCGGGGAGGACGACATCACAGAATATCGGTCTGGCACTCGGCCCANCGCTTGCCGTGGCGATTGCGCTTTTGCCGCTACCGGAGGGGCTCACACCTGAAGGCTTGCGCGTTGCCGCNCTTCTGGCCTGGATGGCTGTCTGGTGGTCCACTGAAGCCATTCCCATCCCTGCAACCTCTCTTCTGCCAATCGTATTCCTGCCTTTGATTGGCGGCGGCACAGCCAACGAAGCCGCCGAAGCGTATTTCTCGACCACTGTTGTGCTTCTGCTCGGCGGCTTTGTGGTCGCTATGGGGATTGAGCGCTGGAACCTGCACAAGCGGATCGCGCTNAATATCGTCGCCGCGTCTGGTGACAGACTGAAGCTGATCACCGCTGGCTTCATGATCGCCACTGCCGTGATTTCGGCCTGGATTTCCAACACGGCGACAACCATCATGATGGTGCCGATCGCGCTGTCCGTGGCCACCTCCACAGGCGATAGAGACGGTCAGTTCAGCAAGGCGCTGCTGCTTGGCATCTGTTATGCGGCCAGCATTGGCGGCGTCGCAACACCCATCGGCACGCCAACAAATCTCATCGCCATCAAATGGCTTGAAGAGAATGCCGGCGCGACAATCGGCTTCCCGCAATGGATGGCCTTCGGTGTACCCGCAATGCTGCTTCTTATTCCGCTCGCATGGTTTGTGGTGACGCGCGGGATGGCAACACGGGCAGGCGCAGGCGTTGGCGGCAGCGCTCGGGACACTGTTCTGTCTGAACTGCGCGGCCTTGGGAAAATCACCACCCAGGAATCCCGCGTGGCGATGATTTTCGGCGTTGTCGCGACGCTTTGGGTCATCCGCGTTCCGGTACAGAGCCTGCTGGAAGGCGTTCCTGGTCTCGGATGGGTTCAGTCCATTGGCGATATGGGTATCGCGATTTTTGGCGCCGTACTCACCTTCCTCATCCCTGCGGGCGGCGGAGAGAAGCGCGCCGTTCTCAACTGGGAAGAAGCCGAGCGCCTGCCATGGGGCGTCCTCATGCTGTTTGGCGGCGGTATTTCCATCGGGCGGGCTGTCAGCCGGACCGGGCTTTCAGAATGGATCGGCAGCGAGCTGGCCTTTCTTGAAGGCGCGCCAGCGATACTGATCGTCCTCGTGGTTGTGCTGCTGGTGGTTTACCTCACCGAAGTGACAAGCAATGTCGCCACAATGACGACGCTCGCACCGATCCTGGGCTCCTTCGCATTGGGCCTTGGTATTGCGCCAGAGAGCCTGCTCGGGCCTGCCGCTGTTGCCGCCTCTTGTGCCTTCATGCTGCCCGTCGCCACAGCGCCAAACGCAATTGTCTACGCCTCAGGCAAAATTACCATGGCGCAGATGATCAGGGCTGGTTTCTGGATCAATGTGGGCGCGGTCGTCATCATCACCATTGTTGGCACCTTCCTCGCGCCGCTCGTTCTCTGATATCGGCCCCAACTGAGCGCAACCGCCGGGATGGTCTGATCTCAACATCATTCAGCTCAACACCCTCTGGACCTCCTCGTCAGTCCGGTTAAGTCTCTGGGCCTGAAGGAATCCAAGCATGACTGACACCACCGCCCCCGTCACTGAAGACAGCCATCTCTATCTGATTGATGCATCGGGCTATATCTTCCGCGCTTTTCACGCACTGCCGCCGCTGACCCGCCCGTCAGATGGCCTGCCCGTGGGCGCGATTCAGGGCTTCTGCAATATGCTCTGGAAGCTGCTTGAGGACCTCAAAGGCTCNGAACGNCCCACNNACTTTGCCTGTATNTTCGACAAAGGCAGCTACACATTCCGCAATGACATGTATGCGGACTATAAGGCTCAGCGCCCGCCTCNACCCGAAGATCTTGTCCCCCAATTCCCGCTCATGCGCGACGCAGCGCGCGCCTTCGGCACGCCGGCGATTGAGATGGAAGGCTATGAAGCCGACGACCTGATCGCGACCTATGCCAAACAGGCCGAAGCGGCCGGCGCGCGTGTGACAATCGTGTCCTCAGACAAGGATCTGATGCAGCTCGTCTCCGACAAGGTTTCGCTGCTCGACACCATGAAGAACAAGCGCATCAGTTTTGAAGAAGTGATGGAAAAGTTCGGGGTCGCGCCCGACAAGGTGATNGATGTCCAGTCGCTTGCTGGCGATAGCGTAGACAATGTNCCCGGCGCTCCTGGCATTGGCGTCAAAACCGCTGCGCAGCTGATCAATGAGTATGGTGACGTCCTCTCACTCCTGGAGCGCGCAGAGGANATCAAACAGCCCAAGCGCCGCCAGACGCTGATCGACCATGCCGACAATATCCGAATTTCNAGAGAACTGGTCACGCTGAAGACCGATGTGCCTGTCGACATTCAACTCGACGCGTTGAAAGTCAGTGACCCCGACCCCAACACGCTGATTGCTTTCCTTGAGGAAATGGAGTTCCGGACAATCACTCGCCGGGTCAAGGAACAGTTCGAAGCCGAGGGCGAGATTGAGCCCGCCGTCGAGCGCGACGGTATCGACACGTCGATCTATGAGACCATCACCACTCCGGACGCTTTAGACGCGCTCATCGGCCGTATGCGCAAAGCTGGCATTGTCGGCGTCGATACGGAAACTGACGATTTGAACGCGGTTTCTGCCAATCTTGTGGGCATTTCAGTGGCAACCGGCCCCAACGAAGCCGCNTATATTCCTGTTGGCCATAAGGCCCCGTCNGACGGCGAGCTCAATTTCGATGATCACGCCGCACCCGATCAGCTNGCGCTCGACACGGTCATTGANGCGCTGAAGCCCGTTCTCGAAGATCCTGCAGTCCTCAAAATCGGTCAGAACTTCAAATACGATCTGGCTGTGTTCTCTCGCTATGGCGTGAATGTCGCGCCTTACGACGACACAATGCTGCAGTCCTACGTCCTGCATGCGGGCATGCACGGGCATGGGATGGACGAGCTGTCCGAACGTTTCCTCGGCCACACCCCGATCAGCTTCAAGGATGTGTGCGGCTCTGGAAAGAGCCAGATCACATTCGATTTNGTCCCCCTCGACAAAGCCACGCCTTATGCGGCCGAAGATGCGGATGTCACGCTGCGCCTCTGGCATATCTTCCGCCCTCTGCTCATCCAGCGTCAGGTAAAACGCGTCTATGAACGGATCGAACGCCCGCTGCCAGCGGTCATCTCCCGCATGGAGCTGGAAGGAATCCGCGTAGACCGTGAAGTCCTCTCGCGCATGTCCTCAGACTTCTCTCAGCGCATGGCCGCATTCGAAGCTGAAGCGCACGAAATGGCGGGGCGCGAATTCAACCTCGGTTCGCCCAAACAACTCGGCGAGATTCTGTTCGACGAAATGGGCCTGCCCGGCGGCAAGAAGACCAAGACAGGCGCCTGGTCCACTGATGCGAATAAGCTAGAAGAGCTGGCGGCCGAAGGCCATGAACTCCCGCAGACGATCACCCAGTGGCGTATGCTCTCCAAACTGAAAAGCACTTATGCCGACGCGCTGCAGGAAGCCATCAATCCGAAGACGGGTCGCGTGCACACCTCCTATTCGCTGGCTGTTGCGCAGACGGGGCGTCTTTCGTCCAACGATCCCAACCTGCAGAACATCCCGATCCGGACCGAGGAAGGCCGCAAGATCCGTGAGGCCTTTGTCGCCGAACCCGGCAACGTCCTCATCTCTGCCGACTATTCTCAAATCGAGCTGCGCCTTCTGGCGCATATCGCCGATATCGACGCCCTGAAAACAGCCTTCCGGGACGGCATGGATATTCACGCCATGACCGCCAGCGAGATTTTCAACACCCCGGTCGAAGGCATGGACCCCATGGTTCGCCGTCAGGCTAAGGCGATCAACTTTGGCATTGTGTACGGCATTTCCGCCTATGGACTCTCCAACCAGCTCGGCATTCCGCAGAGCGAGGCGCGCGACTACATCAAAGCCTATTTCGAGAAATTCCCCGGCATCCGCAAATACATGGATGAGACTAAGGAATTCGCCAAAGAACACGGCTTTGTCGAAACCATTTACGGGCGCAAATGCTGGGTGCAGGGCATTAAGGCAAAGAACCCTGCCCAGCGCGGCTTTGCCGAGCGACAGGCCATCAATGCGCCAATCCAGGGCTCGGCCGCAGACATCATCAAGCGGGCCATGATTGCCATGCCTGAGGCGCTTGAGTACGCTGGCATGAAAGCCCGAATGCTGTTGCAGGTTCACGATGAACTTGTGTTCGAATGCCCTGAATCAGAGGCGGATCAGGTGATTGAAATTGCACGTCAGACTATGGAACGTGCAACCTTTCCATCGCTCCAGCTTTCTATACCTCTGGATGTCGATGCACGAGCCGCAGACAATTGGGCGGCGGCGCACTAACCTCAATGCGCTTTGTATTGTCGCGGCATAAATACCTGTTACAGTCGCGTCGCAATTGCAGGCCGTAAGTTAAATGAAGCAGAAGTTTCGGTTTCCAGACCCCTCATCACTTTTCGGCTTCTCATCTGCCTCGGCCAACCATGCCTGGCTGGCCGCCATTATTCAGTCCTCCAATGATGCAATCATCTCAAAATCGCTAAGTGGTATTGTCTCCAGCTGGAATCCGGCCGCTGCGAAAGTGTTTGGCTTCTCTGCGACAGAGATGATCGGCTCATCCATTCGCAAGATCGTGCCGGACGATCTCCAGTCCGAAGAAGATGAAATTCTCGCCGCCATCAAGCGAGGCGAACAGATTGAACAGTTTGAAACGCGACGTCTTCACAAAAAAGGTCACGAAGTCCCCATCTCTGTGTCCATCTCTCCAATCTTTGATGAAGACGGCAAAATCATTGGCGCCTCCAAGATTGCGCGCGACATCACCCAGGAACTCGAAGCGCGCCGACAGATTGACGAGAGCGAAGGCCGGTTCAAAACACTGGCCGACAACATGTCTCAGCTCGCCTGGATGGCTGATGAGAATGGCTGGATTTTCTGGTACAATAAACGCTGGTATGAATATACCGGCACCACACTGGAAGGCATGGAAGGCTGGGGCTGGCGTTCGGTCCATCATCCCGATCACGTCGACCGGGTGACAGAGCGGATACAACACAGCTTCACCACCGGCGAAGTGTGGGAAGACACCTTCCCGCTCAGAAGCAAGTCGGGTGAGTATCGCTGGTTTCTCTCCCGCGCCCGCCCGGTTCGCGACATGGATGGCAACATCATTCGCTGGTTCGGCACCAATACCGACATCACAGAAGAGCGCGAACGTCAGGAAAAAATTCGTTTTCTGATGGGGGAGGTCAATCACCGGTCCAAGAACATGCTGGCGCTTGTGCAGAGTATCGCCAGATACACCGGTCGGCATGGCCAGGAAAATTTTCTCGAAAAATTCAGTGAACGACTCCAGGCTCTCGCTTCAAGCCATGACTTGCTGCTTGAAGGCGGCTGGAAAGGTATGACAATCGACAAGTTGATCGAGTCTCAGCTTGGGCATATCTCTGACCTCACAGATGATCGCATCCGATTTCAGGGGCCGCCTGTCTATGTTGATCCGAAAGCCTCCCAGCCGCTGGGGATGGCCTTNCACGAACTGGCCACCAACGCTTCNAAATATGGNGCNCTNTCAAACGATGACGGCAGAGTCGATATATCCTGGGAATTCATCTCGGTCGACGGCGCGGTCTCACCTGGCCTCAAAATCGTCTGGCAGGAAACAGGCGGGCCGGAGGTCAAACAACCCGAACGCCGCGGTTTCGGATCACTGGTAATTGATCGTATGTGCCGGATGGCGTTCGCCGGAGAAGTTGAACTCGATTTCAGGCCGGAAGGCCTCCGCTGGACCCTGAGGGGTGGCGCAGGTGCAGGCATGGTCGCGCTAACAGGCGATAGTCCCGCGGTCGATTGAGAAGCATTCTCAGACTGGAACCACCGTAACTTCACCAGCGTTCGTTACGCGTTAGCGAACAAGGAGTTACTTATGGCCAAGCCCATTTATGATGTTTTGAAATCAGATCACGACACCCATCGCGAGCTCCTGAAAAAGCTCGCAGATACTGAAGGCGACAGCAAAGAGCGCCGTGAACTCTGGAATAAATTCTATTGTGATGTCGGCTCACATGCCGCGGCAGAAGAAGAAAGCTTTTACGGGCCCATGATCGAAACAGAGGATGGCCAACCGCATGCGCGCCACTCTGTAGCCGAGCACAAAGAACTCGACGACATCATGCAGGAACTCAACGAAATGGACATGAGTTCGCCAGGCTGGATGACACGCTTCAAGACGCTCCGCCACGATTACGAGCACCATATCGACGAAGAAGAAGAGGACATCTTCCCATCAGCCAAGAAAGCAATCGGTGCTGACAGCGATGGCAAATTGGGTTCGAAATTCCTCAGCCGGAAGTCCAAAGAGCGAGAACTGGTCGAGAANAANGCCGAAGAGGCGCTCGAAGAGTAAACAAAACCTTACTCNGANNNGANAAGTTAGAAANTTNAATANTTTCANATATTTATACGCAAAACGGCCAGATGNAGATCTGGCCGTTTCTGTGTTTGAAAGCGCCAAAGCGCCGAATTTAACTGTTTGTTTACCGTCTCAGGCCGGTTCAGCCGCAGTCTGCTGCATGCCAAGGCGCTCATAAAAGCCAACCGCAGAATTGTTCGGTCGAACTTTCAGACGCACCATATGAAAGCCCATTTCGACAAAGCGATCGAAGATCACTGACATAAGATAGGACCCATAACCCAGACGCTGATAATCTTGGTGAATGGCGATATCTTTGATGAAGCCACTCAGCCAGCAATGCGCAAAACCGATCATGCGTCCGGTCGGCTCATCTGCCAGAACAAAAAGAAGCGCTGGATCAAACTCTTCGTCAGATTCNATCATCTGCCACCAGACAGCGGCTTCCATCACGTCTCCCAAACCNGTCATATAGGCCGTATTCAAAAGATCGCGCGCCTCGGGAANATGCCGCTCCCGATCAAATGGCATCAGAACCGTGCCGGGAANTCTGGCCGGTGGNGGGGAAACGGACGACAGGTCACGTTCGAGAAGAATTGCGTCTGTGGTCATTACGGATCGGCTTTCTAAATTCGTTTCGCTTGTTCTCTCATGACAGCTCGGGCCACCGGTCCTGGCAGAACCTGCGCCGCAGCCGCCAATAGCTTGTTGACGCCGCCTGTAACGATAACCGGTCTATTGGCTTCATTCGCATACCAGGCGNCCTCGACCACATCTTCAGCGCTTTGCCACATGAACTCAGGAACACGCGAAAGACGCGCCCTTTGTCCATTCACATCGTGAAACTCGCTTCGGGTCAGTCCGGGACACAGCGCGGTAACATGCACCCCGGTTCCAAGAACTTCTGCATTCAGCGATTCAGACGCCCGGATCAGAGCCGATTTGACCGGACCGTAGAGCGTGTGTCCCTTAGAGCCCGGCGTCAGGCCAGCAAGCGACGCAACATTGATAATCCGGCCAAATCCGCGCTCGACCATGCCCGGTAAAGTCAGATGGCAGAGCTCGGCTGGCGCGGTGAGCATAACCTGAAGAAAATCACGCTGGTCTTCCCACTTCGTCTCCAGAAATGTGCCCGGCAGGCCATAGCCTGCATTATTGATCAGAATATCGACATGTCGCTTACGCTGTTCCAGTTCATCGATGAGCTGTTTCGGCGATGCAGGCAAAGAGAGGTCCGCACGCAGCACATAAACGTCNACACCGAATGCGTCCCGAAGCTCACTCGCCAGCGCTTGCAGCCTGTCTTCCCGCCTTGCGGTCAAAACCAGATCCACGCCGCGCTCAGCATAATGGCGCGCGAATTCGGCGCCAATTCCCGCCGAAGCGCCGGTGATCAGAGCAAGTTTACGCAAGGCGTCACTCCCTTTCCTCAATGAGATTGATGCCCGCAAACGCTCATCCGGGCATCAACGGATGCCAACCGGATTGATGATCGCCTGCACCGTCCCTTCAAGGCGCGGTACACCGAGNGAAAAGAAGAACTCNGTCACCCCGTCTGCGGCCAGTTCATCGGTGACCATATTCTCNAGAATATAAACGCCGTTCTTGGCCAGNAGGGTCTGGTGAACNGCATAGGCATGNCCGGCCTGTTCGAACGGGATCACNTCCAGCGCCCAGGTATCNGNGCCGACCGCAACCACGCCNTGATCTGCCAGAAATTGCGCGCCCTCAACGCCAAGTCCCGGTATGGGCGCCGAAAAGCCTTTCCCTTCGCTCGCCGTCATCTTCCCGGTATGAAAAATTACAACATCGCCCGGCTCGAGGCTGATCTCGGCGGATGCAAGCGCGGCTTCGATCTCAGCGCGATTGAACGCCGTGCCATCCGGCACGGGCGAGGAGTCGAATTGCTTTGTCATATCGAGGAGTATGCCCCGTGTGGCGATCGGGGGAAGGCTCTCCGTTCCGAACTGACTGAGGCCGGATGTGCTGACAAACTCGCGCACATGCACGCCGTTATAGTGCTCATGTCCGATACCAATATGGCCCAGCCCGTCAATCTGGCTGCCAATGCCGACAAAAGTCTGCACCATGTCATCATTACTGGTGACCTTGTTGGGGCTGTTCACTTCACCTGACCCGTCATCGGCTTGCACGACATAAACATCATACTTACGCGGCGACATGGTTGGCGTATCGCGTCCGGTCACCATGCCCAGCGCATAGGTTTTGCCTGTCGTAATCAGACCGGCCGCGCGCGCGGTCNTCTCTGCAGTGAGGTGATTTACAGCCCCCAGCCTGTCATCTTCGCCAAACTGAGATTGGCGCCAGTCTTTCTCGGCGTCCTGAGCCTGCGCCCACCCACCAAGTCCAGACAGCGCCAGCGCTGCAAACATCCAGGTTTTCATGACATCCTCCCAATGCGGTCTCTTATCGAGATTTTGCGAGAGTTAAGCAGAGAATTCTGCAACCGCATACAGGTGTGANAGGGTTTCATCTTGTGGAACGGCCTGCGCAATGCCAATTCAGTCTCATGGCAGGNGATCTNTATCATAACCGGGTTCTCGAACTGGCCGCTGACATCCCGAATGTCGGCTCACTTGAGCATGCAGACGGACATGCCCACAAGGTCAGTCGCGTGTGCGGATCTGAGGTCACCGTCGAAATCAAGCTGGCCGAAGATGGTGAGACCATCTCTGCGATCGCTGTTGATTCAAAGGCTTGCGCACTGGGTGCAGCGACCCTCAGCATTCTCTCCGAGCATGCCGTGGGCGCGACGATCTCAGAAGTGCGCGCCGCAAGAGACGCCCTGCGCGCCATGCTGAAAGAAGGCGCCACCCCACCGGAAGGCCGGTTTTGGGAGCTTCGCCATCTCGCCGGTGTCGCTGATTATCCGCAGCGCCATATGTCGACCATGCTGGCATTTGAGGCCGCCGTCGCCGCCATCGATCATGCGCTCGAAAAGCGCGGCACGGCGCACGCCGCATCCAACTGACCTGAAACCCGGACCAGAGCCTAAATTTCATCCATTCAGACCTGCCTTGAAGAAAAGACGTTCCTCAGGTCTGGGCCTCAGACCACCCCTGCACTAGCCTTCCATTATGGCTTGTTTGTCCGATAGCGACGCATTCGCAGACGTCCGACAAAGGTGGGAACCCGCCTCAGACTTCAGCGTTTCATCTGCGATGAAAGCACCGATATTCTCCCGCGACATGGCGTCTCCCTCCACACCTCCGGTCCACACTCCGGGCCATTTTCTCTTAAATTCTGCGGACATTACTTGCAGACAATATTTTATGAAAAGGACCGTATTATGGGTCGCCTGATTGCTATTTCGAACCGAACCGCGGCTGACCCAAGTGCGCGTGCAGGCGGCCTCGCTGTCGCCGTCTGGGAGTCCTTACAGAAATCAGGTGGTATCTGGCTGGGCTGGAGCGGAGATGTCGTTCAGGGCAAACCGCGCGGTGTGAATGTTTTTCGCGACGATGGCGTCCAGTTCGTTTTGACCGATCTGAGCGAAGAAGAAATGGAGGGGTTTTACCTCCATTACGCCAACAGCGTTCTCTGGCCGATTTTCCACTATCGCATTGACCTGGCCTCCTTCGACAGCGATTCCTTCGCGGTCTATTCAGCCGTCAATCAGCGTATTGCCGAAATGACCGCCGAACGCGCCCTGCCGGGCGATACCATCTGGGTGCATGACTATCACTTCCTCCTGGTGGCCGACTGTCTGCGCCATCTCGGCTGGGATGGCCCGACGGGCTTTTTTCTTCACATCCCTTTCCCGGCGCCGGAAGTCTTCAAGGCTCTGCCGGAACACCAGTGGATTGCGCGCGCGCTTGCCGCTTACGATGTAATCGGCCTTCAGTCCGAACAGGATCGCCGGAACTTCATCCGCTATATGGAAGAAGATCATGGCGCGACGGTACTCTCCAATGGAAAGCTTCAGGTCTTCGGCACAGAGGTGAGCGTCAAAGCCTATCCGATCGGGATTGATGCCGCCGGATTTGAAAAGGCCGCCGAATCGGAAGCCGCTCAAATTGCTGCTGACCGGATCGGAAAGTTTCTCGGCGACCGCCAGCTCGTCATCGGCGTCGACCGTATGGACTATTCCAAAGGCCTGCCACAGCGCTTTGAGGCGGTGGGTAAGCTCTTCGACGAGCATCCNGAAATTCACGGCAAAGTCTCGGTCACTCAGATTGCCCCACCCTCCCGAAGCAAGGTGGATGAATACCGCGATCTGCGCGAACAGCTTGATGAGCTTGCCGGCCGCATCAATGGCGACCATGGCGATCTTGACTGGATCCCGCTGCGCTATCTGGCGCGGCCCTATGGACGCGAAGAGCTTGCGGGCCTGTTCCGCAAAGCCAGTGTCGGGCTGGTTACACCACTCAGGGACGGCATGAACCTCGTCGCCAAGGAATTCGTCATGGCGCAGACTGAAGATGATCCGGGCGTACTCATTCTGTCCGAATTTGCCGGCGCAGCTGAGCAATTGTCAGATGCTCTGATCGTGAACCCCCACGACACAGGTCGACTTGCAAACACAATACTCAGNGCATTGAAAATGCCGCTTGAAGAGCGTCAGGAGCGTTGGCGAAAGCTGCGAGATGTGGTCACAAGTCAGGATATCGCCTGGTGGTCAGCGCAATATCTGGCCGACCTCAACGCTCTCGAACAACAAACAGTCTGAATTTTTTTATGCTCCTGCACACTCCGCCGCCATCCTTGTCAGAGGCGATTGCTCTGTTTCTGGATTTTGATGGCACGCTGACGGCGCTTCAGAGCGACCCGGACGCAGTTCATATCTCTGATCTCCAGACAGACGCGCTGGCCTCCCTGTCTGAACGCCTCGGTCATGCTGTTGCCGTGGTGAGCGGACGAGATATCCGCGACCTGTCGAAGCGCGTCCCTACNTCTTTGTGGCGTGCGGGCAATCATGGCCTTTATGTCTGCCCGCCGGAGGTCATGCCGCAAGACACCCTCACGCCCGCGCCAGACAGCCTCGTTCAGTCCCTGACAAAAGTGCAGGATTCGTTTCCCGGAACGCGGCTCGAACTGAAAGGCCAGGTGCTGGCTTTGCACTATCGTGCGACCCCTGAATCCGAAACGGACGTCAAGGCGGCAGCGCAAGCCGTTATGGACGAACATGATGAATACAAGCTGCAAAGCGGTAAGTTCGTTCTTGAGGCGAAACCTGTGGCGGCCAATAAAGGGCACGCGGTCGCTGAACTTATGAAACTTCCGCCATTTGANGGGCGNACCCCTGTCATGGTGGGCGACGACACAACAGATGAAGATGCCATGGAAGCTGTNATNGCTTCAGGCGGATGGGCTGTGAAGGTCGGAACCGGTGACAGCCTTGCGCAATATCGGTTAGCTGACCCTGCTGCAGTGTGGAACTGGTTAGGTGAAGGGTAAATATGTCATCGCTTGAACTTGGGGTCATCGGCAATGAAACTGTGGCAGCGCTGATTGATGAGCGCGCCACGATAAACTGGCTCTGCCTTCCGCGACTGGATGGTGAGCCCGTGTTCAATTCACTGCTCGGTGGATGCGGCGATTTCACTGTGGAAATCAGCGGCTACAAAACCTCCAGCCAGGAATACATTCGCAACACAGCCATTCTGGTGACCATCCTTGAAGCCGAGGACGGCTCGGCCGTGAAGGTCACCGATTTCGCGCCGCGTTTCGTCAATCGCGGCCGCATGTTTCGGCCAGCCTCGGTCGTCCGCTATATCGAACCACTCCGCGGCATGCCGCAAGTGCGCATTGCTATCAGCGCAGAGGCCGAGTGCGGCGGACGCGAACTGCGCGGCAAGCGTGGCGTCAGCCATGTCAGCTATCCCGATGAGGAATTCGGATTTCGCATCACCACCAGTGCGCCGGTCTCTTATGTGCTGGACAAGCGGATGTTCGTTCTCGACCAGCCGGTCTGTTTCGTTTTGGGGCCGGACGAGCCCTTTAGTGGCGATGTGAATACAATCAGCCAGGAATGGTACACCCGCACCAAAGATCACTGGCAGGACTGGTCTCGCCGTCTGGCCACACCGCCAGAATGGCAGGAAGCGGTCATCCGCGCCGCCATTACGCTGAAGCTGTGCGTTTATGAGGAGACCGGCGGCATCGTCGCCGCGCTGACCACCAGCATTCCTGAACATGCGGGGTCCGAACGCAACTGGGATTACCGGTATTGCTGGCTCCGGGACGCTTACTTCACCGTCACGGCGCTGAACCGTCTGTCCGCCGTCGGCACCCTGGAACGCTACCTCACCTATCTGCGGAATACAGTAGCGCACACGCAGGGCGGCCACATCCAGCCTGTCTTCGGTGTCGCACTTGAAACCGACCTCACAGAAACGATTCCCGGTCATCTGCCGGGCTATCGCGGCCACGGACCAGTCCGCTTTGGCAACCAGGCGGCCGAACACATCCAGCATGACGTCTATGGTCACGTCATTCTGGGTGCCTCACAGGCCTTCTTCGATGAACGTCTCTCCTCAAAGGCCGGGCATCTCGAATTTGAACAATTCGAGAAAGTCGGCGAACGCGCCTATCAGGTCTATGACACGCCGGACGCTGGCATCTGGGAATTCCGCGGACGCGCTCACGTGCATACCTCATCAGCGATCATGTGCTGGGCGGCATGTGATCGCCTCGCCCGGATCGCCCGTGAGCTGCAAAAACCGGAACGTGTGGAATTCTGGCGCCATCGCGCCGATGAGATCCGGGAGCGGATCATCAAAGAGGCCTGGAACGAAGACCGTCAGGCCTTTACCGGCGCATTCGGCGGCGATGCGCTTGATGCCTCAGTCCTTTTGATGGCCGAAATCGGCTTCATTGATCCGATGGACGAGCGGTATGTCAAAACCGTTGAGCGCATTGATGATGAGCTTCGCGAGGGCGATCACGTCTATCGCTATCGCGCCGCTGATGATTTTGGCGAACCGGAAACGGCCTTTACCGCCTGCACTTTCTGGCACATTGACGCGCTCGCCCGGATCGGTCGCCGCGACGAGGCTCGGAAGATGTTTGAGAGCCTTCTCAAGCAGCGGACGAAACTGGGCCTGTTGTCAGAAGATGTCGACACGAAAACCCGTGAGCTCTGGGGAAACTTCCCGCAGACATATTCCATGGTGGGCATCATCAACGCGGCATCAAACCTGTCCAGAAGCTGGGAAGAGACTGTCTGATCCTCACCACTGGCGCACAAACCAGATCGCGCCAGGTACAGAGAAATGGTCTTCATCCAGAAAAAGCGGCCAGCCCTCTTCCGTTGAGGTCTGGCAACTCAACGCTTCGCCGCAAATTATATCAAAGCTATCGATATAGCTGACGCCTTCAGGAAGCGACTGCTTCAAATCGGCAGCAATGTCTTTGTCATCGGTGATGGCGGCGGCTCTCGCCGCCTGATGAAAGGCACTGAGATTTGAATGAGACTGGGCGAGCACATCAAGAGCCGGTTCAAACACAGGCGTCTGCCCGACCAGAGTAACATCCACGCCCTTTGACTGGAACCAGGCCAGCGTTTCCAGCACCATCGTCCGATGGGCATCATAGTATCGAACGGAGAGATAGACCCGGTCCACCTCCTCCCAGCGCTCAAATGCATTGAACAGATAGTCCGCAATCTTGCGGCACGGTTCAGTGGTGTTTTCAAATCCGATCAGTGGATAACAGCCACCACCCACAATCCGGATAAAATCCTCCTCCGGCCAGCGCGCCTCAAGCCCCGGCACCAGATGCTCGGCATGGCTGTCACCCACAAGCATTACGGTTCGTCGTCCACCGCGCGTATCCAGGCATGCCGTAACAATCGTCTCAGCGCCTGGAATGCGGTTCTGGCAATCCAGCTCGGCCCAGGCGAGGCCTTGCGCATCCCGGTCAAAGACGCGTTTCCAGTTCATGTTATCTGCAGGATCGAGATCTGCGAACCGGGTATCCAGCGGCGCATAGCGGTACAGAAAAACACTGCTAAGACCGATCCCGCCAATGACCAGAACAGCCAGAAAGGCGAAGGCTCGCACAGGCGCGCCGAGCCATTTTCCGAAGCGTAGCGGTTTCTCCCAGAACAGATAACTCAACCCGGCCAGAACGAACGAAACCAGAATGGCCGCGCCAACCATGAGCTGAGAGCCCGGGAACACGAACCACACCGCCACCAGTAGCGGCCAGTGCCAGAGATAGAGCCCATAGCTGATTTTTCCGATCTGAACGAAGGGGCGGTAAGACAGTATCCGCGCGGCGATCGTTTCGCTTTGCGCGCCGCCAACAATCACCATAACCGCCCCGGCAACGGGCAAGAGCGCCGCCACACCGGGAAAAGGCGTGCCCGGCGTCAACAGAACAACCGCAGCAATGATGAGCGCGAGGCCAACGAACCCCACAACCTGCGCTGCGCCGCGCCCTACTTTCACGGGCCAGACGGCAAGCAAACAGCCGGCCAGCAACTCCCAGATTCGAAGCGGCGTCGAATAAAAGGCAAGGTTCGCGCTTACGTCCCGCAGCACATAAACGTTCGCGGCGAGAGACGCGATCAGGATAACGCTCAGCAAGATGCCAAGCGCGCGCCTCCCGGCAAACGTCATCGCCAGCACACAGACGAGCGGAAACACCACATAAAACTGTTCTTCGATTGCCAGTGACCAGGTGTGCAGAAGCGGTTTCAACTCGACGGGGCCGTTGAAATATCCGGCCTGCTCGAGAAACACATAGTTGCTGGTAAAGGTCGCCGCCCCGATCAGGCTATCGAAAAAGTCGCGTCGTTCGCTGAGCGGCAGAAAGAGAACTGAAAAGACCAGCGCAAAGCCAATGACCGGCACCAGAGCTGGCAGGATCCGTCTGATCCGTCGGGCGTAAAAGTCCAGAAAGGAAAAGCGCTCCGCTGCGCGTGCTTCCAGAATAATGCGGGTAATCAAAAAGCCCGAAATGACGAAGAAGATATCCACCCCGACAAATCCGCCGGAGAACCCGCCAAGTCCCGCATGAAAGAAAACCACCGGCAACACGGCCAGACAGCGCAATCCATCAATGTCTGCGCGATACTTCACGTCCCCACCCCGGCTTGGCCACACTCTGATTTGCCAAGAGTCGCAAATCGGTCAGCACAGATGCGAAAACATAACCCCAGACAATGACTTGTCCACGAAGTTCTGATATTGACCGGTCAAATGGCGAACAGATACGCGCATATCTCTCCCGCACCCCGGGCTCTGCTGATCGGCTACAAGGCGACGCTTTCTGCGGCGCTCTATGCTGTGGGTGTGCGCTGCCGCCATGAGCCGACATGTTCGGAATATGCCGCAGAAGCCTGGTCGCGCCACGGCTTTGCAACGGGTGTCCGCCTCGGCGCAGGGCGCCTGCTACGCTGTCGTCCGGGTGGCACATCAGGCTATGATCCGGTGCCGGATGAAGCGCCGGGTCTGCACTTCATCAAGCCCACCACCACCACAACCCGAACTTAAAGCGCGTCTCGGTCTTCTCCAAGCTGCAAGCCGGGGCGTGTAAAAAAGCTCCGGCGTTCCTGCATTTGCGGATCAAGAGGGGTGGTTTTGCAGCAAAACTCAGCTAAAGAACCGCAATACGATCAAGAGAGTCCTGTTATGTTGGAAGTCACGCTGCCAGATGGCGCGAAGCGATCCTATGAAGACGGCACATCACCGCTGGATGTTGCCGAGTCTATTTCAAAATCCCTGGCGAAGAAGGCCCTGGCCGCCAAAGTGAATGGCGAACTCTGGGATCTGAAGCGTCCACTGCCGGGTAATGCCGAAGTCGCCATCGTCACAGAGCGCGATCCTGAGGCGCTTGAACTCATCCGTCATGATGCGGCGCACGTCCTCGCACAGGCCGTACAGGAACTATATCCAGGCACACAGGTCACAATCGGTCCTGTGATCGATGATGGCTTCTATTACGACTTTGCCCGTAAGGAGCCTTTCTCTTCGGATGACTTCGAAAAGATCGAA
>PABS01000073.1 GCA_002699325.1 Ponticaulis sp. | reverse complement strand
TCGCCTGAATGGTGCACAGCGACAGTCCAGTGATCATTCGGGCAGTATTCGGCGAAATGGTCCGCCGTGCCTTCCGGACCGACGACATGAATGCGATCGACCTGCGCAGGGATGACATGAACAACAGCCGCCCAGACGTCGCGATAAAAGGCCTCGTCGGTCTTGTCTTCTTCCTGGCCCTGAGACGTGCCCAGAGAGTGAAACTTCGACCGGCCAACACCACCACGTGACGCTGAGTGGAAAAACACATCGCTTTGAATATCGCGCCGCTCCAGCACGTCAGCATATTCTGGCGCATCGAGGCGCTCAGTCAGATCAGACAGCTGATAGCCATCGGAATACCAGAGCTTTGGCGTATCTCGATTGATCTCGACGATCCAGCCATGATCGAGTGATTTCAGATCGGCGAGAAGCGGGGTCACAAAGGCAGGGCCGGGACCGGTGAGCACCGCCCTCGGACGTGCGCTGAGGTCGGCAGATTTGAACGTATCATCTTTCTGGAAGGCAGCCTTGCCGAGCCCCAGAAAATCACTCAACTCCAGACCTTCGAGCCAGGCTTCAATTTTGTCAGTTTTACCCTCGTGATCCTGCAGCTCAGACAAGAGATTTTTCTTCAGGATCCGCCATTTCTCACCATGCGTCTCAACAGAGGGACGCGGCACATAAAGGCTGACCGTTTCATCAGCGAAGTCGGTGGAAAATGATTTCAGGTCTTCGAAAGCGGTCTGAGACGTCATGTTGTTCTCCTTTGTATTTAGAGAAACAACGACACAGCTTCCCGCTGTGTTCCGCGATCAGTCGCCGCGACGGGACACCTGACTAGGCTGCATCCACGCCGCGATAGATCACGCGGGGAGGACCGCCCTGACGATCAGGCATTTTACGATGAGTGGCAATGAACCGGATCCCTTTATAGGTCACGGCGGACTTATCGGGTGACCGGGATTGCTCCAGCTGTTTGACATCGAATGTTCGATAGATCACGCGCTTCATCTTACCCTCCATTTTTCGGGTGATGCCAACGCCGTCACCCATCCCTTGACAGCATATTGCATAACATGTGTAACTTGGTCAATACCTTTGGTTAATCACTCATAGACAAACTGGTGAGCCAGAAGACCGAAGCCCGACAGGCTCATTTGTAATCTATGGCACGCGCGCTGTGTGACCAGTGTTGTGCATGTCGCGAGAAGAGCGCTATGAAGGACAGTCTTCATCGCGGATGTCGGGTTGGCGCTGAAACGTCGGGAAAGAAACATGGCTGGCAAGAAATCAAATCAACTCTATTCAGAATATTGGAGCCTCTCCTGCGACGCAGCGCTCCTGGCCATGAATGCACAATCGGTTGTGATGATGCGTCTGATGGGCATGACCGGCGCCTGGCCCGTGCATGAGTCTGAAAACCTTCGCATGTGGACAGAAAAGCCACCCGCTTTCGTGAACGCCTATTGGGGCGCGCTGACGGCCTGGGGCAATGGCGCCGCGGGCCACACAGTGCTGGCCGAAGCACTGAAACCGCTCGCCGAAGTGGCCTCCGCCAATGCCCGCCGCCTGAGCCGACGAAAAGGCTAATTCACATCCGCGCTCTCATCCGCAAGCGTGACCGTTCTCAGAACACTGAAAAACCAGTCTCGCCTTGCAGGGTCCGTCAGGCTCGAACCGGGCGCAAATTGCCATAAATTCTTTGTGGTTATAGCTTAATCCTGACCTCATTTGGGCAAGCGTGAGAACCACCATGCAAAAGCGTCTCAGACTTCAGGATATTCGTGGCCTGATCCGGTCCCGCCTCTGGGCACAGATTCTCGTGGCCATGACGCTGGCTGTGACCCTGGGTATGTTGATGACGCCGGGTGGCACCAGCCCCATGGCGTTATCTGAGAACCAGGCTGAAACGCTTGGCGAATGGTTTCGTCTGCCCGGCCAGATCTTTCTCAACATTATCCAGATGGTGGTGATAGCGCTCGTCTCCTCCTCCATCATTCTCGGCATCACCTCTTCGAACGACCCGGACTTCCTCAAGCGCGCCGCCTCACGCATCATTCCCTATTTCGTGGCCACTTCAACGATTGCGGTTCTGATCGGTGCCAGTTTCGCGATCCTCATTCAGCCCGGCCAATTCATTGATACCGGCGCCCTTGATCTCGGCGGCACGCAAATGGTCGAAGCCGCGACAGGCATTCAGCCCATGGAGCAGCCCTCGGCAACGACCCAGATCGCAGAGCTCATTCCCTCCAATCTCCTCTCTGCCGCTCTGTCACAGAACATGCTGCAGATCGTGATGGCGTCGATTTTTGCCGGTATCGCGCTTGTCACCATGAAGCCTTCTGCCGCCGAACCGCTTTTGAAGCTCTTTCAGTCCATTCAGGAAGTTTCGCTGAAAATTGTCGGCTGGGCCATGCGTCTTGCGCCGCTCGCAGTCTTCGGACTCATCCTGGACTTTGTTCTGCGTGTCGGCATCAGCGCACTCATTGGCCTGTCAGCCTATATTGCCACAGTGATTGGCGGCCTCGCCGTTCTTTTGCTGATGTATCTTGTCATCGCCACGGTTCTGGCCGGGCGCAATCCACTGAAATTTGCCGCCCAGATCGTGGATGCTCAGCTTCTGGCCTTCTCCACCTCGTCATCAGCCGCCACAATGCCGCTCTCCTTACGCATTGCTGAAGACCGGCTGCGGGTCAGCCCGCCCGTGGCGCGCTTCGTCATCCCGCTTGGCGCGACAGTGAATATGGACGGCACAGCGCTCTATCAGGTCATCGCCGCGCTCTTCATCGCCCAGCTCTACGGCGTCGTGCTCGAGCCGGCTCAGATCGCCGTTCTGATTTTTACAGTGGTTGGCGCCTCCATCGGCAGCCCGTCCACGCCCGGGGTCGGCATCATTATTCTGGCCACNATTCTTCAGGGCATNGGCATTCCGGCTGAAGGCGTCGCCATACTGCTGGGTGTCGACCGTATCCTCGATATGTGCCGCACATCGGTCAACGTCACAGGCGATCTCACCGCCTGCGTGGTCATGGACAAATGGCTGGATGTCCACGTCGCCAGCCCGGAATAGCCTCGCGCTGTCCTTGCTCCGTCGCGGTAAGCTCAACCTCTGAAAATTGAGGTCATTCTATCCACACCGCAGATACCTGCGAACGCAGGTATCCATGCCTGAGCGCCGAAACCTTCACTTTGCCTATGTTCAGGCCTGGCTCCCAACCTGCGTTGGGATCGGCGACGGGGTGGTGCCGAGCATGAAACCTGCCCACGCAATACGAGCTGCCCTAAAAAAATGCCGGAGCGCATCGCCCCGGCCTGAAGTGTTGAAGTTGGAGCAGAAGCGGCAACCGCTCGCTTCCACTATCCTAACAAAAATTCGTTAGTTAAGCGGGGTAAGAACGCCAGTGTGAGCACACGTGCTCAAGGCGTCCAAACCTAATACGAAGATAAGCCCGAACAAAAACCATGTCGTGCTCTCCTCTCTAAAGGAGTTGCCAAAAAGGCCACGGCATGCGAATCTCAAATTGCACTAGGAGACGTCGCATTCCGTGACTGACCCAGACACGCCGCCCCCTGTGGGCGGCGTTGTCGTTTCTACTGTTCTTACTTTCTTCTAGCTTCACCTCGCAATCGGGCGCACACACGAATCTGCGTTCGACTTTCGTCCAATAGTATTGTCTCAATTCCCGCCAGCGCCGTCAACACCTAACGCCTATGGTTTTGCTATTTTAACGCCGATTTCCGTTCGTAACGCTTGATTGGTCGCTAGCGGCGTGCTAGATGGACGCAATGCCTGTTGAGGGAGATTCCCCCATGACCGAAGAAGAATTGCTCGAAAGCGCCCGTGAATCCAGTTCAAAGCGCGAACGCAGCCCCTCATTCCCATATTTAGATCTCGAAACTTCCATTGATTTGGCTCGGAAATTACACAATGCGGCTCGGGCGTCGGAGGTTCGTGTCAGGGATGTTGCGGAATCTTGGGGGATGCAGCCTAAGAGCGGATCGCTTATGCGCTACATAGCGGCTCTCGGGCAGTATGGGCTGATCGAAGCTCGCGGTAGCGGAGAACAAAGAAAGATCAAAATTAGCCCTGTTGGCCGACGGATCCTAGAGGACGGTCGTCCCGGCGTTAGGGAGGAGCTTTGCGCAGAGGCGGCGATGAAGCCTCGGCTAATTAACGAAGTGTACTATGGTAAAGAAGGATTCTCAGGGTGGGGGAAGCATCGGCCCGCCGACCACATCGCTTTGAGTGACCTTAAGTTCGATTTTAACTTCACAGATGACGCTGCGAAGCGGTTTCTCGGAGTATACGATCAGACGATCGAGTACGTTGACGGCAAAAACATCGACGAAGGCGCGTTAGGCGACGATGTTGAGGGAAAGGTACCTTCTCCGAATGGCGCGGAAACGCCAAAGGCGGTGTTGCCTGGCGCCGAGCAAACGAAAGTTACCATTCAACAGCCAAAGATTGGCGATAAGATTCAGTGGACTAGCGGTGGTGTCGATCAATTTTCTGAACCGAAAATGGTGAGGGCCATTTCTGACGACGGCCAGTGGATTTTCGTTCAAGATAGTACAACAGGAATATCAATTGGGGAGGCAAAGATCGTCGAAGAAGGGCAGCTTTCGCATCTCATTGATGCGAGCAACCCACCTGAGATGCCACTACCCGCACCCTCGAAGTCCATCAATGCGCAGGATGCTCTCAACAAGATCAACTTTCAGAGCCAAGGTGATGGTACAATCACAGTATCGGCGCGGTTGGATGCTGATGGACTGACAAAGCTCGAAGAAATGTTGCCGGCGTTCAAATCGCTGCTGTCTTGAGATTTTAACTTCCCCTTCCCCACTCTAATCCCCATCCATCCGGAGGGCTGCCACAAAGGCTTCCTGCGGGATTTCCACCTTGCCGAACTGGCGCATGCGCTGCTTACCGGCCTTCTGCTTCTCAAGAAGCTTCTTCTTCCGGGTCGCGTCACCGCCATANCATTTNGCCGTCACATCCTTGCGCAGCGCNGAGATGGTCTCGCGGGCAATCACCTTGCCGCCAATCGCCGCCTGCACCGGGATTTTGAACATCTGGCGCGGGATCAGCTCTTTCAGGCGTTCGCACATCTGACGGCCCCGGCCTTCAGCCCGGTCGCGGTGCACCAGCATAGCCAGCGCGTCGACCGGCTCGTCATTTACGAGGATGTTCATCTTCACCAGATTCTCGGCGCGGTGGCCGACAATCTCATAGTCAAAACTCGCATAGCCGCGTGAGATGGATTTCAGCCGNTCGTAAAAATCGAACACCACTTCGTTCAGNGGNAGTTCGTATTTGATCATGGCCCGGCCNCCCACATAGGTNAGCTCGGTCTGAATGCCNCGGCGATCCTGACACAGCTTCAAAATACTGCCGAGATATTCATCCGGCGTNTANATCGTNGCGTTGATCCAGGGCTCGCGGATTTCNTTGATCTGNGTCACTTCCGGCATATCCGCCGGGTTNTGCAGCTCNAGCTCCTCGCCATTGGTCATGGTCATTTCATAGACCACGCTTGGCGCCGTCGCGATGAGATCAAGGTCGAACTCACGGGAGAGGCGTTCCTGAATGATCTCAAGGTGGAGAAGGCCAAGGAAGCCGCAACGGAAGCCCATGCCCAGCGCNGCAGATGTTTCCATCTCCCAGGTGAAGCTGGCATCATTCAGACGCAGCTTGCCCATGGCAGCGCGCAGATCGTCAAAGTCACCGGCATCCATCGGGAACAGACCACAGAAAACGACCGGCTGAACGTCTTTATAGCCCGGCAGGGCCTTGTCTGTCGGGCGCTTCTCTTCGGTAATGGTGTCGCCAACGGCGCAGTCTGCCACTTCCTTGATCGAGGCGATCAGAAAGCCAACTTCGCCGGGGCCAAGCTCATCGACATAGGTCGGCTTGGGCGCGAACACGCCCACATGGTCGAGCTCATAGGTCGCCTTGGTGCGAAGCATTTTGACTTTTTGCTTCTTCTTCATCACGCCATCAATGATGCGGACGATGACCACAACGCCGAGATAGGGGTCGTAATAGGCATCGATCAGAGAGGCTTTNAGCGGCGCGTCCCGGTCGCCTTCCTGCGGAGCAGGCAGACGTTTCACAATCGCCTCAAGCACATCTTCAATGCCAAGGCCGGTCTTGGCCGAGATCTGAACCGCGTCAGACGCATCAATCCCAATCACGTCTTCGATCTGTTCAGAGACGCGCTCAATGTCGGCGGCTGGCAGGTCGATCTTGTTGAGGACGGGCACGATTTCATGGTTCTGATCGATCGCCTGATAGACGTTGGCCAGGGTCTGCGCCTCAACCCCCTGCGAGGCATCAACAACCAGAAGCGAACCTTCGCAGGCGGCCAGACAGCGCGACACCTCATAGGCAAAGTCGACATGCCCCGGCGTGTCCATCAGGTTGAGGACGTAATCTTCCCCGTCTTGCGCGGTATAGTTCAGGCGCACGGTCTGAGCCTTGATGGTGATGCCGCGCTCGCGCTCAATGTCCATGGCATCGAGCACCTGTTCCTTCATTTCACGATCTGTCAGACCGCCGCATTTCTGGATCAGGCGATCGGCAAGTGTGGACTTGCCATGGTCGATATGGGCGATAATCGAGAAATTGCGGATATGGGATTTATCTGTTGTCATACCGGCGATGTATCACTGGCCTTCAGGGTCGCCAAGCGGCTATAATAGCACAAGCTGATACTTGTTTACGGTCGTCTGCGCTTCGGGCACCCTCCCGTCCATGTTCACCGGCTCAATGGAGACGTTTTCACACATGCCTCTTCCCCTTCGCAGCCTCTCTTTCATCGCTCTTGTCGGTCTTNCCTCACANACACTTCCCGCGCTCGCCGATACGGCGGAAAGCGCCGAGGCAGAGGAGGCCATGGCGACAGACTCTGAGGTGATGGAAGTCGAAGAGATGAGCGAGCTGATCTCGGCGAATGAGACCCTCCTCTCTCAAGTCCAGACCACGCGACTTTTGCTGGACAAGGCTTCGCGGCAGGCATTGTCCGCTGGGGGCAGCCGGGAAACGTCTGAATTTCGGCAGGATTTTTCGGTCTGGCTTGCCCGACTGGCTTCAGACCTCAATGAAGGTGTATCTGAACTGAAGGCTGCGGAAGCGGCCCTCGACCGCGCTGAGCTTCGCGATGANNAGGCCACAGCCCGGGTCAAGATTGCGCTCGAAAACAGNCTGGGGCGTGCGCTTTCCGATCTCTCCGCCCGCGAAGAGGCTGGTATTTCGCAGGAACTGAGCCGCATGGTGCGTACGGTGCGCGCTGAGCTTCTGACACTGGAAACGGTTGCCGCTGAGACGATTGATACCCGCCCCATCATCATCGAAATGTCATTTGATGAGGCGCTGAGCAGTGAAGAAAGCCTTCGCTTCCTGGAGCAGCTCAACGTATTTCAGGTCGAAAGCGGCGTCGTCCTGCCTGAGCTACCAACNGTNGTGGGCTCCTCCCTGTATCTTGAAGGGCGCGCGCCAGCTGACGTTTCGGCCAGGGTCCTGAGAGCGCAGGTGTCGCACATCTGGACCACGCCGGAGACCATTCCTGTCGAGGAAACAGAAACNACCGACGAAACCGAGACAGTCGCTGAACCGCTGCCGACGCCGACCTATCTTGGTCTCACCCTGAACTGATCTGCGGACCGCGCTGCCCCGCGCTCCGGGAAAGTCATTGCTGAATGGACGCCTTTATCTTTCTGGCCAGCTTGCTGGTCTTTTTCGGATTCCTGCTGATTCCACTCACGCGACGGCTGGGTGCGCCGATCCTTTTGATCATCCTGATCGTCGGCATGCTCGCTGGAGAGGATGGGCCGGGCCGGATTGAGTTCGACAATTTCTCTGCCGCCTATGCACTTGGCAGCCTGGCTCTGGCGATCATTCTGTTTGGCGGCGGGGTGGAAACACGCATGTCAGCTGTGCGAGCCGTTCGCGTGCCCGCATTGCTTCTGGCGACTGTCGGTGTGGCAGTCACTGCGAGCATTGTCGGCGTTGCGGCCATCTTCCTCTTTAAAGTGACGGTTTTCGAAGGACTGCTTCTGGGCGCCGTCGTCGGCTCAACCGACGCAGCCGCCACCTTTCTCCTGATCCGGCAGAGCAATGTCCGCCTGCCTGACCGACTGGAAAATACGCTGGTTCTGGAATCGGGCATTAACGATCCGATGGCGATCTTTCTGACGCTGGCCTTCACGGGGCTCGTCAATCTTGGCGCAGATTTTTCTGTGTCATCGCTGCTGAACTATTTGCCTATGCTCGGCTTGCAGCTCGGTTTGGGCTCGCTGATGGGTGCTGGCGGCGGCCTGATCATTGCCTGGGTGCTCAACNGGCTTGATCTGAGGCCCGGCATCTACCCCGCAATGGCGCTGGCCGGCGCGCTGGCGATTTTTGGCGGCACGTCTCTTCTCGGCGGCAGCGGATTTCTGGCGGCCTATCTGGTCGGGCTTGTCCTTCGCGATCGGCTGAAGCCCGATATCGCAGAGCGGGTTCTTGGCTTTTCTGAAGCCATGCAATGGCTCAGCCAGATTGCGCTTTTTCTTATGCTGGGCATTCTGGTTACACCAAGCGCCCTGCCAGAGGTCTGGCTGAATGCCTGCCTGATGGCGGCTGTGCTGATANTGGTNGCGCGACCGGTTGCCGTTTTCGGCTGCCTGTCCTGGCTTAAATTTTCCGTCCGCGAACAGGCTTTTATCAGCTGGGTCGGCCTGCGCGGCGCGGTGCCGATCTTTCTGGCCATACTGCCTGTCATCACGCCCGGCCCGGTCANCGTCGGCTTTTTCAANATTGTNTTNGTNATCGTCGTTCTGTCCCTCGTCGTTCAGGGCTGGACGATCACGGCATCAGCACGTTGGCTNGGGCTCAGTTCGAAGCCTGCGGAAAACTCTCCTGAATAGCGGGCACTTTCTCGGCGCCNGCACCGGACAGATCGGCGAAAANNATACCCAGTACGGTCAGTACGATCAGAGCCGCCATGGCCAGATTGAACACGCGATAACGCAGCGGCGTTGAGAGAAAGTTCTGCAGGCTCACACCGAACAGGGCCCAGCCATTGGCGCTCGTCACGCCAGCCGCGAAGAAAACAAGACTCACCAGCAGCGGCGCCAGCCACACTGGCGAGGTTTCAGGTGCAGCCCCGGCAATACTCACACACATGACCCAGGCTTTGGGGTTCACCCACTGAAAGACAAATGCTTTGGGGAAGGTCCACGGATTGCCGGCAGCCGCCTNATCTCCGTTCGGCAGAGGCGCACTTCCAATCTTCCAGGCGAGCCAGAGAAGGATGGCGGCTCCCAGGAAGCGAAGGCCTTCGCGCAGGANCGGCACAGCTTTGAAGACCTGCCCGAGTCCAACGGCAATCAGGAACATCATCACTGAAAAGCCAATCAAAACGCCAAGCACATGCGGCACAGTGCGCATATANCCGAACTTAGCGCCGGAATTGGCGAGCAGNGCATTATTGGGCCCGGGCGTCCAGGACATGCTGAGCGCCAGCACAAACAGGCTGATCAGGTATTCGTTCGACATGATTGAGTATCCGGAGGAGGTAATGCCTGAGCTNTTATCTATTCAAGGCGATGAATTCACGTGCAGCAAGCCGGTTTACCTCAAAGGTGNGCGATTTTTTCTTACTCGTCTTCGCCCATCAGCGACCGCCGCGCCTTTTCTTCTGCTGCCAGGTCCGCCCGCTCGCGAATGGCATCTGAAAAAGCGCTGGCAAATACACCAGCCGGNAANGCGACAACACCAATCCCTGCCAAAGCAATCACCGAGGCCGCCACCCGGCCAAGCACGGTGACAGGATAAACATCGCCATAGCCAACCGTGGTNAGGGTTGCGATGGCCCACCAGACCGCGCGGGGGATGGACCCAAACTGGTCCGGATTTATCTCTCCCTCAATCAGATAAAGAGCAACCGCCGACACATACACCAGCGCCAATGCCAGGAAGAGGCTGATCAAAAGCTGGCTGCCTGCCCGCCTCATGGCCTCCTTCAGAAGATTGAAGGCTGGAATATAACGCGCCAGTTTGAATAGCCGGAACAGACGGAACGCTTTGAAAATGGCGAGCATTTGCGGCGAAAAATGTTCACTCGCAAATATCATGATCAGAAGTTCNGGCAGGAAGGCCAGCAGGTCTGCAACGGCGTAAAAGCTGCCCGCATACCGCAAATGCCCCTTCCATCCTGCATATTTCGGATTCTCACCTGCCGCCCAGAATCTGAAACCATACTCAACCGCAAAAATCAGAATGATGACCGTATTCAGCGCCCGAATACTGTCTCGGAACTCGCGATCCAGACTCGCCTCTGTCTCCAGAGCCATCAGCACAAGGCTGAGAACGACCAGAACAACAAGGCCACGATTGATCCAGGACAGCCGCTCGTGCGTCGCGCTCCCCCGTTCCATGGACTGATAAAGCCAGGATCTGAAAGTCTGCCCCGATGCCATCCCGAACCTCCCCAAAGGGAGGTTAAGACAGGTTTTGGCGATTTGTCAGGTCAAATTGAAGATCAGCCGCGAAGCGTGCCGCCAATTTTCTCCACCGCCTGAACAATTTTCTTACCGATCGCGTCGATCTCAGCATCTTTCAGGGTCGAATCTTGTGGCTGGATCGTCACTTCAATCGCCACCGATTTCTTATCNTCCGCAATGCCNTGACCAACGTAAATATCAAAGATGTCCACGCCGCTGACGAGTTTCTTCTCAGCGCCCCTGGCAGCCTTTACCAGCTCAAAGGCTTCCAGATCGCGGTCCACAACGAACGCAAAGTCGCGGCGGACTGGAGTCAGATCCAGCTTCTCCATCACGGCTTTCGTCTTCATTGCAGCGCTGCGCGGCAGTGGCACAGCATCGAGATTGACCTCAAACGCCAGAAGACGACCATCAATCCCAAGCGCTTTGAGCACTTTCGGATGCACTTCACCGAAATGCGCCAGGACATTCTTCGGACCAAGCCGCAGAGACGCTGCGCGTCCCGAATGCCAGTGCTCACGCGTCGGCGCCATCACCATCAGCTTGGTTGGGTCCTGGCCAATCGCCTCGAGCAGCGCAAACACTTCGGCCTTAGCCGAATAGGCGTCATAGCTTTCCGGATTACCCGCCCAGTAGCGCAGTTGTTCGGGACGCACCACGCCCGTAACGAAGCGTCGCTGATCTTTCGGNCCATCGCCCAGATAGACCGGCCCGGCTTCGAACAGACGAATGTCACGCTGGCTGAAGTCGGCATTCTTCTGCACTGCCTTGATCAGATGCGGCAGAATGCTCGGCCGCATATAGCCAAGCTCAGAGGCGACCGGATTATCGATCTTCATCTCTGGCGCGCCGCCACCGAAGAGCTTGGCTTCCTTTTCGGAACAGAAGCTCCAGGTCACCGATTCAAGGAAACCNCGCGCCGCCAGCACGCGGCGACACGTTCGAACGCGGCGCTGCTGCTCTGTCAGAACCTGAGACACACCGCCTTCAGGTGCCGGCATGGAGGTCAGCGGCAGGGCATCAAAGCCTTTGATGCGGATGATCTCTTCCACCACGTCAGCCGATTGCTCCATATCGCGGCGCCAACCCGGCGTTTTCACATACCAGGCCTCGCCCGCATCTTCGACCTCACAGCCAAGATCCTTAAGGATGGTGCGCATTTCGGACTGTTTCACATCCACCCCGGTCAGGCGCTTCACATCACCAAGATTGAACTGCACTGGCGCGTCCGGCGTTGGCGGTGCGCCAGCCACCACCATTTCAGAGGCTTCGCCGCCGCAGACATCGAGGATCAGCTGGGAGGCCAGTTCCAGGCCGTCTTTGCAGCTATGCGGGTCAATGCCACGCTCATAGCGATATCGCGCATCAGACAGGATACCCGTCGCCCGGCCCGTGCGTGCCGTCCGAAGTGGATCGAAATAGGCGGACTCAATGAACACATCGGTCGTTTCATCCGTCACGCCGGTCGCTTCGCCGCCCATCACGCCGCCAAAGCCAACGACACCGCTGTCATCAGCGATCACGCACATGTCTTCGGTGGCTTCGTATTCCTTGCCGTCGAGCGCGAGAAAGCTTTCACCTTCACGGCCAAGGCGCGCGGTTAGTCCGCCAGTGAGCTTACCAACATCATAGACGTGAAGCGGACGCGCACGGTCGAGCGAGATATAGTTGGTCACATCGACCAGCATGTTTTTGGGATTGATGCCGACGGCCTTCAGCCGCGCCTGCATCCATTCAGGCGATGGTCCATTCTTCAGCCCGCGAATGACCCGGCCCGCAAAGATCGGGCAAGCGTCTGGCGCCTCGGTCTTCACCTCCACCGGGCAAGCATAACTTCCAGACACAGACTTCACCGGCGCTGGATTGAACTTGCCAAGGCCAGCTGCGGCCAGATCACGTGCAATGCCCAGAACGCCGAGCCAGTCGCCACGGTTTGGCGTGACTTCAAAATCAATCACCGGATCATCNAGATCCAGTACATCGGCAATCGGCTGGCCGACCTGAAACTTGCCCTCCAGATCCATGATGCCGTCATGATCTTCGCTGATCTGCAGCTCGCTCGCCGAACACAACATGCCCTGGCTTTCGANACCGCGGATTTTGCGCGGCTTCTTGTCGAGCGCCATGTCGAGACCGGGAATATAAGTGCCGAGCGGCGCATAGACGGCCCACATATCCGTGTGAACGTTCGGCGCACCNCANACGATCTGNAGNNNNCCGTCTTTCGTTTCGACNTCACAGACGTTCAGCTTGTCAGCGTCNGGGTGTTTTTCGACCTTCCTGACATGCGCCAGCGTAAACGGCTCCAGAGCTGCCGCCGGATTCTCTACGCTTTCAACCTCGAGACCCGCCTTGGTCATGGTGTCCAGAATGGCATCGAGGCCAGCTTTCGTGTGCAGGTGGTCCTGCAGCCAGGAAACAGTGAACTTCATTCTTCTAGCTCTTTCGGCGTTGTTGTTGGCGTCGTCTGCGGAAACAGGCGATCGGCGACATCTGTCAGGTTGTTGCAGCTGTTGACCTCTAAGGGACGGGTATTGCCGGCAAGTGTGGTCATCACCCAGCAATCTTCCAGNATGGAGCAATAGCAGATGAAAACCTCAGCTGGCACAGCCTCGCCGGACAGAAAGTCATCAATCCGGCTCTGCATCTTGCGGCCAATCTCAAGGCCAGGATCGAACTGGGCCCGGACAGGTTCCAGCTCGCTGCCCTGCCGGAGAACCCGGCCAGAGAGCGTGGCATCTGCAAAACTTGCCACACCGATATAATCATTCGGCATGAAATAGGCGACCATTTCACGGAAGCTTTTCGTGTCGCCCTGTCCCGGAATACGAATGATATAGTCTTCAATCAGAGCCGGTCCTACGCCCGCATTCTGAATGTGAAAGGTGTAGGTATTGGAGGCTGCTGTATCGGTCTGGTGGGTCGGCTGGATCATCGGCCAGACGTCGGCTTTCTCCTGGCTGCGCATAACACGCGCCTGATCCCAGGCGATATACACCGCTGCGATACTGGAGATCACCGCGCAGACCGCGATCAGCATTTCCGCCTTNCTGCCATTGCCCATTGCCGCCTCCCTCAGACCGTCTGCATCTGACGTTCGCGCGCGACATGCTCTGGCGCGCGAGACGCGAAGTCCTGATCNAGAATATCGACCAGTCGGAACGTCTCGAAAATCAGCTCAAGATCATCAGCAAAGTCGGTCACGCGAGAGAAATAATCGCGATGCGCGGACCGCCAGTAGTCCAGCGACAAATCACCCTCGCCTTCCAGCGCGGCCTGCTCGGCCGTAACGTCGCAAAAGCGCACGGACGTCGCCGTCTCAACTTCAATCACCGCAACCGGATGGTCGTCCCTGATCACAACCAGCCCACGCTCGCCGGGCTGCGCAGACACATTCTCCACTTCTGCAGAGCAAGTCGCTGTTTTGACGCCCGCCACAATCAGCGCAGCCAGCCGCTCCTGCAGCTCGGGGTNATCCCCGAACGGCCAGAGCGGCAGGTCCGCATATGCAGCCGGCAGCGCCATGGATCAGCTAAGCCCACCAGAGAGGCTCGGCAGAAGCCATGGCTTGAAGCCATAGTGAGACAGCCAGCGGACATCGCTTTCGAAATAAGGACGCAGATCCGGCATGCCGTATTTCAGCATAGCGAGACGGTCCACACCCATGCCGAAGGCAAAACCCTGATACTCATCCGGGTCGAGGCCGACATTGCGCAGCACATTTGGGTGCACCATGCCGGAGCCCAGAATTTCGAGCCAGTCTTCGCCTTCGCCGACCTTCACATTGCCGCCAGACCGATCGCACTGAACATCCATCTCGGCCGATGGCTCGGTGAATGGGAAGAAGTGCGGTCGGAAACGGGTGACCACGCTATCCACCTCAAAGAAGGCGCGCGCNAAATCNGTCAGGCAGCCTTTCAGATGCCCCATATGCGTCACCTTATCGATGACGAGGCCTTCAACCTGGTGGAACATGGGCGTGTGGGTGGCGTCCCAGTCATTCCGATAGACGCGGCCAGGAATGATCACCCGGATAGGCGGCTTCTGATTCATCATGGTCCGGATTTGCACCGGCGAGGTGTGCGTGCGCAGAACCTTGCGCTCGCCTTCGGCATCAGGCGCCATGAAGAAGGTGTCGTGATCTTCACGGGCCGGGTGACCAACAGGAAAGTTCAGGGCTGTGAAGTTATGAAAATCATCCTCAATGTCGGGACCTTCAGCGACAGCAAAGCCCATCGCGCCGAAAATTTCCTCGATCTCTTCAAACACCTGCATCACGGGGTGAAGCGCACCAGCTTTCCAGCTGCGCGGCGGCAGTGTCAGGTCTTCTTTTTCGGTGGCGAGACGCGCTTCCAGCGCTTCATCTTCCAGCGCTGTTTTCCGAGTTTCCACGGCATCGTTGATGCGCACTTTCAGCGCATTGAGCTTCGGACCCATTTCCTTGCGCTCTTCGGGATCCATGCCGCCGAGCGTTTTCATGAGCGCAGACACGCGGCCCTTCTTGCCCAGTTCAGCCACGCGCACGCTGTCGAGGGCTGTCAGGTCACCCGCCGCGTCAATCGCGCTAAGGGCTTCGCTTTCGATGGTTTCGATATCGGACATGTATCTTTCTCAGCTTTGCGAGCTTTGTCTGGCCCTTCTTTATCAAGCTCTAGCGGCAATTCCAGAGCCTGATTACCTCCAATACGAAAACGACCGCTGCGAAGGGCAACGGTCGTTTCGATGGAACAGGATCCTGAAAGGGGTCAGCTTAAGCAGCCAGCGCCTTTTTGGCCTGATCCAGAATGCTTTTAAACGCAGTCGGCTCGTTGATGGCCAGGTCAGAAAGAACCTTACGGTCCATTTCGATGCCAGCTTTCTGAACGCCGTTCATGAAGCGTGAATACGTCATTTCCGAATCGAGCTCACGGACAGCAGCGTTGAGACGCTGGATCCAGAGCGAACGGAATGTGCGCTTCTTCTGCTTACGACCGACATAAGCGTACTGAGCCGCCTTCTGAACAGCNGCNTTNGCTGTNCGGAAGGTGTTCTTACGGCGGCCATAATAACCTTTGGCTGCCTTGATGACTTTTTTGTGCCGCGCGTGAGCTGGCACCTTGTTACGGGAACGTGACATGGGTGTGTATCCTTCTCAGCTGCGACTTACTTCGTGCCGTATGGCAGCCAGCTTTTCACACGCGGCTTATCAGCCTCGGCGACCAGCGTAGTACCACGGTTCTGGCGGATGTATTTCGCATTGTGACTGATCAGGCGGTGGCGCTTACCCGCAACACCGTGCTTGATTTTGCCCGTAGCGGTGATCTTAAACCGCTTTGCAGCGGCCTTTTTCGTCTTCATCTTCGGCATTTTCATCTCCTGCGCAAAGCGCGTTATGTTCATGCTCTGCGAGGCAATGCCNTGCGCCTCGTAAGAGCGAAACCGCGCTTATACGCATCTGACGGCAAATTTCAAGCCGGAAACGCGCTTATACGCATCTGACGGCAAATTTCAAGCCGGAAATCGGCCGTTCATGACGCAAAACGCGCAGCTTTTAGCCCATTGTGTGCGTCCCCGGCACTACCCTGGCCTGTGTGTTCTGGTTAAGCGTCTTCGTGTTCGCGTACGTCCGGCGATCCGCCCAGCATATCGGTGAACTGATCGATCAAAGCGATCGAGCCTTCCACATCGTCTTTTCTGAAGTTTTTCAGCTCCTGGACAAGGTGCTGGGCAGCCGCTCTGACGCGATCAAGTTCGGCCTGAGACATAGGAGATTCCTTCTTGATAGCGACCCGTCTCTTTTCGCCTTCAGTATCAGAACCCGCTGGCTCTGCCCCGATCTCAAAAAGAACAGAGTCATAAATTCCGGTTTTCTGGCGGGTCGAGACAAGCACATGCGGTCCGGCTTCGAGGCGCACAGCAATGGCCCGGCCCTTTCCGTCCTCAAAGTCCAGTTCAGGTCCGAGCGGCGTCGCCGGCCAGACTTTGGCAATCCTGTCGACAAAAACGGTATCCATCAGGCAGGTCAGCGCTGTTGCGCCGCGACTGACCGCAAACTCCATCACGCCACAAAGGAGAAATTTCTGCGCATCCGCAATCTGATCACTGGATTTACGCCGCGCATGCGGCGCGACCATCCAGCGGGTCAGATCCCAGATCTCCTCACTGCGCGGGGCCTCTCCCTCAAGATATTCGGGAAGCTTGTCCCCCAGCAGGTAAGG
Source organism: Ponticaulis sp. (assembly GCA_002699325.1). Lineage (GTDB taxonomy): Bacteria > Pseudomonadota > Alphaproteobacteria > Caulobacterales > Hyphomonadaceae > Ponticaulis. The sequence continues at coordinate 8,591 of PABS01000073.1, read as the reverse complement.
CGTGGTCGTTGGATTGAGACGGAANGTGGCCAGTATGCTGCCGTACCGGTCCAGATTCATCAGATAGACGGCATGANCATTGTCAAATTCGTCGGTCTCACGACCATCTGTGGAGGTGAGATTCGTCCATCCGCGCTGGCGCACATAGAATTCGTGGCGCATGCGGAACATCTCGTCGAGCTGACGGGCATAGAGATGCTGGTTGGCAATGGTCACAACATGGATCATGCGATACGGCTCCGGTTACCCGGAAAGTATCGACTAAAACTCGATGGTGTTCATTGGTGTGAATCCACCAAAACAGACAGAAATACTGTCACTTCTCATTGTAAGTATTGAAATTTTACCGTTAACAACAACCAAAAGGCGATCTAGTCTTCTGACTTGGGCTCTGGCTCAACGCTCAAACCATTCAGTGCGCTTCGGCCACCATCCAGCACAAAAGAGTGCGCGGTAATGAAGCCCGCCTCGGCAGATGTTGAGAAGAAAGCCGTGTCGGCAATTTCCCGTGAACGAACGGCGCGGCCAAGCGGCGTACGCTCCTTCAGCCAGGGCTCGATCTCCTCGCTTCGCGACCGGATGGCAACAATTGCGTTCGAACGGATTCCATAGGGCGCATACTCGACGGCCAGCGCCTTCATAACTGGCAGCATGGAACCCTGGGCAATAGATGGGCCAACCGAACCGACATCGCAGCGAATGGCAGAGATACCCAGAATCTGAAGCAGGGATTTTGGATAGGGCGGCCGCTCTGTGTTCAGTTCATGCTCGCGGATTTCCCTGATCATCTCCGAACCAAAAATCTTGCCCGCCATCAGAGAGGTCATGGCAGATTTTTCGAAATCCTGCGCGAACTGGCTGAGATCCATTTCCTGCAAAGGCACAGCGTCAGGCACGGGCGGAATGTGAATGACCGCATCTACGCCTTCGAACTGCTCCAGCGTCCCCGACAGTGCGTTTTTCAGGCCGAGCTTGGTTGACTGATCTTCGTGGAGATAATTCGCCAGATCACCGAGATCGTCTTCGGCGCGATCGAGGTTTTTCTGGCTGGAATCGACAATCGTGACGGCCCAGCCAGCATCAGAATAACGCCGTGCGCAAGCCACTCCGGCAGCCCGGCCAAGGCCAAGTATAACAACGCTGGGTGCCCGCATCGCGTCCCGCCTTTCAAAACCATATCTGGAAGACGGGCCTAGTCATCCATATGGCCCGCGGTCAAGCGGCGACTGGCGACCGCTTTCCGCGAAACCTGCTGAACCCGGACAGAAATTAGTGAGTTGCGTCACCCCGAAGAGATTTTATCTCTTCCTTGAGACGAAGTTTCTCGCGCTTCATCCGGGTCATCTTCAGAGTATCGGAGGACGGTCTTTTCTGTTCCTCCTGGAGCGCCTCATCGAGTTTCTGATGACGTGCGGAAAGTTCCTGCAGATGATTTTCTAGACTCATCGCTTCGCTCCTCTGTTGTAAGCCACATATGGAACCACGAAGTCATCATTTCGTCACGTATTGACTCTGAATTTTTTTCGTTTCCCGAAGGGTTCAGCAAACCGCCAGAAAAACTTAACACTATTTTCCACAGGGAAATTTGTTAAGATGCGCGTCTGTTTTACTCAAAGGCCAAAACAATGGACGGTTCAGATTTCGGGTTTGATGAGCGCATTCGCGATCTGAAGAAGCAACTGGATATATTGGAAAAAGATCATCGCGCGATTGATCTGGAGGTCAGTCGACTGCAGTCCGCTAAGGGGGACATGATTGCGCTTCAGAGACTAAAACGTTCCAAACTTCGGATGAGAGACGAAATTTCTCGCCTCCGCGGTTTGATCTATCCGAACATTATCGCCTGACGCCAAACGCGACGATTTTACGCAAACCTCACCCCCTGGTGCACATCCGGGGCGTAGTACGCTGCGCTGCCCTATTTTCGTCACCTATAAACGGTTAGGAGTGACCTGCAGCAAGTGCAGGCATGAATACCACCTTGGGCACGGAAGACTGTTCTGCCCCAATGCCAAGAGATGAGCAGAGATGACAAAATCAACGGCGGGCTCACCACGGAGTCTTGGATTTCAAAGTGCGATCGTCGCCAGTATTGTTCTGTCTGTTGTCTCCTTTCTGACAACATGGAGCGGCCTGCGCTCCGTTGACAGCCTGAACTCCGGCAAAGGCGCCGACGGCTTCGTCTCCAACGCCCTCAACTCCTGGGATCATATTGAGAGCCTTATCATCTCGCTCGGGCTCGCCTTCGGTATTCAGGCACTCATGCTGGCCCTGGCCTGGATCGCCAGTCGTCTTCTTATGGTCGAACAGGAAAAGCGCTGGGGCCTGATCGCCGCCATCCTGTTTGGCTATGTCGCCGCGACAACGATTTCCGTCACTTTCTCCTATATCGATCTGTTTGACCGCATGTTCAGCGCTCAGAAAGCGGACTGGTCGGCCGAAACCATTCGCGAACGCGGCGATGTGATTGTCGAACGTCTGATTGACGATCTGAATGCTGAAGCCCGCGAGGCCCGTTCAGATTTTTCTCAGCAGCAGGCGAGCTTCCAGGCCCAGATCAATCTTCTGGCCGAAGCCTCCACCGAACAGCGCCAGGACATCCTGATCCAGCTTGATGAGCGCAGGCGCGAACTCCGCGATTATCAGCAGCAGGTCGGCACAGCCCGCGCCGAAGCGCGCAGCGCCGCTGTCAGTCGCGCCTCACGCGAAGGCGAGCTGGAAAGCCTGGTTGAAGAATTCAAACGCGAAGTGGAGCTCCTCACCCTGCAGCGCGACGAATGGCAAAGCGAGGTCACCAAACTTCAGACGCAATCTCAGTTAAAGTCCGATCAGAAACTGCTGGAAGAGCGCGGCGCGCAGGAGAGCGGCCTTGTCGGGCGTGGTCCGCGCTGGCGTGATCTCGACCGGGAGCATGACATCATCAAGGCGAATCTTGAGGTCGCGACGAACCGGCTCGAAAACGTTCAGCGAGAACTCACCAACGCCAATGACACCCTTCTCAATGCTCAACAGCAGCTCGCCATCGTTCAGGGCAATGGCACCGATGAAGAAGTCGATCAGGCACTCGCAGCTGGCGGAGACGTCCGGGCGCGCTTTCTTCAGGAAGAGATTGGTGCGCTGACGTCCCAGGCAGACGCTCTGGAAATCCCTCAACTTGATTTCACATCCGAAGAGATCAATGAAAATGAGATCAATCAGATCCAGTCAGCCTGCACCCAGATCAAATCCGAACTTCTCGCCGCTCAGGCCACAACAACCATTGAGAGCGGCGCGCAAGCGTTCGATCCAACCAGCATCGACTGTACATCAGGTGGCGCGTTCGATGCCGCGCGGCGTCTGTCCGGGCTGAATGCCAGCATCAGCGAAGTCGAAGCCAACTGCCGGGCTGAAAACAGCGACACCTATGCAAGCACGCGCGGCACAGAGCTGATCAGCTATATCCGCAATAACTGCATCAACGCGTCTGCCCTGCCGGCGCGTCAGAAGACGGTTTATCTGGAAGACCTCCGCCGCGTTGCCCTGACCCGAGACCCCGACGCTGCACCGATCGCTTATGGCTTTGCCGCGCTGCAGGATCGCGAGCCGCAAGCCGTGTTCTCATTCATTCTGGCGCTGGCTGCTGACCTTCTGATTTTGCTCGTCAGCCTGTTCGGCAATGCCGGATACCGCCATCCTGTTCATTATCCAACAGAAGGCAGACAGGCCGTACCGGAATCCCGTCGCCTGGAATCGCGTGAGCCCGCTCTGTTCGACGATTAGCACGCCCCCGCGCAAAATTAGTCGGCGAATGCGGGCTACAGCGTTTAAAACGATTTCTTGCTGGATTGAGGTGCGAGCGGTTGGCCGGCTTGTCTGTCACCTGCTCAGGCAGGTGTGCGCGGCTGCGTATGCTCAACCTTCTCGAACAACATCTTCAGATGCCGTTCCAGATTTGAAGGCGAGCTGGGCTTCGGGCAGATAACAGCATCCGGATACCGGCTTTTCAGTTCCCAGCCATTTGCGTGGCCGGAATGAAAGAGAAACGGGATATTGTGCGCAGCCAGCCGGTCGGCCACTTCAAACACTTCCCCATCATCGAGACGGACATCAAGCACTGCGCAGTCAGGCAGTTCAGAACACAGCATGCGGCGAAGATCTGCAACACGTTTGCACGGACCCATGACCTGATGGTCAAGGTCTTCCACCTGCATGGTCAGATCCATGGCGATCAGTGGCTCGTCTTCGGCGATCAGGACTGTGAACTGCAAAACAAATACGCTCAATCTACTTCAAGGCTAAAACTCAAGGCGAGTTTGTAACGTCCGGGTTCAGGATATGGTTCCAGCTCCCCCTCAATCTGCGACACTGACAGGCGGACCAGCGTTGAGCCAAAGCCTCGATGGTCTCCTATCTCTCCGTCAAATTCAGGGTTAGTCTCGTCCCAATACAGCGTGGCGCGGTCGCCCTTCCGCTCCCAGCTGATGTCCAGAGATCCGTTCTTGGACTGAAAAACGCCATACTTTACAGAGTTCGTCGCCCATTCATGAAGGATGAGCGCCAGAGGAGACAGTACAGTCCTCGGAACAAGAATCTCCTCGCCTGTCATTTTGATTTCATGGCGCGTGCTATAGGGCTCAATAACCTGCGAGATCAGGTTTTCGAGCGACGCCTTGGACTTCGGATCTTTGTCGTCTGCGCCAACACTCAGGCTGTGCGCACGCCCAAGTGCCGCGATCTGCTCGCGAACAACACTGCCCATCTGCCTGACATCAGTGAACTGCCGTGAGGCGAGCGAAACCATAGAGCCGATAATGGCGAACAGGTTTTTCACCCTATGGTTCATCTCACGGATCATGAGATCGCGCTGCGCGGCCTGCTCGTATTCGGCGCTGACATCGATCACTACGCCCACAAGTGTGTTCTGCTGCGCGCCATCGAGCTGACGTCCGAGCTGACGAAGGCACCGCATTTCACCCTCAGGCGTGCGAATACGGAACGTGATGTCGAAATCGCGCTGTCCGGAGATCGTATGACGTAATGCGCGTTCGTAATCCTGCAGGTCCTCTTCAATGATCATCGCCATCAACGTGTCGAGGTGGATAAGGCCCTGTTGATTGAGCTCCATCAGCCCAAGCGCGTTGTCATCAAGGATGACGACGCCGGATTCGACATTCAGCTCCCAGACGCCAACGCCGCCCACCTGGATGGCCAGCTCAAGGCGCTCTCTCTGCTCGGCAAGCGCGCGCTCAAGCGCCAGGGACTCCGAAATGTCGGTAAACACGACGGTCGCGCCCTGCACATCGCCGGATAGCGATTTATAGGGTAGCGCCCGCATGGCATAGTCGGATTTTCCATCCCGCGAGGTGAGCCGTCGCGTGACGGTTTTTTCGCCCTGCATGGCGTCGCGCACATCATCGACCAGATTGCGATGATCGAAAGTCGGAACGATCTCGCTGATATGCCGGCCCTTATCGGTCGATTTAAGCGGGAAAATCTCGCAAGCTGCTTCGGTATAGCTGCGGATCTGAAGCTTTTCATCGAGAACCACCACGGCAAGCTGGGTGGAATCAAAGAAGTTCATCAGGTCAGCATTGGCAACGGTCAGCTGATCGACTTTGCTTTTCAGCTCATCATTAACCGTTGAGAGCTCTTCATTTGTCGACTGAAGCTCTTCGTTCATCGACATCATTTCTTCGTTGGAGCTTTTCAGCTCCTCATTCGCCGTTTCGAGTTCTTCAACGGTCGTTCTCAGACGATTGCGCGTAGAGCGCAGCTCATCTTCAAGCACCTGAACCTGATCGTCGGCCTGATTGAGATCCAGAAGATCTTCGTCATATTCCTGTTTGAAGGGCTCCCGGTCGCGGAAGATCAACAGTACATGACCATCCATCACCGGGTCGGCGATCAGATCGACTTTCTGGGTACCAAATTCGGATTTGATCTCAATGCCATTCGCGACAACACGCCGGTCCTTCGAGCTGGCATCACGCATCAGGCTTGGCAGAACGCGCCTGAGATCACCGCGCGCAAGGTTCAGCACAGAGACCTGGCGACCCTCGCCCGTCGGGAATTCAAGATACCGGCTGAGGCGGCCATAGCTCGTCAGCACATTGCCATCCGCATCGATCAGAACAGAAGCTGGCGCATACCGGTCGGCAATCCGACGGGTAACCTCTTCCTCCTGCCAGTCTTTCTTACCGCTATAGCCAGGCTGAGAGCCGGAAGACTGTCGACGCGATCGGTTATTGCCCATGGGCAGGTCAATCGGATGGCGAATAGAGCCCGGACGGCGCTTAAAGATGCGGCTGCGTGCATCAATTGGCGCGAACAGGTCCTCATAGCGCCCGACCGTCTCCGATGGTCCAAGGAAGAGATAGCCACCTGGCCGGATCGAATAATGCATCAGCGGCAGAACAGATTTCTGCAACCGCTCACCAAAGTAGATCAGAAGATTCCGGCAAGATAGCAGATCAATTTTCGCAAAAGGCGGATCCTTGATCAGGCTATGCGAGGAAAACCGGATCATGTCTCGAATGATCGGCGAAATCTGGAAATCCACGCCATGGCCAATCGTGTACCGGTCTCGCAACTCTTCGGGAATATCGGTCAGAGAGGCTGAGGGGTAACGACCCTCTCGCGCAATCGCCAGCATGCTCTCATCAATGTCGGTTGCGAAAATCTGCACGAGCGGGCGTGTGGCCGTTTCCCGCATTTTTTCGTGCAACAGCATGGCGATGGAATAGGCTTCTTCACCACTCGAACAGCCCGCCACCCAGACGCGGATTTCCCCGGTCGACCGGCTTTCAGCCACGAGCGGCTTAATCACATCGGTCATCAGCTGATCAAAATGTTCATTGTCGCGGAAGAAGCGCGTGACATTGATCAAAAGGTCGCGGAATAGCGCGTCACACTCATCTTCATCTTTTCGAACACGCTGAAGATAAGCCTGAGGATCATCAATCCCCAGAACCTGCATGCGGCGTTCAACCCGGCGCTCAAGCGTGGACCGCTTATAATCGCTGAAGTCGTGGCCGATCAGTTCGCTGAGCGAATTACAGACATCGTCTATGTGATCGGAGACCACGCGCGAAATCTCTTCATCGCCAACGGAATTTGAACGCCGGGAGAAGAAATCGCTCAGGGTGTCGATCATCTCGGCGGGGCGTTTAACATAATCCACCAGGCCCGTGCCGACCGCGGCCAGTGGCATGCCGTCATAGCGCGCCGTAACCGGTTCCTGCGCCAGACAGACGCCGCCGCATTCCTTCACGGCACGAAGCCCGATCGCGCCATCCGCGCCAGTGCCCGACAGGATCACGCAGGCGGCATTTACCGTCCAGTCGTACGCCAGCGATTCAAAGAAATCGTCGATGGGTCGACGAAGCCCACGCGGCTGTTCGAATTCTGTGAGGGTCAGCACGCCATTCTTCAGCTCAAGGCCGTGGCCGGGCGGGATGATATAGACGTTATCGGCTTCAACCTTTTCACCGCCCGAAACCTGCTGCACGTCCAGATTGGTCTGACGGTTCAGAAGCTCAGCCAGCATACTCTCATGATTGGGATCGAGGTGCTGAACGATGACATAAGCCATGCCGGTGGGCAGCTCCGCCGCACTGAGCATTTCGCGAATGGCTTCCAGCCCACCCGCAGAGGCACCAATTCCGATAATCGGAATAACTGACGACCCGTTGTCACTCACTATTTTTTCGCGGGGAGTTTCCTGATCCACGTCAAATGTGCCCTACCCAATTATCCATCCCATTCAGTCCTAGCTGAGCAAGACCTAGAATGCACGACTACTATCTGAAAGCTCATTCACTTCGAGCAACTTGGCGCGCGCGGAAACGATCGCTGATGCCGCATCCGAAAGCGCAAAAAGGGTCCCTTTGTGAATGGAGTCCTCGAGCCTGTCAGACTTTCCAATCGAATTGAGCTTTTCGTTGAGGCGGCTCTCATAAGACTTCAACTCTTCGACATCTGCCTGGCCGAGGTCAAACTGAGAGCCGAGAATAAAGGTTGGCTTCCCCTGAACATCGCGCAGCCTCGTCATGGTCAGAAGATTAATAAACGCCGAGCCGTCCTTACGAAAATTCACCAACCGGTGACGGATGAAGTTGTCAGATGGATTGTCGAAAAACTTATGCAGTCGATCTGTGTCGTTCAGCTTTACAGCGTTCTCGCCGCCCTGAAGGAAACGACAATTCTGGCCGATGCACTCACTCTCGAGATAACCTGTCATGGCTTCAAACGGGTTATTGGCAGCCAGAAGCCTCAACTCCGGATCGCGAGCATCGGCAATCGTAAGAGCCACCGAGCGATGCTCAATCAGTTGTCTTAAAGTCTTGTGATCCATGGATTTTTTGGCCCTACAGCGAAAATTCTGCAAGGCGGCAGAAGAACGCGAAACTCCGATTTAGAGCCATAAACGCGCAATAGCGCGGAGAGTTCCAAAAAATTCTGAGATTTCTCGAGCATACTCACCAGGAGTTCTGCATCATCCATTTGTCCGGGGAGAAAATGGAGCGGGCGATGAGATTCGAACTCACGACATCAACCTTGGCAAGGTTGCGCTCTACCCCTGAGCTACGCCCGCTCAAATAAAAGGGGTATCC